>MWCY01000006.1 GCA_002070275.1 Candidatus Hydrogenedentes bacterium ADurb.Bin170
GAAAAACCTTAAACTACCGAACGCCTGCCGAAGTCTTATTCAATTCAATAATTGCATTTCAGCCTTGAATCCGCCTTTTGCTTGTCATATATCGAAGCAAAACCACCCGTGGCGGCATCCAATACAATCTTTATCCTGTCGTTTTCCATCATGAACGACGGCGCATCGCCCCACGCGGCAGCGCCCATCGCCAATGATAAACAAAATAAAAAGGTTGAACGCATTGCAGAGGTCTCCTGTTCCAATATAATGATTTAATATCCGAAGTTATGTCAAGAGGTTTCTTGAAAATCTGTTGTAAAAAAACTTCCATATTCTTTACCGGTCAACATTTGTCCTCCCTTTAATTAGGCCTTTAGGCGGGTTTTTAGTATTCACCAGGAGAGAACCGAACGAAGGCCCCGTCGGTTCAAATTAATGTACAGAAACTTCTTGGCATAATCCTTTTGCGCAGCATGTATTTTTATCAATTTTTTCCAGGCATCCGTTGCGTTCTTCATATTTCTGGTGGCTTTCATATCTTGATATAAATCAGTAAATAATTTATACTTAAGTGGCGTTGTGAACAGGTGTAATATGTTCCGATCTTGAAGGGTATTGGAAAACATTATGCAAGACAAAGCAGCAAACAACGAGCTAATCGCTTTTCTGGATTCGGTGAAAGAGGGAGCGGGACGCTGTAATGAATCCCATCAGGCTCTGGTATCACAACTTACACAACTAAAAACCACGTTTCAGGCGCTGGAAGCTCAACTGGAAAGCGCCTATGAGCAGCAGGCCTCCGTGTTTGCAAAACATGCGAGTGCTTATGAAATGCTGGCATCTCAGGTGCAGGGTCTGCCGGAAGGCGGCGACGGACTGCATAAACGTATCCTGGATCTGGAAGAAGAAGTTCACCACAAAGAGAAACAGCTTGCTGAGCAACATCGGAAAATCGCTGCCCTTGAGGCGCAGGTTTCAGCCGGAGGGGACGAGAAAGTCCAGCACTATATTAAAGGGCTGGAAGAACATCTGCAGAAAAGAAATGAGACCATCGGTGTAGCACGCCGCCGTATTCTTCGCCTTCAGGAAAAGATCGAAGGCATGGCGGCGGAACGCACTTCGGCTGTACAGCGCGCCGAAGATCTGGAGCTGCAGCTGGAACGCAAAAATAAAGCACTCCAGTCCTCCGAAGATCGCTTCAACGAATTGCGCAAACAACTGGAGGAGAACAGCGGCAGCGATCAGGAAAATCAGGCGCAGATTCAGGCGCTTGAGCGTCTCCTCGCAGATAAAGAAGAAGCGTTGTCGGGCGCAGAAGAACGAAACCGTCAGCTGCAGGACGATGTGAGCAGCCGGAGCCGCGATCTGGCATCGGTACAGGAGCGCATCCACGCACTGGAGCAGGCCGATTTGGAACTGCGTCAGGAGATGGAAGAAAAGCAGGCGGAGATGAGTGCCCTGCAAAGCCACTATGATGCCTTGAAACAGCAGGCAGCTGCTTTTGAAGAAAGTAAACAAGACGTGGCGCACCAGCTGCAGGAACAGGCAGCTGCAGCCGGCCGGTTTGCTGAGGAAAAAGCGGAGATGGAGGAACAGCTTGTTGCGGCTGCCCGGGAGAAAGCAGCGCTTCTTGCGGAAATGGACGTGTTGCGCGATGCGGCAGCCCGTATGGATTCGGACACGGCTGCCGGTGAAAATCGCCAGCAGGAACTGGAAGCGGAGTGCAACCGCCTGAACAGCGAACTGAATGCAGCCCGTGAAGCCCTGGACGGTTTTCAGCAGCGACTGAGCGAAGCTGCAAAAACGCACGCGGAACAGGAAGGCATTGTTGTTGGGCTGCAGCAGGAAGTGGAGCGTGAAAAAGCAGCGACGGCAGCAGCACGCGAGTATCTGGCTCAGGTGCAGGAATCGGCGGAAAAGGTGTCGGCTCAGCTATCGGAACAGCAGTCTCAAATTTCTTTTCTTCAAAGCGAGCTGGGCGATCGGGAAACCGCACTGGATACGGCGGAACGGCGTGCCGAGCTGGCGGAAGATAAACTTGAGAAACTGTTGTCTGAAAGCGGAGATGCCGAAGCGCGGGTTGCCACGCTTGTCGGAGAACTAAATGCCCATAAAGAACGGACCGAAACGCTGGAAAGCGCGCTCGCTGCGGCACAGGATAAAATCGCCGATTTGACGGAAGAAAAAGAAGAAGCTGCCCGCAATGCCGCCGATGCGCGTCAGGCGCTTCAGACCATTGCCGAAGATACAGAAACGGCGGAACGCGGTGCTGCTGAATGGAAAACGAAATGTACGGATCTCGAAAGGCAGCAGCAACAGATTAAAAAAGAACTGGATGAAAAGAGCGAGGCGCTGTCCCGGACTCAGGCGCAGTTGCTGAGTTCTGAAGAAATGCGTCAGACACTGGAAGCGTCCGCCAAAAAATCACTGGACGCTCAGAACAGTTTTGAGTCTGAGAAAGAAGCGCTTCAAAAAATCAATGAGCAATTGAAGCAGGAAGTTCAAGATCTCAATAATAAAGTGAAAGACCTCCATGTGGAACTGGAGCAGGGGGCATCTCCCGAAGAAATAGAAAATATGCGCAGTGCTCTGGAAGAGGAAAAGCGCAAAACCGCACAACTGCAGGAACGGCTGGACGAAGAACTTTCGAAAGGCACCAAGGCAGGGCTTGCCCGTCAGCTTGCCGACGCTCTCCGTGATGCCGAAGATGCACGTGCTGAACTGCGTGCCATGAAACGGCTTCCTGCTGACGTAACGGGCGAGGTCGAGACAGTGGCTCCCTCAGCAGATTCTGCTCGTGGCGCGCTGCCTGTCCGCGAAGTGATCAATTCCCTGCCCAGACAGAAGCAGCGGAATCTGGGGGAAGTGCTGGTGGCACTGAAATGCATTACAACGGATCAATTGTCCGATGCCATATCTGAGCAGAAACTTCATCCTGAGTCTGATTTTGTCGCCGTGCTTGTCAAGATGGGCTTTATGACACCTGCCTCTCTGGCAGAAATCATTTCCGTTGTGCACCAGTGCCCGCTTGTTTCCATCTCTGCGGCAGGGCTGGATCCGAAGGCTATGCGTCTGGTTCCTGAGCGACTGGCAAAAACGCGCTGCTGTATTCCCAGACAGGTGCTGGGCAAGGAACTGGTGCTGGTGATGGAAAACCCGGGCAATCTTCTTGTCATAGAGGATATTGAACGGCTTACCGGTCTGCGGGTCACGCCCAATGTGGCACCCCGCGATCAGATATTGAAGGCTATCGACGCTTTTTATACCGCAGAGCCGGAATCCGGCTCGCCCTACTGATTCAGGCGGGTAAACACACTCCGATTGAGGCTCCCCCAGGGCGTCAGGCTTTTTCTCAGGCTGAAATAAACTGCCAGCGTTGCGGCAAGAGAGGTGCCGGAGAGGATAGCGATCATAATCGCTATCTGGTATTTGATTGCCGCTGCAGGGCTGATTCCACCGATCATGACGCCTGTCATCATTCCGGGCAGTGCAACCAATCCCATAGTCGCCATATTGGCCAGGGTCGGTGCCATGGACACCTGGAGCGTTTCCTTCAAAAAAGGCATAAGCGCTTCCTGCCTGCCCGCCCCGGCGCTCAGAAAAAAGAAATATTCCTTTTCACGGCGCCGCAGTGCGTCATAGAAGTGCTGCAACCCTACAATAACAGCCCGCAGCGAGTTCCCCAGAACCATGCCGAAAATGGGTACCAGAAAGCGTGCATCCAAAGCAGGCGCCGGATAAAGGATTACGGTGAGAAAAATAAAAACGGGGAGCAGGATACCGAGCAGCAGCGCCACAAAGACAGGAATTGCAAAGATCCGGAAGTTTAAATCGCATCCGCGGAGGATGGACGCATCCGCCACGGCAATCATGACCGCCAGCCACATGATATTCAGCCAGATATTATTTAAATCGAAAAGTATCTGCAGATAAAAACCGATGAAAAGGAGTTGTACGGTCATGCGCACGATGCTGACCAGCGTAGTCCCGATGAGCGGCACCCGATGCCAGAGAAAAATACCCAGCGGGATCAGCAGGAGTCCGTACCCGGCTGCCAGGCGGACGACATCAATATCAGTCACGGGCATTGCCGCCTCCTTTCTGCAGGTCTTCCATCCATTCGAGTCGTGAAGACAGCAGGAAATCCCCGACATCATGAGAGACAGACAGAATGGCGGTGTTTTTCAGAGAGGCAAGATAAGCCCGCACCGCTTCTTTGGAACGGGCATCAAGGGCGGCGGCAACTTCATCCAGAAGGAGCAGCTTCCGTTTCAGCAGCAGGGCGGCGGTTAACGCGACCCGCTGTTTTTCGCCGCCTGACAGCACTTCCATATCTTTCTGTAATGTGTCCGCAGGAAGCAGAAAGCATTCAAAAAGCTGCTGTGCTTCTTTCAGCTCAAAAGAGAGGCTTCTGTTGCTCCGGTACTGAAAGGGAGCCGCAAGAATATCGCATACCTTTCCTTTGCCGATTTCCGGTTCCTGGGAGACACATGCCACGCATTTTCTGAGCCTCCAGCAGCTTTTTGCGGTCAACTCTTCTCCCGTAATAAAAATGGTGTCTGCAGGCACAGGCAGAAAGCCCATAATCATTTTCAGGAGCGTGCTTTTCCCGGAGCCCGATGCTCCGCTCAATGTGCATTTTTCGCCGGGATCCAATGTTAAATGGAGTTTACGGAAAAGGCAGATGTTTCCTGCCATGCCGTCAAGATCGCGGATTTCAAGGATGGGCGAACTGTCCATTGAAGGCCTGCATGGGTTTTCAGATGCCGGGATAAATCAGTCACGAAGGAAGAACAGGGTTTCTTTTCAATCATACCATTTTTTTCAGGAACCGCGAAGAGAATCGGTTTGATTTTTCCTGCACTTTTTTGGTAAAGTTTCACCGTTCCTCTCACGCCCGGGTGGTGGAAATGGCAGACACGCTAGACTAAGGATCTAGTCCCAGCGATGGGGTGCGAGTTCGATTCTCGCCTCGGGCACCATCTTTTTTTCTCCATTCAGGTGCCGGACAGCCCATGCAGTCCGGCGCTTTTTTTATGCAGCCTGCCGATCCGATCACACAAACCTGATCAGATGGTATGATTTCTTTCCGATTCGGGCAACCATAAGATTGCCGGCAAGCAGGGGAAGTGCATTGCAGGTGACGTCTTCTTTTTCGATGCGCATGTTGTTCACATAGAGACCGCCGTTGCGAATGAGGCGCCGTGCCTCGCCTTTACTGGCGAACACTTCGGCGTGCACCAGCAGGTCGTTCAGCAGTTCTGTCCGCTGCAATGTTTCCAGCGGCATTTCTGTATGAGGCACTTCGGAAAAGACGTCAAGGAGCGTCTGTGCGTCCAGTGCAGTCCAGTCGCCTCCAAACATGGCATTGCTGGCGGTTACGGCGTTGGCGAGTGCGGTTTCCCCATGAACGAGGCGGGTCACTTCTTCGGCAAGCCGTTTCTGCGCCGCTCTTTCCTGAGGTGCTTCTCTGATCTGTTCATCCAGCGCGAGAATCTCCGTTTCGGGGAGGAAAGTGAAGTAGCGGAGGAAGCGGGATACATCGGCATCCGCCTGATTGATCCAGAACTGGTAGAACTGGTAGGGCGAGGTGCGGGTGCTGTCGAGCCAGATATTTCCTTTTTCCGACTTGCCGAATTTGGCGCCGTCTGATTTGGTTACGAGAGGAAAGGTCAGTCCGAAAGTGGAGGCGTTGTTCAGGCGGCGTGTGATATCCATGCCCGATACGATATTGCCCCACTGATCGGCACCGCCGATCTGCAGCCGGCAGTTGTATTTTTTATTGAGGTAGAGGTAATCATAGGCCTGCAGCAGGATGTAGGAGAACTCGGTGAAGGAAATGCCTGACTCCCGATCTTCCAGCCGGGCACGGACACTATCGCGGTTGAGCAGGGCATTGACAGAGAAAAACTTTCCGATATCCCGCATGAAGTCAAGCAGTTTCACTTCGCACAGCCAGTCCGCATTATTGACCATGATTGCCGCGTGGGAGCCTTTAAAATCCAGAAAACGTTCCAGCTGCGCACGGATGCCTTCGCAATTATGCTCCACTTCTTCACGGCTGAGCATGGTGCGTTCCTGCGCTTTTCCGCTGGGATCGCCGATAAGGCCTGTGCCGCCGCCAACCAGCGCGATGGGTGTGTGTCCGGCACGCTGAAAATGCGCCAGTCCCATAATGGGCAGCAGGCTTCCGATGTGGAGGCTGTATGCGGTGGGATCAAAGCCGCAATAGAGGGTGACGGATTCTTTATCCAGAATATCCGGCAGTTCCGGATGGGTCATCTGATTGACAAAACCGCGCCAGTGCAATTCATTAAAAAAGGACATTTTCTTTTTTCCTTTCTTTATTTGTTTTCTTTTTTCCTTTTGCGGACATAACCGGACAATTCCCAAAGGAGCAGCAGCGCCGGTATGCCGTAGAGCAGTGCCATGCCCCACCAGGTATGTGAAAAGCCAGTGAAATCCTGACGGCGCGCCCAGGGCCACCACACGGCAAAGGCGCTTCCATAAAGGTGGTTATGGGGCACCCATCCGTACATGCGTCCGTCCAGACTGGCAGCGCTGTTGTCGCCGAGCAGGAAATAGTGCCCTTCCGGCACCAGCGTATATTCGTCTTCATCTCTGCACCCGTAGGGCATGGGCGGCTGATAGAAAACATAGACCTGATCAATGAGCTGCAGTGTCCTGGGGTCTAGCTCTCTGCAGAAATCAAGCACCTTTTCATCGCTGAGTGCATCAACGTCCAGTTTTTCCGCCTTCTCATGAAACCTCTTCATTTCCTGGTAGAAGTGCTTCACCGGCGGCTCTTCGGGGTTCAGAATTGCCAGAGGCTGGTTTTTCTGCGCCAGTTTCAGGAACTGCCGTTTTTTCTCCACATCCGTGAACTTCAGCTCCGTGTAGTAATGCAGTGTATCTTTGAGTTGTTCGGGGGGAGGGCATTTTTCTCCATTAATAAAAATACTGCCGTCTCTGATACGGACTCTTTCGCCGGGCAGCCCGATAACCCGCTTGATCAGGACAGGCTGCTGTGTTTCTTTTTCCAGGGATCTGAAAACGACGATGTCCCAGCGGTCGGGTGTATCCCATCGGGCAAGGCGGTGCGTGGTAAAAGGAATACGCGGGCCGAAACGCCATTTATTGACCAGCACCCGGTCGCCGTGAAAAAGCCGGGGATCGCCGTGCAATGTGGGATCCATGGACCCGGTCGGAATGGTGTACTGGTCGATGATGCAGCCTTTTACAAAGAGCAGCAGCAGAATAATGATTATCCATCCGCCCAGATTTTTCCAGGTCCAGGGACCTGTGATCTGCTCCAGCAGCCGGCGAAAGAACCGCAGCGTTTTTCCGGGGAGCGCCTCAGGTGTTGTCATCTTCATTTACCCGGAGCAGCGCCATGAACGCTTCCTGCGGCACCTCAACCGTGCCGATCTGCTTCATGCGCTTTTTGCCTTCCCGCTGCTTTTCCAGCAGCTTTCTTTTGCGTGAAATATCGCCACCGTAGCATTTGGCGGTCACGTTTTTACGTAACGCCGAAATACTTTCCCTGACAATAATTTTATTATGGATGGCGGCCTGAATAGCGACTTCATACTGCTGGCGCGGAATAAGTTTGCGCAGTTTCTGTGCCAATGCTCTGCCCAGCCTGACAGCATGCTCCCGGTGAACGATGGTGGACAGAGCATCCACGTGTTCACCATTCAGGAGAATATCCAGTTTGACGAGATCGCCGGGCTGGTTGCCGATGAGTTTGTAATCCAGAGAGCCGTAGCCGCGGGTAATGCTTTTAAGTTTGTCGTAGAAGTCGAGCACGATTTCCGCCAGAGGCATGCGGTATATGGCCATGCACCGGTTACCGTCGATGTAGTCCACCCGCACGTGCACGCCTCTCTTTCGCTTGCAGAGCTCAATGATGGCACTGAGATACTGGGTGGGGCAGAGGATATCCGCCTCGATATAAGGCTCTTCTATAACGGCAATTTCACCGGGCGGCGGCATCTGCGACGCTTTTTCAATAGTAATTTTCTCGCCCTTCGTCAGGGTGATGTCGTAGGCTACGTTGGGCATGGTGGTGACCAGGGTCAGCCCGAATTCCCGCTCCAGCCGTTCCTGCACAATTTCCATGTGGAGCAGTCCGAGAAAGCCCAGCCGGAACCCCAGTCCCAATGCATCGGAACTGTCGGCATGAAACTGAAAGGAGGCGTCGTTCAGCTGCAGCTTTTCCAGCGCTTCCCGCAGCTCTTCATAGTCGGTGGAAACAGCCGGATAGAGCCCTGAAAAAACAACCGGCTTAGCTTCTTCATATCCCGGGAGCGGTGTTTTTGCGGGCCGGTCGGCATGGGTGACTGTGTCGCCGATTTTGGTGTCGCTCAGCGTTTTGATATTGCAGATGAGATAGCCTGCCTCTCCGGCATGGAGTGCGTCCCGGGGCACAAGATGAGGCTGGAGCGCGCCGACTTCCGACACTTCGTGCCTGATGCCTGTTGCCATGAAAACGATTTTATCGCCCGGTGCGATGGATCCGTCCACCACACGCAGATAGACGATCACGCCTCTGTAGGTGTTGTATACGGCATCGAAAATCAGACAGCGCAAAGGCCCTTCGCGCTGTCCTTCGGGCGGCGGAATACGCTCTATGATGGATTCCAGAGTATCTTTAGTGCCCAGCCCGGTTTTCGCACTGACCAGAACGGCATTCTGTGCATCCAGCCCGATGATTTCTTCAATCTGACGCCGGACGCCTTCCACATCGGCGGCCGGGAGATCCACCTTATTGATAACAGGAATAATTTCAAGATCCTGTTCAATGGCTTTGTAAGCGTTGGCGAGTGTCTGCGCTTCCACGCCCTGTGCGGCATCCACTACCAGAAGTGCGCCTTCACAGGCTGCCATGGAGCGGGATACTTCGTAGGCAAAATCCACATGACCGGGCGTGTCAATGAGGTTCAGAATGTAATTTTCACCGTTGTCCGCAAGGTATTCCATACGGACCGCTACCGATTTAATGGTAATGCCCCGTTCCCGTTCAATATCCATATTATCAAGGGTCTGCTCGGTCATTTTGCGTTCGTCCACCGTTTTGGTGAACTCGATCAAGCGGTCGGCAAGTGTGGACTTCCCATGATCAATGTGAGCGATAATACAGAAATTTCTGATATTTTTCATCGGTGCTGTCATATTTAATAAGCCGGGTCCGCCTGATTTTCAGGCAAAAAGTTGTGTTAATAAGCCTTCCCCTGCCCCAATCATCGCTACATATAATAGCATATCTGAAGCGGATACACGCAAAAACCCTTTTTTGCTCCTGCAGCGCAGGGGGAAAGATGCCCTCCGGAAGGGCTGCCCTTGCGGCACGGCACAGATTCGGTATAATAAGGGGCGTCTCCTTTACATCAGTTTTTTTTTTCGGAGGATCTGTCGATGGCGGAACAATATATTTTCACCATGCTCGGGCTCAATAAATTTTATGGTCAGAAACAGGTGCTGAAGGATATCAATCTGTGTTTTTTCCCTGGTGCAAAAATAGGGATTGTGGGGGAGAACGGCTCGGGTAAATCCACCATCCTTAGAATTATGGCAGGACTTGACGACGATTTCAGGGGCAGGGCGGAACTTTCCAGAGGGTATACAGCGCGGATGGTTGCCCAGGAACCTGCCTTGGATCCGGACAAAACGGTGCGGGCGACCCTGGAGGAAGCCTTCGGAGAGATACAGGCGCTCCTCGCCGAGTTTGACGCTTTGTCCATGAGTATGGCGGAAATCACAGAGGATGACGAGATGCAGAAGGCACTCGATCGTATGGGCGTCCTGCAGGATAAATTGGATGCCGCTGACGCCTGGAATCTTGATCAGCGGTTGAATCAGGCGAGCGAGGCATTGTGCCTGCCTGAAGACGACCGGCTAGTGGGCACACTGAGCGGCGGTGAAAAGCGCCGGGTTGCCTTGTGCAGAGCGCTGCTCGAAAAACCGGATCTGCTGCTTCTGGATGAACCCACCAACCATCTTGATGCGGAAACGGTGGACTGGCTGGAAACCCAGTTGAAAGAGTATCCGGGTACTGTGCTGATTGTGACCCATGACAGATATTTTCTGGACAACGTGACCCGCTGGATTCTTGAACTGGAAGGCGGCAGAGGAATTCCCTGGGAAGGAAATTATTCGTCCTGGCTCGAGCAGAAACTGAGTCTGCTGGCGGAAAACGAAAAGGCTTCCACGCCCCGGGGGCGTGCACTGCAGCGTGAACTTGACTGGATACGGATGAGCAATAAAGCGCGCAAAGACCTGAGCCAGGCACGACTGGGCGCATATGAGCAGCTGATTGCCCGGGAAAGCGCGGAGGCAAGAGGGGACAGCGCGGTGATCCATATAGCGCCCGGGCCGCCGCTGGGCGATCAGGTGATAGAAGTGAAGGGCGTAAGCAAGAGCTTCGGCGGCCAGATGCTTTTTAAAGATCTTGACTTTATTGTGCCGAGGGCGGCACTGGTCGGCATCATCGGGCCTAACGGCACAGGAAAAACCACGCTCCTCCGCATGCTGCTGGATCATGAAAAACCGGACTCAGGCAGCATTAAAGCAGGCAGTTCCGTGCGCTTCTCCTATGTGGATCAGGAACGCTCTTCCCTGAAAGATGATGTAAGCCTTCTGGATGAAGTGGGCGGGGGGCTGGACGAAATAGAATTGGGGAAAGTGCGCATTCCTCTGCGAAAATATCTGGCACAGTTCGGGTTCCGGGGTGCCGATCAGCAGAAAATGGCGGGGCAGCTTTCCGGCGGAGAACGGAACCGGTGCAATCTCGCCAAACTGCTGAAAGAAGGCGGCAATGTGCTGCTGCTGGACGAACCGACCAATGATCTGGACGTGAACACGCTGCGGCTTCTGGAAGAGGCATTGCTTAATTTCAGCGGCTGTGTGCTGGTGATCAGCCACGACCGTTTCTTCCTGGATCGGATCTGCACCCACCTGCTTGTGTTCGAAGGCGAAGGGCAGGTGCGGTGGTTCCAGGGCAATTATCAGGACTATGAAGCGTGGCGCCTCCGCGAATTCGGCACCCGCCTTTTCGAAAACAGGCGGGCACGCTATCGCAAAGTAATCAAAGGCTGATGGCTTTACTCACGGGTTTTTGAAAAATTCTTCCCGGGGCGGCAGCTCAATGGAGCATACGGCATCGGCAACGTTTCTCGCAAGGCGTTCCAGTACCCTGTTCATGGCGCGGGCGACATCGAGGGCACTGCCCGATTCAAGGTATTCCGATTCTGTCAGGGTGCCGGACCACAGCAGCCCTTTCACGGTGGAGGGCCGCACCTGAAAATGTACGGTGATTTCGACTTTCGGCTTTTCTTCCGTCCGGTTTTCATGGAAAGCGCGCAGCTCACCGGTCATAATCAGGTCGGGCCGTACCATATCGGCGGCATTGCCCGAATCAGCAAAACGCCCTGTAGAGGCGATGGCATCCTGAATAGCCCGGGTGACCACCAGCGCCGGCTGCTCCACCCACTCTTCCCGCGACCGGTATCCGATCTGGAAGCTGTTGTCCAGATAGGCAATGGGCAGTCCGTAAGACTTTGCATTGGGCAGCGGCCGGATCCCCAGCGTGTACTCCAGCGGCGGTTTTTTTTCCATTTCCAGATGAGGCGTCAGCGAATAATAGAGGGTCTTCTGCACAACCGGGGTGGAAAGACATCCCTGCAAAATGAGCAGCAGAAGCATTCCGGCGGCGATGTTCGTGCCTGTACGAATAAGCGATTTGGCTGACATGGTGTGTCTCCCGAATTAATCCTGCTCTTTAATTCTGCCCCGTCCCCGGATCAGGGAGGAAGGGTCGTCCTTAATTTGATTGATCATGATGCGAACGCTTTCCAGGGAATCTCTGAATTCAGCCAGCGTGCCCCGCAGTGAATACTCAACATTGCCTGCCTGATGGACAATATCCTGAGCGATCAAGTCCATATTTGCCACAGTTGTATCCAACTGTGTGGCTGCATTGGTGACCTGCGCCAGCAGTTCACTGAACTGCTCCTGCAGCTTCTGCACATCCAGCTGTTCTGCCCGGACAGTGGACACTTCCACCAGCTGCTCCAGCTTTTTGATTAGGCTGGCGACTTCGGTGCTTCTGGTCTCCAGACTGGAAACGAGACTGCTTGCATGGCTGCGGATGTCCTGCACCGTTTCTGTGCTTTCCTTCACCAGCGTGGTGGTGTCTTCAACAAAAGTTTCCCCTTTGCCCAGAAGCGTCTGTACCTGATCAACGACATTCTTCACAGCAGTTTCGTCCAGATGCGCCAGTTGTCCTTTGATGGATCCGGAAATTTCAGAGACATCTGAAAGAATTTCAGACAGCTGGGTGCTGAAGGCTTCTATCGTGCTGGTCTTGGTCGGAATTTGTGCATATTCATGAAGGCGTTCACCCTCCTTGTTTCCGCCGCTCAGTGAAATCGCCATGGTGCCGGAAGCGATGCTGTAGATGACCAGCTGGCCCTGTACGCCCTCATGGAGGGTTACTTTCTGCGGATTGATGATGATTTCCACATGGGCGACTTGATCGGAGGTTACATAGATGTCGGTGATTTTACCGACCGGCACGCCCAGATATTCGACCATGCCGCCCTCGTAGAGCCCCAGAATGGATTCATTGAATTCCATCCAGTACGAGATGCCGGGTTCTTTGTAGAATCCCGAAATGACCGCAGCGGACACCGCCATGATGGCGACGCAGATAATCAGGAAGAGGCTGACTTTGATTTTCTGTTTGCGAGTAGCCACCTGTCTGTTTTCCTTTTCTTTGCCTGTATTCAGCTGGTGATATTGCGTTGGACAATGAAGTCATCGGCACGACGGTCAAAAAACTGCCTCAGCCGGTCGACTGGTGAGGCTGCCGCCTCTTCCAGTGTCCCGCAGAAAATTACTTCGCCCATGTCCAGCATCAGGATACGATCTGCCGCCAGACGGATGGAATCCAGTTCATGGGTCACGATGACAAAGGTTGTATTCAGCAGCGATTTCAATTTGAGAATCATGTTGTCAAGCCCGGCCGCCATGATGGGGTCAAGACCGGCGGAAGGCTCATCGAAATAAACCAGATCCGGATCCAGCGCAATGGCGCGGGCGAGACCCGCCCTTTTCCGCATGCCTCCCGACAGTTCGGAAGGCATAAGGTGCTGCGCATGGGCAAGCCCCACCAGACTGAGTTTGTAGCGAACCAGCTCATCAATTAACTTCGGATCCACACCGCCGAATTCCCGCATGGGCATGGCGACGTTTTCACCCACAGTCATGGAGTTGAAAAGACCGCTGGACTGAAATGCAATGCCGATGGTGCGCTGCATGGCGCTCAACTCATCTTCATCCATGGCGGCAAGATCTTTGCCCCGGTATATGATATGTCCGCTGGTGGGTTTCAGCAGGCCGCACATTTGTTTGAGCAGCGTGCTTTTGCCGCATCCGCTGCCGCCGATGACCATGAATATCTCTCCTTTTTTGACGTCAAAAGTCACACCGTCCAGCACTTTGACCGGTCCGTAGTGGGAGACTAGATTTTCAACGCTGATCATGGTTTCACTCATAGAAAAGTCCGGCATGTTTAGCCCAGCAGATAGTAGAAAATACTTGCAAATACAATATCAATGCAGATCAGAGAAAAGATGTCCATGACCACAGCACGGGTGGTCATAAGCCCTACGCCTCTGGATCCGCCTTTTACCCGGAAGCCGTTGTGGCAGCCGATCATTACAATGGCGATGGCGAAGAAGAAGGTTTTCAGCATGCCCTGCATGATATCGTCCATGGCTGCTGCTTCCAGTGTCTGGTTGTACCACATAAAGGGGCGGAACCCGAGAACAAAAATGCCCCAGACGGCACCGCCCAGCACACCCGAGATCAGGCCCAACGTGGCAAGGCAGGGCAGCGCCACCAGCATGGCAAGCAGTTTCGGCGTGACCAGATACTGCGCCGGGCTGATGCCCATGCCGCGCAGTGCATCTATTTCCTCCTGCACGGTCATCGTTGCCAGTTCCGCTGCAATGGCGGCGCCGCTGCGTGCCGATACAACCACAGCCGTCATGACGGCAGCCAGTTCCCGGGCGAAACCGATGAAAATCAGGTTGGCAACATAGATCTGAATGCCGAATGCTTCCACCTGTTTGGCGGAAAGCATGGCAATAATCAGACCGAGCAGAAAGTTCATGAGACATACGATGCGCACGGCACGCACCCCCATTTCATGAACCTCATCAATAAAAGCGTTGAAGCGGAAACCTCTGCCTTCAAAGGGTGCAATCAGCGTCCAGTAGATTGTGTCCACAGTAAGAGAGAGAAACTCGCCGCATTCTTTCGTGACGGAGATAATGACTTCACCCAGCTTTTCCAGTGGCCCGGGCATTTTCGGGCGTGCAGGAGGCGATGCCTGCAGGGAGGGCGCCAGCATTTCCAGAAAATCGCTAAGGGCGTCGTGCTGTCCTTTCCAGGAAAAATCAACGCCTTTCTGCCGGGCGTACCCCGCTGCTTTCATGATCCAGGCGCCGCCCAAAGAATCGATGCTGTCGGTGGAAGCAAAGTCGAGGACAATGGCGGTGCTCCGCCGGCTCCACTGTTTGAGCAGTGACTTGTACATGGCGGCACCGCCATCCTGATCCAGAACTTCCGGACAAAGGACGGTACATTCGTTCATAACGGCTTATTTCCCGTTTTCAAGCATCTCTTTAAACAGAGCTTCGGTAAGAATGGGTACACCCAGCGCTTGTGCTTTGGTAAGTTTTGATCCGGCATTTTCCCCGGCAATGAGAAAATCTGTTTTTTTGCTGACTGAGGAGGCGATGCGCCCGCCTGCTGCTTCAATCTGGCTGTGAATTTCTTCCCGGGTACCGGAGATCAGCGTTCCGGTAACGACAAAGGATTTCCCGGCGAGGAGCGATGATGTGCCGCCTTCCTGCACCGGTGCGGCGGCAAAGGTCAGCCCATACTTTTCCAGCCGTTCCAGCATATGCCGGTTTTCAGCAACACTGAAATAGCCCAGGATGCTGTCAGCGATGATGTCGCCCACGTCCTGCACCTGTGTCAGGGCCGCCCGATCCGCTTCCGCCAGCGCGTGAAGGCTTCCGAAGTGCTCGGCCAGAGAGCTTGCGATCCGGCTTCCCACATGGCGGATGCCCAGTCCCACAATCAATCTGTTCAGCGGCCGTTTCCGGGAAGCATCGATGGCGGCAATCAGCTTCTGCGCCGATTTTTCGCCCAGGCGTTCCAGCTGCATGAAATCAGATAGCGTCAGCATATAAAGGTCGGCGGGATTTACCACCAGCCCTTTGTCGACCAGCTGCTCCACCACTGCCGGACCCATACCCGCAATATCCAGTGCGCTTTTTCCTGCAAAAAAACGCAGGCGCTCGCGAACCTGTGCCGGGCATGCCGTATTCAGGCATCGGTAGTAAACGCCCTCCGGATCTTTCACGCCCGGACTGCCGCAGGCGGGACATTGTTCAGGTATCCGGTAGGGGACGGCATCGGCCGGGCGCGCCTCCGGGACGAAACGGAGCACCTGGGGAATGATCTCACCGGCTTTCTCCACTTCCACCAGGTCGCCGATACGCAGATCCTTGCGCTGCAGCTCGTCAAAGTTGTGGAGGCTTGCACGGCGCACAATAGAACCGCCCAAAGCTACGGGATCCAGTTCGGCAACAGGCGTAAAGACACCGCTTTTGCCCACGGAAATCTCGATGTTGCGGAGAACGGAGCGGGCTGTTTCCGCAGGGAATTTGTAGGCGATAAGCCACCGCGGTGATTTGGCAGTACGTCCCAGGCGCTTGTGCTGTGCCAGCAGATCCACCTTAATGACCATCCCGTCAATTTCATAGCCCAGATCATGGCGTGCCGTGTTCCAGTGATTGCAGAAGGCAATGACTTCCTCAATATCTCTGCAGTGCCGGTAATTAGGATTTACCGGGAAGCCCAATGTTTTTAAATATTGAAGTACGCCGTCATGGGTCACGACTGACTCCGGCAGCCCGGTGACCACATCATACGCAACAAACTGCAGCTGTCTTTTGGCAACAGCCCGCGGATCAAGCAGTTTCAAACTGCCTGCCGCAGTATTGCGGGGATTGCGGAACAGTTCCTGTCCCTCTGCTTCCCGCTCCTCGTTCAGCTGCGCCAGCGTCGCCACTGTCATATAGACTTCACCGCGCACTTCCAGCGTTTCAGGCATTGCCCCGGTCTCTCTCAGCCGCAGGGGACAGGCACGGATGGTGCGCGCATTTTCTGTAACATCGTCGCCCGTTGCGCCGTCGCCGCGGGTTGCGGCACGCACAAGACTGCCCGCTTCATAACGCAGACTGAGAGACACGCCGTCCATCTTCAGTTCCACTACATAAGTGACGGGTTCGCTGCCCAGCAGTTTGCGGGTGCGCCGGTCAAAGGCACGGATTTCATTTTCATTGTAAGTGTTGTCTATGGAAAGCATGGGCACTTCATGGTGCACATTGGTGAAGCCTTCCACAGGAGTGCCGCCCACTCGCTGGGTCGGCGAGTCCGGGCGGACAAGATCGGGATACTGTTCTTCCAGCTTTTTCAGCTGTTCCAGCAGTCGGTCAAATTCCCGGTCGGAAATGACCGGGTCCGCAAGCACATAATACCGGTAACTGTGTTCATCGATTGCAGCTGCCAGTTCGTGATGCCTTGCCGCCGCATCGGCAGGTGCCGTTTCTTTTCTGTTTGCCATAGTGGTTTCCCGGGTTGAAAGCCGTACCTTCGGAAAGCACAGGAAAGGGCTGAAACGCCTGTGCAGTTTTCTTTGTCATGTGTTACTCAACTTGATATGATATCAAACCTGCGAGTATGTTATGACACATCCTCTTTGTGTTAAATTAGTTTACCATGCAAGGCAGGATTTGCCCAAAATAAATAACAGAACACTCATGAGTGGAATAAATAAACATGCTTGATCTCGACAAAATTTCTAACCTGGTCGAATGGCCGACGATCCGGAAAAACATTGAAGATTTATTTTATGATGCGCTCTGTTATCAGAAGACAGAAGTTCCGGAACTGCAGATGCGCCTTCATGATGAACAGGAGGTCTGCGGGGTTACCCGGCGTCTTATAGTTTTTAACCTGACCGAAAACGAACTGGTTCATGCCTGGGTCTTTATACCTGATGGACGTGATGAAGTTCCCGCAATTCTCTGCTGCCATCATGAAAGCCCGATGGGGAAAGATGAGGCGGCGGGGATTGAAGACAGTTCCCAGCTCGATTTTGCGCTGCACTATGCGGAAAGAGGCTATATTACGCTGGCGATAGATATGCCCACCGTCAACAGGCGTCAGACGGGCAAGCACGAGCCCTATGATACACAGCCGTTTTACAAAGAGCATAAAAAGATGAGTTTTGCCGGAAAAGTGCTTGCCGATCATGTGCGCGTACTGGATATGCTGGCAGAGATCAAACGGGTTGATCCGACCCGTGTCGGCGTGATCGGGCACGGGCTGGGGGGGTTCAATGCCCTGCTGCTTGCGGCATGTGATGACCGGATCCAGGCCTGTGTGTCGAGCTGCGGCTTTACCCGTTTTGCCGGTGACCGTTATGCCGGCGGGTGGGCAGGGCTGGAAAACTTGAGCCTTCTTCCTAAAATCCAGAAATGTAAAGACGATGATGGTCAGTTTCCCTTTGACTGGGAGCATATTCTTGCGCTTGCCGCACCGACTCCTGTGCAAATCATCACCTCCACTTGCAACGCACTGCACGATAAGCCGAAAAGCTGCCAGAAGGCTGTGACCAGTGCCGCCAAAATCTACAAACTCCTGGGCGCTTCCGACGCAATCGATCATTTTATGCACCGTGACGGTCATGCGATGGCGCCGGAAACGCTGGAAGTCGCCGATGAATGGTTTGAGCGCTGGCTCTGAGCGCACCGTCCCTGTATAACCTGCGACATAACAGCCCATTGAAAGGTTGCGTATGAATTCCCATCCCCATGAGAGTATCCAGCGGCTGATTGATACGGTGGAACAGGTTGTTTACGGCAAGCGCGATGTGGTGACGCTCTGCGCTGTCGCCCTTCTTGCCCGCGGACATCTTCTGATCGAAGATGTACCCGGCATCGGCAAGACGACGCTGGCGCAAAGTCTGGCGAAATCGGTGAAATGCTCCTTCGCCAGGATCCAGTTTACCAGCGACATGCTTCCGTCCGATGTGCTCGGTATTTCAATTCTGGATACGCGGAGCAATGAATTCGTATTTCGCCGGGGCCCGATATTTGCCCATATTGTACTGGCGGATGAAATCAACCGGACGCCGCCGAAAACCCAGAGTGCCCTTCTGGAGGCAATGAGCGAAAATACGGTTTCGGTGGACGGGATCACGCACCAGCTGCCCGCCCCTTTTATGGTTATTGCGACACAGAATCCCATCGAACACGAGGGCACCTATGTACTGCCCGAGTCGCAGCTTGACCGCTTCATGCTGCGCGTGGATATCGGATACCCGCCGCAGGACGACGAACTGAAAATCATGCGGCGCCACGATCCTGTGGATGCCATTGCAGCACTGGAGCCGGCATTGGACGCGGAGCAGCTGGTTGCGCTGCAGCGCATGGTCGGCACAATCCATGTCGATCCCACTCTGGAAAACTATATTCTCCAGATTGTCCGGGCTACCCGAAGCCATGAACAGGTGCGTCTTGGCGCCAGTCCCCGCGGAGCACAGGCACTTTACGAATCCAGCCAGGCGTTGGCGATGATTTCAGGGAGGGATTATGTCGTGCCCGATGATGTGCACACGCTGGCGGCGCCGACGTTGGCGCATCGTCTGCTGGTGAAGTCCCGGGGCGCAGATCTTGCATCGGCTGCCCGGGAACGGGAGCGGATTATCCGTGAGATAATCAGCCAGATCAAGGTGCCCGTATAAACATGCGCTTTTTTTCCGGGAAGCGATATTTTCCGCGCTTTACCCTGGCGGGTGTGGTGCTGGCGGGAATCCTGGTAGTCCTGCTGCTTGCGGCTTGGAATACGGGGGAAAATCTTCTTTACATTGTTTTCAGTGCCGTGCTGGGTATGTTTGTTCTCTCCCTTGCTGCAGGGCTGCGTGTCCTTCAGGGGCTTACTGTTCACCGGCAAATGCCCCATGCGGTATACCGCAACACCCCTTTTGTCTATACGATGCAGATAAAAAACACCAAGCGTTTCCTTTCTTCCTTTTCGCTGCGGCTGGAGAGCGGCGGAGATGCGGCAGGCTATCTGTTGCGCATCCCCCCCGCTTCCACCGTGTCATTTTCGGCGCAGCATGTGCTTCCGCGGCGGGGTGTCTATACATTGCCGCCGCTGGAAGTAAAAAGCGCTTTTCCTTTCGGCTTTATCCAGTACAGAAAGGCTTTTGCGGATCCCCATGAGATCCTCGTTTATCCCCGTGTTGTGCTGGCACGAACGGGCGGTGTGGAACAGAGTATGCATACAGCGGGACCGCCCCGGCTCATACGCGGTGAGGGTGATGAATTTTTTACCATCCGTGAGTACCTCCCCGGTGACGATATGCGCACCATTGCCTGGCGTGTCACCGCACGGATGGGCAAATTAATGGTAAAAGAAACAGGGGCGGGGCATTCCAGAACGCTTGTGTTTCTGCTGGACACCCGGTGGCGCGAACAGGAAGGTGCCGATGAGCCTTTTGAGGAGATGATTGAGGTTGCCGCTTCCCTTATGATCACGCTGCTCGGGCGGCAGTACAGCGTCGGCTTTCAGACACCGGACATGAAGGTGCCGCCAGGCAGAGGCAGCGGGCAGCAGCAGCGCATTCTGGACGGTCTCGCCCGGATCACCGCATCACGGGAACCGGCATGGCGGGATTATGATCAGGAAGTGAGAAAACTCCTTTCCGAGCCTCTTCGGCTTTTTCTGATTTCCATGAATGAGGATCTGAATCTCGCCGGCGCACTGCATCAGAATGTGACGGCTTTAAACCTCGCCGAGGTGGTCTATGGATAAACGGCTCCACTTCGTCCTGCGTATCGCAACCATGTTTCTGGTTTTAGCCGGATATCTTGCGCTGGCTTCGGTACGTCGGTACGGCCTGGCTTTCCTCTTTTTCCCCGCCGCTTTTCTGCCTGCCATGCCACTGGGTGAATGGCTTGAACGGAAGAGCAGCCGCTTTCGGCTTTTTCGGAAACTGGTTGCACTGGCATGGCTTCTCTTCATTCCCTTTTCCCTTCAGATCTACGGTCTTCTGGATGCCGTGATTTTTCTGGTCATTTTTATCCAGTTTTATCTGATTACAGGGGAGAAGAGCGCCCGAATTTATTATGAAATCTATCTGATGGCTTTTTTCCTGCTGCTGGGCGCTGTGGTGCAATCGCCCGAACCGTTGATTGCCATTGCTTTTTTTCTCTTTTCTGTAGCATCTGTCTGGGCATTTTCTCTTGTCAAGATGTATCACGATCAGATCAGTGCGCCGGTTTCACCGCTGGTGGAATTGTATAGGAAAGGTCGAAAAGCAGCGCGCCCGGAAAGAGGCGGTCTTCTGGACAGCGGTTTTCTGATCTCCATGACGGCTTTGTCCGTTCTGTCTCTTGTCATTACCATCCTGTCCTTTCTTTTCACGCCTCGTGTAGAAGCGGGTTGGCTGGGCCGTCAGGATTTCCGCCCCGCTTTTACAGGTATTTCGGAAACGGTGCGCATTAAAGGCGCCACCTCCATCTATGAGGATCCCAGCGTTGTTATGCATGTGCAGCTGCCCGAAGAGGAAGACAGGCAGACAGCACAGCGGGGTGGTATGTACTGGCGGATCACAACTCTGTCCCGCTTCCAGGAGGATGAGTGGTCACGCCGGGGTCTGCAGTCCAATTATGAGCCGGGTGTCGAGGAAAGCATTTCCCGAAAGCGTATGTTCGCTCAGGCACTGGGGGGGCGGGAACTGGTGCGCGAACATATTGCGGATAGACCGCTGGTGCAGCAGGTCATTTTTATGGATGAAGTTCCGGAACAGGGGGTTCCTGTCTTTGATACTGTCATGTCGCTGACTGTGGAGGATCCAGGTTCCCGTGCACTGGTAGCCTGGGACGGCGGAGAGGATTTTACGGTTCATCTGCAGACAACAGGAAGCAGGCGGCTCCAGTACCGGGCAATATCCGAGCTCAAACTGCCGTCTCCGGATCAATTGCGGGCTTCCTCTCTGGATTACAGTTATATGGATTCCCGTGACTTCAACATGCTGACCTATCAGGATCTGCTCCCGGAAACGCTGGAAAAAGTCCGGGCAGTGACCGCATCCGCTTCAACCATGTACGACCGTATTCAGGCACTGAACCGCTGGCTCAGCGGCGAGGACTTTCTCTATTCGCTCACCTTGCCGCCCCTTCCGGAAAAGCATGGCATTGATGCTTTCATCCTTGAATTCCGGCGGGGTCATTGCGAATTGTATGCGACGGCTCTGGCGCTGATGGTTCGATCTCTGGGCGTGCCTGCCCGTGTGGTTTCCGGCTACCGGGGCGGAGATTATTCCGCAGCAGACGATGCCTACCTGATTCGGGCGAGCATGTCTCATCTGTGGGTCGAAGTACTTTTCCCGGAGAGCGGCTGGGTGCGTTTTGATCCGTCTCCACGCTCAGATGATACGCTGGCTGTTTTCGGACGGATGCGTATGGCGTGGTCGCTCTATATGCTGCGTGCGAAAATGTTCTGGTTTCAGGACGTGGTGGGTTTTCAGGGCGGCGTCCGGCTGGATAATTTCCCCTGGCCCTGGAAGGGGCGCAGTCTCTTCAAAAAACCGGAGCCCCATCAGTCAGGTGCCGAGAAAACGCAGACAGCAAAAGAGACGAGAACCTATTTTCTTTTTAATCCCACCTATTACGGAACGGCGCTGGTTATTGCATTTGCAGGCATATTTTTCATTCTGTACCAGAAGTGGAGGAACCGGGAAAAACTGTTCCTTACTTCCGATCAGCAACGGGCACGCCAGGCGTACCTCCTTTTTCTGCAGGAAAGCAGGCGTGCCGGATTCGAAACTGATAATGCCACACCGGATGAAGTGCTCGAACAGCTCCAGGGCCGGGATACCGTCGATTACAAAGCGGCGCTGCAGTTTGTCCGGAAATATGAAGCGGCACGCTTCGGCCGGCAGTCCTGCGAAAAATCATTTCGACACGGGGTCGCTGCAATTTTCCGGCGTGCCCCTTTGCGCTGATCAGCGCCTGCTCCGACCTTATTGCGGGCTTGCCACTTTCATCAGCACCAGTCCGGAAAGTATCAGGAGTGCCGCAAAGATCCGGAGAAAACCGGCTTCTTCGCCCAGCACGATAATCCCTATGACAAAAGTGCCCACGGCGCCGATGCCTGTCCAGATAACATAAGCGCTGCCCAGCGGCAGGCTTTTCATTGCCCACGACAGCAGTGCAAAACTGGCAATCATGGTTATGAGTGTTACCGCAATGGGACAGGGACGGGAAAAGCCCTCCGACAGCTTCATGTAATAGGCCCAGACGGCTTCCAGTATACCGGCGGCAGTCAGAAGTAACCAGGCCATAAGCAATTCCTTTTCAGCGACGAACTTTTCCGGAATGTTTTTGGGAAACGGGGGAGCGGCTTCAGACTGCCGGAGTAAGAGCCGGGAGATAGCGGAACAGGCAGCAGGAAAGTGGCGGAGGGTGAGGGACTCGAACCCTCAAGGCCGAAGCCGCCGGTTTTCAAGACCGGTGCATTACCAATTATGCTAACCCTCCTGCAAAGGCTCGATGAGGCGCTTATTGTACTTGCTTATGCCTGCTCATGTCCAGCGGAAGGAAGGGTGCTGCGGTCGGAAGAGTGGAAATCATCCGTCGATTTCTGCTATACTTTACCCAGATGAGGCGGTGTAGCTCAGTTGGTTAGAGCAGTGGAATCATAATCCACGTGTCCGCGGTTCGAATCCGTGCACCGCTACCAGCAAATTCAACGGTGATCCGAACTATCGGGTCACCGTTTTTTTATTCCTGTTTTTCTTCAGAGGCAGCCTGTTCCTGTTTTTCTTCCGATGCGGCACGCTCCTTCTTTTCGTCGGAGGCATTCCGCACAAGCCGCAGTCCGTAGGTATCAAGTGCCATATCCGGCATTGCATAATGGCGGACAGCACTGGTACAGTTTTCTGCTGTCATGCTCCAGGAACCGCCACGCAGCACTTTGTGGGTGCCCGTAGCAGGGCCGACAGGATAGGCGGATGGTGCCACTTTGTAATAATCCGCATCGTACCAGTCCTGTACCCATTCCATCACATTGCCGTTGGTATCGCAAAGTCCCCAGGTATTGCCTGTTTTCTTTCCCACTTCCTGCGACGATCCGGCGCTGTTGAAAGAAAACCAGCCGTAGTCTTTTAACTTGTCCGAACTGGAGCCATAGAAGAAGGGGGCATTGGAACCGGCGCGGGTGGCATATTCCCATTCCGCCTCTGAAGGCAGTCGGAAACCGCCGCCTGGAACACGGGCATTGAGTTTCTGAATAAACAGCTGGCAGTCATTCCATGTGACCGAGTCTACCGGATTCTGCTCGCTGTTGTTAAAACGGCTGGGGTTATTGCCCATGATGGCTTTCCATTGTGCCTGTGTAACTTCGTATTTGCCGATCCAGAAGGCCTTCGGAATCCAAATTTCCCGGGCAGGGCTGGTGTCACTGCTTTTGCTGCCTCCTTTTTTGGCGGGGCCGCGATATACATCATCGCCCATAAGGAACACGCCGGATGGCACCCAGATCATTTCAAGAGAAATACCGTTACCCAGATCGATCACCTCATTCTGCACACGAACCAGGGGGCTGGCTTTTGGCGCATCCGCGATTTTTTCTTCTTCTTCTTTTGCTTTTTTCTTCTCCGCTGCAATTTCTGCCTGCTCAGCGGCTTTCTTTTCGTCTGCCGATTGCTGTTTACGGTCTGCTTCTTTTTGTTTTTTCAGTGCGACAAAGGTGCTTTGTGCCTCAAAAAAGAGTTGTACCGATTCCCGCCCGCTTTCCGCTTTCTCCGCCTTTTCAAAAAGTTCCATGGCATCGCGGTACTCTTTGTTTTTCAAGTCATCGCCCCAGGTTTTTTCCAGGTCGTCCCTGAATTTTGCCGCACTTGCCCGGGCCTCTTCGCGGCTCATGCCTCCCGAGCCCGGGCCTTTCTCTCCTGAAAAGAAGGATCTCCAGGTGAAAAAGGCGACGCCTGTCAGAAGGAGCACAAGAACAACCAGCCGAACCTGTTGGGAGAATAATTTTTTAACAGTCGATAAGGTGCTTAATTTCTTATCTTTAGGCAGTTTGAATGTATTTTTAACCCGCTGATTCGGATCCAGACGGCCCTGAAAGTCCAGCAGCATTTCTTCGGCATTGGCATGACGGTTGCTTGGAGATTTGCGAAGCCCTTTCAGTACAACCCGTGCCAGTGAGGCAGGGATGGAAGGGTTGAAATCGCGCGGATCGGGCGGCGAAGTGTTCGCATGAGCATGCAGTACTTCGGTGTAGGCGCCACTGAAGGGGAGCCGCAGTGTCAGCATTTCAAAGAGCATGACTGCAAAGCTGTACAGGTCTGTGGCAGGACCGAATTTTCCGAAGCGATCCGGCTCGATCTGCTCAGGCGCCATATAGGCGGGCGTGCCGACACCTCCTTCGCTGGTGAAGGTCAGCGCCGTAACGGCCGAGGTCAGACTGATATCACGGCGGGTCTGGCCGATGCCGAAGTCGGTCAGTTTGACGTTGATCTGCCCCTCTTTGTTCTTATGGATAATCATATTGGCAGGTTTGATATCCAGATGAAGTACGCCTTTGGTATGAGCGTACTCCAGAGCGGTGAGGCACTGTTCTACGATATCCTGAATGATTGAGGGCGACAGAATGATGCCGTCTTCCTTGTCGGCGGCCTGATCACTGAGTTTGTAATCCGATTCCACTCCGTGTGCTACGGCAGTGCGCGCCAGAATTTGCGACAGCGGCTCGCCTTCGGCGTATTCCATCACTATCATGGGGGAGTTCTGGTAGACAAGCCGGTCGATGAGGGCAACGATATTCTGATGATTGCCCAGATGGGCCATCAGTTTGCACTCATTTTCCAGGCGTTTGTTTACCTCTTCGTGCTCGCCCCACTCGCCGCGGAGCACTTTAATGGCGACCTTACGCTTAAGCAGCGAGTCTTCGGCAAGATAGACGTGCCCCATAGCACCGGAGCCTAGCAGCGAAATGATCTGGTACCGGTTATTGATGGTTTGAGCGAGAAAGCGGGTTGTTAGTTGATCTTCCATAGGAGCCTTCCTGTGTTATTGGATAGCTTTAAAAGAAGAATAAAAAAACGGACTGCTATATGCGTTGGATTTCATTTTAACCTGCTTTAAAATGAACATTGTTTGCATTATAGCATGAGGGACATGTCTCTTTGCATTTAAACACCCTTTATGAGAATGTTTTTTAGCACTGCGGTTTATTTTTGCCTGATTTGTTCCACGAATTTTCAGTAAAAAAAGAAAGTTTATTCCTGCGGAAAAGGATCTGTTCAGGTGAAGTCCGGCGCAGGCATCTGAAATAAAGCCGGAATGTATAACGTTTGGATTCATCAGAAAAACAGATGCCGATGCAGCTCCATCTTCAAGGAGTTAAACCATATTTCAACCTACGGGCAGATCCTTTGGAGGGTGCACTCTGCAAAAACAAAGCGTCGGGTCTTTTGTTTTTTTGTTTAAAAATAAGGTATAGTCCCAATCCTGCAGCGCTTTTCAGGCACAAAAATATAAAATAAGTATAGTAAAAGCACGGAAAGCGCTGTGCTTCACCTTATAGGAAGCAACGTCTCGTCCGCCGCTTCCCTTTTTTAACCCTTTAACGGACAGGTATATCAATCTTGAAGCTCGTGATAGTAGAGTCGCCTGCAAAAGCGACAACAATCCAGAAATTTCTCGGCAAGGATTACAAGGTGCTTGCCAGTTTTGGTCATGTCCGTGATTTGCCGAAATCAGCGAGTGAAATTCCCGTCGCACATAAAAGTAAGCCCTGGGCACGGCTAGGCGTAGACGTGGACGCGGACTTTCATGCCATTTATGTGGTGCAGCGTGATAGCGCCAAGCAGATCAATGAGCTGAAAAAGGCGGCAAAAGAAGCCGAAGAAATTATTCTGGCAACGGATGAAGACCGGGAGGGCGAGTCGATCAGCTGGCATTTGCTTGAGGTGCTGAAGCCCCGGGTACCGATCAAACGCATTGCTTTTCATGAAATCACCAAAAGCGCTATTGATGCCGCTATGCGTTCACCCCGCGACATTAACCAGCCTATGGTGCGGGCTCAGGAGACGCGGCGCATCCTTGACCGCCTATTCGGATACGAACTGTCTCCCGTGTTGTGGCGGAAAGTGGGGAGCAAACTGAGTGCCGGGCGTGTGCAAAGTGTAGCACTGCGGCTGGTTGTGGAACGTGAAGAGGATCGCCGGCGTTTTGTGCGTGCAGGATACTGGGATGCGGAAGCGGTTCTGAATCGCGACGGCAAGCAGTTCAAAGCAACTCTGATCAGCCTGAACGGTTGCCGTATCGCCACAGGCAAAGATTTTGATGATGTTACGGGAGCGCTTCTTAAAAAAGGAAGCGGTGCTCCTGTGTGGCTGAAAGAGGAAGAGGCGCGTGCACTGGTGCCAACGCTGCAGAAAGCCGTTCCGTGGAAAGTGGCGTCTGTCGAGGAAAAGGAGAGCCAGCTCCATCCGTCACCGCCTTTTATTACTTCTTCGCTCCAGCAGGCAGCAAGCACTCAGCTGGGATTTTCTCCGCGCAAGACCATGCAGGTAGCGCAAAAGCTTTACGAAGGGGTGGATCTGGGCGACGGAAACCGTGAAGGTCTGATTACCTATATGCGTACGGACTCGGTCATTCTCAGCGAAAAAGCGCTGCAGGATGCCTCGGCGTATATTCATAAACACTTCGGCGAGGCCTATCACAAAAGACGGCAGTTTACAACAAAATCCAAAATGGCGCAGGAAGCTCACGAGGCGATCAGACCTACAGATGTTTTTAAAACACCTGCTTCCTTGAGCAGCAGACTTGGAAAAGATGAATTTCGTCTCTATCAGCTGATTTGGAACCGCACCCTGGCCTCTCAGATGGCGGCTGCTCAGGTGATGCGCACGACCGTTGATATTGCAGCGGCTGCGCCCGGATCGGAAGCCCTGTTTCGGGCAACCGGTGCTGTAGTCGTTTTCCCCGGCTTTCTGGAAGTGATGAATGACAGGCAGCGCGAAAATGAGCTGCCGCCTCTGGCTGAAGGCATGAAAATCGGCGCCGACAGCAACAGCGACGTGCTTCTGGAATCACTGGAAGCATTACAGCATGAAACGCAGCCGCCCGCCCGCTATACAGAGGCATCTCTGGTGCGGCGGCTGGAAGAGGAAGGCATCGGGCGCCCTTCCACCTATGCGCCCACTGTCGCCGTGATCCAGCAGCGCGGTTATGTGTCACGGTGCGGTACAGCGCTGGCACCCACCTACCTGGGTATCGCTGTGGTGATGCTTCTGCGCAAGTACTTTTCCACCTATGTGGATCTCGGTTTTACAGCGCAGATGGAAGACATTCTTGATGCAATTGCCGGTGGTGAAGAGGACTGGCTTGCCTTTCTGCGCCGCTTTTACCATGGAGAACCCGCCAGTAATACAGTCGGTTTAAAACCGGACATTGACGCCAAACTGGAAATGATTGAATATCCCGCCATACCGCTGGGTACAACCGAGGCGGGCGAGCCGGTTGTCGTGCGCCTGGGCAAGACAACGCCCTTCATACAGCGCGGTGCGGGCGGCGACGGAAACACCATCAGTCTTCCGGATCAGTTGTTTTATGATGAGCTCACTCTGGAAAAAGCGCTTGAACTTCTGGAGAACCAGGCGCAGCGGGATGAATCCCTGGGGATTTGTCCGGATACCGGGAAGCCGATTCTCCTGCTTGAAGGTCCCTTCGGACCCTATGTGCAGCTTGGTGAAGCAGAGAAAGGCACGAAGCCCAAGCGTACCGGCCTGCCTAAAGGAATGGCGCTTGAAAGCTGTGATCTGGAAAAAGCCCTTTATCTGCTCTCGTTGCCCCGGGAATTAGGGCTTCATCCGGAAACGAAGAAGGCCATTGTGCTGGGTATCGGCAGATTCGGGCCTTATGTGGTGCATGACGGCGACTTCCGCAGTATCAAGGCGGATGATTTCTTTTCAGTCACTTTTGAGACTGCTTTAGCACTTCTGCAGACACCCAAAGCCTCTGCAGCCGCCAAAAAACTGATCCGCACCTTTGAAAAACAGGCGGAAACAGATCCCGAGATCAGCCTTTATCAGGGACGTTATGGCCCCTATGTGACAGACGGCAGTGTGAACGCCTCTTTGCCTGCCGGTACGGATCTCGACGGCCTGACGCTGGAACAGGCGCTTGCCTTGATCGCCGTGGCAGCAGAGCGCAAGAAAAATGCGCCACCCAGAAAAGCGTCAGCGAAGAAACCGGCAGCCAAAAAAACTGCGGCGAAGAAAGCAGCTGTGAAGAAAGCTCCCGCTAAAAAAGCGGCGGCGAAGAAACCGGCGGTGAAGAAAGCCACAACGAAAAAAGAGCAGTGAAGGTCTGTCGCTGCGTCGGAGTTGAAGCATGAAGCGTGTTTTATCCATCGCCGGGAGTGACAGCGGCGGCGGTGCCGGTATTCAGGCGGACTTGAAAACGTGTGCTGCGCTGGAGTGCTACGGCATGTCCGCTATCACGGCAACAACGGCGCAAAACACGCTTGCTGTGACGGATATTCACGAGATCCCCCCATCTCATGTGGAGGCACAGATTCGTGCCGTCCTCGATGACATCGGCGCTGATGCCATCAAAACAGGGATGCTCTCCAGTGCTTCCATTATTGACAGCGTCGCATCGGCGCTGGAAAGTTATTCACTGCCCCCTGTGGTGGTGGATCCTGTGATGATTTCGAAAAGCGGTGCCCATTTGCTGCGCCCGGAAGCGGTTGAAACGATGAAACGGCGCATGATCCCTCTGGCAACACTGATCACACCCAATATTCCGGAAGCACTGGAACTTACCGGTCTGTCTCTGGAGAGCGATTCCCGGATTCCCTCTATTCTGGAGGCATTGAAAGCCCTTGGGTGCGCCTGTGTGCTCCTGAAAGGCGGCCATGCGGAATCGGCGGACTCCACCGATTATCTCTTTGACGGAAACAGCATCGTTTCCTATCCTGCACCCCGGATTGACACCTGCCATACCCATGGCACCGGGTGCACGCTGTCCACTGCCATCGCATGTTTTCTTGCCCGGGGCGAAACAATGAAAGATGCGGTTCAGTACGCCAAGGACTACCTGACCGGGGCAATCGCCCACAGTGAAACGCTTCGTGTTGGCAAGGGTACGGGCCCGGTACATCATGGCTGGCGTGAAGGGCGGCTGTAACAGTCCTGAGCGGGGAGCAGCGCTGCACTGAGAAGAAAAAGCGCTGCCGCCTCGATTTTCTGTGACAGAAAAAAAAGTGCCTTCTGCTTGTTTTTATCTTTTCGGCTCGTTACAATGTATAGGCAAGTGCTGACAAAGCGGCTGCAGGATAAAAAGAGTTAAGTTCCGAATGTCACCGGAAACTGTGGGAGCTCAGGACTTGCGCTCAACAGGGTTTCAGTTGCGAGAGTCTAGATGTACGACAAAGAGGCATTAGAAGAATTTACGACAGCCTGCGGACTTAAGCGCTATCGTGTTCCCGTGTCTGATCCTGCGTTGAACCGGCATCGCTTCATTTCTTCGGACACCCCTGAGTTTACACTCCATAAGGCAGCCCTGCAGGAAAAACTCTGGGTTGCTTTGGCGGAGCAGCGTGCAGAAGAAAAACGCCGTCGCCTCGGCCTTGAAATGAACGGGAAGCGATCCGACCTTACTGCGCGTCAGAAGCAGAAAATAGCGGAAGATCGTACAGTGATGGCGCGGGAGGAGTTTTCGCACACCTTTAACACGCTGGAATACGGGCTGCACCATCCACTGGATTTCAATTGGGATTTTTTCCGCACCTCCATGCCTTTTTCCGTACCCCGCCCGTCCGTGTCTGCCGGCAAAGAGCCTACACCTCCCATCTATCCGCGTGAGCCACAAAGAACCGACTTCGCCTATACGCCGAAATATGAGGCTATGGATGTGCTGCGCCCGGGAAGAAAGCAGCAGAAGGATAAAGAGGCGCAGGAGCGCTTTCGGGAGGCGCATAAACACTGGCAGCGTCTTTGTGGCCGCATGAAATATATCTATGATGAGCAGATGGCGGATCATACCAGAAAGCTGCGCCAGGCTACGGAAAACCTCCCGAAAGAACTTGCCGCCTGGGAACAGGCAAAAGCGGAGTACGAGCAGATTCAGGAAATGTCCATGAGTATTGTGCAGGCTAAAGAAGAAGCCCTCGCACAGCATGATCCGCATGCCGTTCTTGATTATTTCGATATGGCGCTGGCGACCTCGTCCTATCCTGCCGCTTTTCCCCATTCCTTTGAGATGGATTATAAACCGGCAACACAGCGGCTGATTGTGGATTATCTGCTCCCCTCTCTCAAAGCGCTGCCCCGACTGGTCACGGTGGTTTACAATGAAGTGACAGACAGTTTCAGTGATCAGATCATTACTGTTGAACAACAGGCCGCACTTTACACAAAACTGTTTTATGAAATTCCTCTTCGTACTTTTCAGGAACTTTTTTCGCTGGATACCTCAGATGCGCTTCAGTCCATCCGTTTCCGGGGCTATCTGTTTCTGGAGCAGGCAGGGGCGGAAAGGACCAATCTTCCACCGACGTGTATTGTGGATGTTAAAGCGGAGCGCTCTGTTTTTACCGGCATAGGTCTGCGTGAGAGTGACGCAATTTCGACCTTTGAAAAGCTGGGCGGCGTTATCCATTCACTGGTTTGACCGGTGTCTCTTCCTGTGCCAGGCAATGATAAACGCCATCCCCGCCTGTCCCGGCTCCGGAGCGGAGCGCTGCTTCTCCTCCTGATGGGTCTGGTTTCTGTGGTCGGGTTTTCCTGTCTTAGCACCTGGAAGGGACCTGCCGGTTCGCTGACCAATGACCTTTTTGTTCCGTCAATACTTTTAAATGCCGGGCTGGGTTTCAGCAATGCCGATGCGGATACAGTTCCGGGGCTCCGAGATTTTCTCGATTTTAAAAGCACTGCCTTTTCTCTCGAAAACATCAAAGCAGGCACAACGTTTCAGCCGCTGCATCCCTATCAGGAATTTCACCGGTATCTTCTTTATACGCTCGCGCTTGTGTGGTACTGCTTCGGTATCAACTGGATTTCGGTGAAGCTGCTGCTCATTGCGCTGCTCGTGCTGAGTGCGCTGCTGACGTACGGGATAAGCAGGCTTGTCCTGAACCGGCTGCTCAGCTTTCTGGTTGCGCTGTCTTTTTCCGCCTCCGCCGGAGTGTACTGGACACTGCCGGTTCTTCGTGATTTTGCCAAAGTGCCTTTTATTCTGGCGCTGCTGCTGCTGATGGGACTCTTCATACGTCGACGTATGACTCCCCGTCTTTACTGGCTTCTTGCTTTAAGTGCAGGCGCAGTGATGGGTATCGGTATGGGGTTTCGCCGGGATCTGCTGGTTTTTCTGCCGCCGGTACTTTTTTTTATCGCCGCGGCGAGGCTGCAGCACACTTCGCCTTCTGCCTTATTTCAGCGGGCGGGGGCACTGCTTCTGGCTTTTGGTGCTTTTGTATTGGCGGGACTTCCGGTGCATCTCTCCCTCTGCCGTGATGGCTATGTGGCAGCCCACGATACGCTGATGGGCTTTGCCACTTATTCCGACCAGGAACTGGCGCTGCTCCGGTCGGGTTCCTATGAGAAGCATGCGCTGCTGAATGACCTTTTCAGCACCTATAAAGCCTATGATGCTGCGAAAAGAGGTGTTACTTTCCGTAAAGGTGTTTATGAGGAGCGGCTGAGCGATCCGCACTTTGATCTGGAGATGAAAAGCGCTTATGCGCGTAAAATCATGCTCACCTTTCCTGCCGATATGCTTCTGCGCGCCTATGCCTCTGTGCTCCGTATCAATACAGGCTCCGCACCGGCGCCCTATTACCCGCTGCGCCTGATAGAAAAATACGGATTCCTCTTTCTGATTGTCGCTTTGCTGCTTTCGTCCGCTGTAAAGCCGCGCCAGACTTTTTTGCTGCTGCTGCTCGTATTGTATTGCTGCGGTATCACCAGCCTGCAGTTCGGTGTACGCCACAGCGTACATCTGGCGTTTCTTCCGTATTTTTTTGCGGCCATGACGATACAACTGATGATCTCCGCTGCCGTGCAGTTCCGGAAAATCCGCTGCGGAAACGCCTCTTTTCCCAGTTTTACGGCTGTTTTGCGCAGGCGATGGCATTATGTCCCTGTGCTTCTTTTGCTGCTGCTTCTGTTCTGGCTTCCCGTCAAAATCAGCGGAATGCTGCAGGAAAGGCAATTCCGTCCGCTGCTCCGTCACTATGAGGCGCAGGAAAGCAGGCCCCTTCGCTATATTGCCCGGCAATGGGATGACCGCATGATCTTTATGCCCCTCCGTGACCGGGTGCACGAAAAGAGTGAAAGTTTTCATCTGATAGATCATGTCTCCACTTCTTTTCTGGAGGCGCGCTTTCAGCAAGTCCGGGAGCCGCTGGATATCCGTTTTGTTTACGAGGCTGATCAGGATTTCTGGGATTTCAGTGCGCCCCTTGCCTGCGAAGTGGCGGAGGATGCGCTGCCCTGTGCCCTGCGGCTTTTTTTTCCGGTGCCTGAACTGAAGGGGGAAGACGCTGCCAGTCATTTTACAGGTCTTTCATTGCCGATGAGCCAGCGCCAGTATTTTGCAGGGTTTCAGGAGATTGAGACGCCGGAAACAGGCGAGCTCCTGATGCCGGTGCTGATTCCTGAAAAGGAAGGATCTTTTCTTTTCCGCCAGCGGCTGGAGCTTCCCTGGGCCGGTACCTGGTGGCGGCAGTATCCGAAAGAGGATGTATTTGACGCTGCCATTGCGAAAGAGGGGATCAAACATGCCATAATGACGGGTCGGGCGGAAGAAGCCGTTGAAAAAGCGCAGGATGCGCTGAGCCATCGTCCGGACAGTCCTGCTTTCAGCCTGCTTTACATGGAAGCATTGGAAGAGAGCGGGAGAGCGCAGGATGCGCGCATGGTGGCGCAGCATCTTCTCCGCAGCTTCCCCGGCGCCCGCGCCCTTTATGCACGGCTCGGCAGCTTTTATGCCACCCGGGGCGGTGCTGATCGGCAGCGTCAGGAATGGCAGTGCCTTCCGGCGCAGCTGGCGGATCGTCGGTTTGAAGATGAGTTCTGCTATCTTACCGCCCGTCCGCAGCAGGAATAAAGAACGGAGAGAAAACGCTTTCCTCTTCAAGTACCTGCCTTTTTTGTTTGACTTGCCTCCGGCGGGTGTGTAGCATGATAGCGTATCTCTACCATGGAGAATTCCCTCAATGGAACTGTTAACCTTTCCGGTAACTCTTTTTGAAACAAATTGCTATGTAATCCGGCATGAAGGGCAGGCCCTGGTCATAGACCCCGGTGAAGGCACGCCTGCGCTGCTGAAAAGCCTGGAAAATTATGACGTAACCCTCATTGTCAATACCCACTGTCATTGCGACCACAGCGGCGGCAACGCTGCCGTGATTCAGCAGACAGGAGCGCCTCTTGCCTGCCACGCAGCGGATCTGCCGCTGCTGCGGAGTATTTCCGAGCAGGGGCGTATGTTCGGTGTGCCCTTTCCGTCTTCGCCTGATCCGGACAGGCTGCTCAATCACGGCGATATTCTGTCGCTGGGCGATCTCGAGTTTGAAGTGCGCCACACGCCCGGGCACTCACCGGGGCATGTGGTGCTGATCGCACCGGGCATTGCGCTTGTGGGTGATGTGCTTTTTGCCGGAAGCATCGGCAGGACGGATCTGCCCGGCGGAAGCATGAAAGAACTGCTGCACAGTATTCATACGCAACTGATGACGCTTCCCGATGAGACAAAAGTCTACAGCGGGCATGGACCGGCAACAACCATTGGCGAAGAACGGATTAACAATCCTTTTCTGGTGAAATGACATGATTACAGCATTGCTTTTCTGCCTGAGTCTGTCCGGCGCTTTTGACATCAGCCTTGCGCCCGATCAGCCTATGCCCTTTATCTATGTGGATGATCCGCTGATTATTGAGTTTTCGTCTGATACGGATGCGGAGGTGGAAGGGCGGCTTCTTTTCCGTGCGGCAGCCGATGGCGCTGAAACAGAATGCCGGCTGGATAAAATGCTGGTGCGCGGCGGCACGGAATACTGGTATGCCGTACACAATGCACCTGAAAACCGCGGCCTTTTTTATCTCAATGCCGAACTCACCGTGAACGGCGAGGCGATGCAGTTTGAGCGGCGCTATTGCCGTATAGACCGGCCTGCCGCACTGACATCCCTGCCTATCTATGCGCATTGCGGCGGTGAGGAAAACACCTGCCCTGTTGTGGCGCTCCGGAATGTCGGAATCAATACGCTGCGGGTGGAAGCGAATAACGCCGCTTTGCCTGCTATTGCGCAGCGCGCCGCTGCGGAAGAGGTGCATCTGCTTCTTGTTGTTCCCGCATCCGGCATGGCTGAAACACTGGAGAGCATCAAACCGGTAGTGCAGAGCAGCTGCGAACACATCCTCCGCTTCGAAGTGGTTTACGATCCGTCAAAGGCTGAAAGTGCCAGAGCTGCGGAACTGATCCGGGAGACCGGCTGTCCTGCCGGGATTTCTTTTGTTGTGAATAATGCAGCCGCTTTTGCTGCCCTGCTCGGCCAGAATTCGACGCTGCCCCTGCGCCATGTATCTCTGGCAGGCGACGTCTGGCCTGCTGCGTCCGAGGTGCGGCGCATCCGTCAGATGGCTGTGCTGCAGGGGCTGGAAGGGCTGAACATTCATGTGATCTGTCCTGCGTGGCATCCGAAATCCCAGCAGTCCTATGCGGAATTTCTGCAGCGTTTTTTTGAGTATAAGGCGGAAGGTGCCGGAAGCCTGGGCATCAATGCAGCTCTTATTGCCGATGATATGGGTACGCAGGAAATGATGGCATGGCTTAACGGTCTGTCACTGCGATGCAAGGCAGGTACTTATGTGGGCACACTGGCAGCCAAAGATGGGAAAAGCACGATGCTTTTCCGTACCGGCGCTTCCTGGCTCGCTGTAATTTTCGGGTCGGAAAAGCAAAGTGCAGGCCTGGCGCTGTCGGTGGATGGTTCTTTAAATCTGGAGCTCTCCGATGCTTTCGGCAATCCTCTGCCTGTCCCGGAAATAAAGGAAGGAAAGCTTCCGCTCAATACAGGAACGATGCCTCTGTACCTTACGGGCGACGGCGGAGTGATTCTGGGCGATGTTGCGCTGCAGCAGGCAGCCCGCCTGTCGTCGGAATTTCTGGCGAAAAAAGAAATAACGGACGCCCTGCCTCCTGAATTTTCTCAACTGGTGAAGACCATCGGTGCGGAACCCAAAGGCGCCGGCTGCCGCCTTCGTTTTATGGAGCTGCTCCGGTACCTGCCCGGTCTGGAGGAAGCGCTCGGGTTCCGTACGCTTCCCAGGCAGGTTGTTGTGCCTGCGCTTATGCTGATTGTCGATCTTGCACGGTCGCTGGCGGTGATCGAAGAAGACAGGGCGGAGCTTTTTGTGGAACCCCTTCCGGATATTATGAGCAAGACAGAGGAATTGCAATCTCTTTATCTGACTGCATCCAGCGGATCATCCCGCACCCGTGAGCGCAGCGACTGGATTCTGTCCGAAGTCAGAAGGCTTCTGGAAGAAGCGGAGACGCTGGAAAAGACCGGAAGAAAAATTGAAGCAACTGCTGTCGCCCAGATCGCCTACTGGCGTGCTCAATGTCTCAAACCGGCGTCACAAGCGGAAACGGTACTCGATACCGGGCCTCTCGAACCGCTGGTACTTCCCGGCGAGGCGCCTGCAGAAGCCGCAACTGTACCCGTTCCGGTGGAGCTGCCGCCTGTCAAGCCTGAAGAAGCCGTGAAAGAGCAGGCTGCACCGCAGGCAGAGACGCCCCAAAAAGAAGAAGCGGCGAAAGCGGACAAAAAGGCCGAGCCGGAAAAGAAAGAAGAAGCGAAAGAAGAGAAGGTTGAGCGCAACGCTGCCGGAGATATTGTCTATTCGGTTAAAAAAGGCGATAATCCCTACCTGATAGCGCAAAAGTACGGTGTGAGTCTCGACGATCTGCTTAAGTGGAACAAACTGACGAAAAAATCCAGATTAAGCATCGGACAGAAACTCATCATTAAGAAAAAGTAGTCTGACGCAGCAGGTCTGCAGCGACACCGTTTTTTCTGAGACCAGCCTTACCGACTGAAAAAAAATACATACAATAAAGGCGGAAGTGTTTATGAAAGCAAAACTGGTAAAACCCCAGAACCTTAAAGGATTTCAGGATCAGCTCCCGGAAGATATGCTGGTGCGGCGCCGGGTCATTGAAACCATACAGAAAAGCTATGAGCTTTTCGGGTTTCTGCCCCTCGATACACCGGTGATGGAAAGTTTCGAGACGCTTATGGGTGCGGGCGGCACAGAGATTGCCAAAGAGATTTTTCGGCTGCAGACGCCCGAAGAGGAGGATGCAGCGCTGCGCTTTGATCTGACGGTGCCCTTTGCGCGGGTGATCAGTCAGTATCGGGACAGGTTGAAACTGCCTTTCAGGCGTTACCATATGGGGCCTGTGTTTCGGGCGGATAAGCCGGGGCCGGGACGTTTCCGCCAGTTTACCCAGTTTGATATTGATATTGCCGGAGCCAGAACTATCGCTGCCGATGCGGAAGTTGTTGCTGTGCTCTGCCATGCCATGAATGCCCTCGGACTCACAAAAGAAGGGGCACCTCTTTTCCGGATCCGTATCAGCAACCGGGTGCTTCTGGATGCGCTTCTTGATGGCTGCAGTATTGAAGATCCGGAAAAAGTAAAGCATATTCTTCGGGTCATCGACAAACTGCAGAAAGTGGGGATCGACAATGTGCGTAAAGAACTGGGCGAAGGGCGCATTGACGATTCCGGCGATCCCATTCCCGGCGTGCATCTGTCAGAGGACACGATCGAAATTATTACCCGCTTTGTCGAAGTGGCGACAGATTCCAGAGAGCGGATGATTGAAAAACTGGAAGCGCTACTTCCGCAAACAAAACTGGCGGAAGAGGCTCTTGCCCAGATGAGAGAACTCCATGCCTTCCTGACGGCGCTGGATGTTTCCGAAGAGGAGGCGGTTTTTGATCCCAGCCTTACCCGGGGGCTCGATTATTACACGGGTCCTGTTTTTGAAATTGAAATACCGGCGTGCCGGGAAGTGGGTTCTGTGGGCGGGGGAGGCAGGTATAACCGTTTGTGCAGCCGTTTTCTTTCGCAGGATATTCCCGCCACCGGTGCCTCTATCGGGTTGGACAGGCTGCTTGCCGCGCTGAGCAGTCTGGGGCTCGTGACCACGCAAAAGAGCAATGTGCAGGTATGCATTGCAACAGTGGGAAAAGTGGCACGGGATGAAGTGCTGAAAATCGCCTCGGAGCTGCGTGCCGCCGGCATCTCGACGATGCCCTATCTCGGCAACAAGAAAAACATGGGTGATCAGCTGAGTAATGCGGACAGCTATGACATTCCTGTTGCTGTAATTATAGGCGAGGATGAACTGCAGCGGGGTGAAGTGTCTGTCAAAAACCTGATTCAGGGGAAAGAAATCCGGCAGGACATCAAAGACCACGACGAATATCGTCAGGCGGGAACTGCCGGACAGCAGACCGTTGCCCGGACAGAAATGGTCTCCGTAATCCTTCGTATCCTTTCATCAGTGGAGAGGTAAGCGGTACCTTATATGCGGAGAATCAGATTGTCTTTCCGCAGCTTTTCCGCAGCAGCATAGCAGACCAATGCGAAAGCCGCAAAGCCGCTTAATGCCGGTAGGATACCGGCGTTTTCAGATACAAAAAGTGTGCCGTAGAGTTCGAGCAGTGCATATTGAATCATATAGAGGGCAAGGGGATTGATGCCGAAAGTGCGTAGCGGTCTGATTTCCTTTTCTCCATAATCGTTGAGGAGGCGGAAGGGAAGGAAGGTGAGAAAGCACAGCCCCCCGGAGATGAGCGTGTAGGGCAGTGTCATGCCGCGCTGGCTCAGATACCAGAGTTCTTTCGTGTCGCCCCAGGAAAAATAGAAGATACAGCCTGTCAGGCAGAGTCCCAGGCCCCAGACAAGAAACAACATCATGCTTTTTCGGAAAGACCGGGTGTTCATGAGATCCCAGGCGAGGGTGCCCAGCAGAAAAAGGCTGCCCCAGGGCAGGATGCCTGCAGGACCGCCGTTTATGCTTCTGCTCATTACCCAGGGTTCATAGCCGCACCGGCTGAAAAATATCTGATAGGTCAGGAGAAAAGCGCAGGCTGCCAGGCAACGGACGGACTGCCTGCAGCGGAGAAAGAGAAGCGAAAGCAACCCGGCAAATCCGATATCCACCAGCGCATCCCACCACCAGTTCCAGTTCCGGGGCGAAGGGTTGTACAGGACAATACCGATCAGAATCAGGATGGTGAAACGTTTTGCCAGTGCGGGGATAAGCCATTTTCTGCCGGCTTTCATTTTCTTTTGAACCGTCATGAGGCAGCTCATTCCGGAGATGAACACGAAAGCCGGAGCGATGGTGTCCGCATAGCTCATGCTTCTGTCGTGATGTTTCAGCAGCTCGGGCATGCAGTGAAAGAGCCCCAGATAATTGACGAGAATCATACCGAAGATGACATATCCCCGGAAGTGGTCAATAGATGCGATGCGTTGCCCGTCGGGCGATGAGAAAGTAGTGTGCATGGACAAACAGCCGTATTTGATGGAAAAGGGTTTATAGATTCTGTAATTGTATATCTTGAAGAAAGGGAAGAAAAAATAAATCTGCAGCACGAGCCGGAGTTTTTCTGCTTTATATTGAACGGGTCTTACAGGCAGGATATACTGCTTCTTTCGTGGAGGATCTGTTGAGGAAACAGAATCCGCCAATACGCTTTCACCAATACGGCAAAACAAAAGAATATCACTCATGAATCTGATTTCCAGAAGACAATGCATCCACTATGGAAGCTGCGGCGGCTGTGCAGCACAGGATGTTCCTTATGAAATGCAACTGGCGGGAAAACAGTCGGCATTGGGTGCACTTTTCCGTAACGACTGGCAGGAACCGATCCCAGTCACTCCCTCGCCGGTGCTCCGGCATTATCGGAACAAAATAGATCCCGCCTTTTCATTTAAATGGTATGAGGAGGCGCCGCCCCGCGATTTTCTGCGTGAAACAGTTCTGGGCTTCAAGGTAAAGGGGAACTGGCGGCGTCCGCTGGAGCTGGAGGAATGTCTGATTGCGCCTGAGGGGGTGGATGCTCTTTTTCCCGCTGTCCGTGACTGGGTGCGTGCGTCCGGTCTGAAGGCTTATCATTCGCGAAAGAATGAAGGGTATCTGCGTCACCTGCTGATCCGTGACGGAAAGCGCACAGGCGAGCGGATGGTCATGCTGATCACCTCTCCCGGGGCGCTGCCCGATCCTTCCGGATTTGTCGATGCTGTGCAGGCTGTTTTTCCCTGTGCAAGCATTTATCACGGCACTTTTTCCGGAAGGGCGGATATTGCCGTTGCCGAAGAGTCGGTGCTTCTTTTCGGTAAAAAATATATAGAAGAAGTGCTCAGCATCCTTCCGGAAGATGCCTGTACGCCTGAGGCACCTGTCTGCGACGCTCCGGGATCTTTTCTGCAGGCGGAACAGGAAAAGAAGGCAACGCTGCATTTTCAGATTTCGCCCATGAGTTTTTTTCAGACCAATCCGCTTGCCGCTGAGCGGCTTTATGGATTTATTCGCGGCTGGTGCAGGAGGTATCCTGCCGGGCTGCTGTATGACCTTTACGGCGGAATGGGCAGCATAGCGCTGCAGGTTTCCGATTTATACCCGCAGATCATCAGTGTGGAGGAAGTGGCGGCGGCGTCGGAGGACGGCAGACAAAATGCCGGGCGCAATCAGGTGCACCATATTGAATTTGTTACGGCGTCCGTGCAGGATTTTTTTAAAAAGCATTCGAGCAGCGGGGATCTGTCGCCCGATGCCCGGGTGATTCTGGATCCGCCCCGCTCGGGGCTCCATCCCAAAGCCCTCCGGGGACTGCTGGAGTGGGCTCCGTCGCACCTGCTGTATGTATCCTGTAACCCTGCACGGCTGCAGGCGGAAATGGAAATGCTTCGCAGCGCTTACACGCTGGAATCGCTGCATGCCTTTGATCTGTTTCCGCATACGCCCCATGTGGAAACAGTGGCTTCTTTCGTGCGGACTCAGGGCGCAAAAGACTGAACTTCGAAAAAGAGGCCGGGCACTTTCAGATACTCAAAGAGCACGCTTTTGTTTCTGCCAATGACCCGTACCAGCCGCAGGTTATTGAATTCATCTCCTTCCCGTGCCTGAACCCGGTCGATTTTCCCTGTGAAATAATCGGTCAGCTCGAGGAAGACGGTCAGCTGTTTTGTTTCCAGGTCATCCATAAAACCCTTGACGGATACCATAGGCTTCTGAAGCATGGTGGTAGCCTGAGCCCCGGCGCGTTTCAGATAGGCACTGTTCACTTCCAGCAGGTTGGAGGCTTCGATACAGATCAGCACAAGGCGATACCGCTCTTGAGCCGATGCCTGTCGCGCCAAGTCCTGAAGCTCGTACCCCAGATCGCGGAGTACTTCTTTCCCGTACTGATTGTCGCCATAGGTCACAATGGCATGCTGCAGCGCCAGCAACACCTGTTGCCGCTCCGCTTCCGATATCCCCGGACCGCCTGGCTGCATCGTCTTCCGCAAAGGTTCGATTGCCGGTCTGATCAGAGCCTGTGCCTCTTCTTTGTTTTTCGGGCCTGCTGTCTCCTGGGCAGGCGGCGGCGGAGTTTTTTTCAAAAAGTCCGAACAGCCGAAAAGTACCAGCAGAAGGGGAAGTGTAAGCAGAAGTTTTCTGATCATTCCGTATCGTTCCTGATGTCTGTAGGATTGTTTATTATATCAGTTCTGATGGTGCCGTGGCTTGTCTGCACTTCCTGAGTGTCCACATCACACCGGAGCCCCAGCAAAAAACGCAGGATGGCATTTGCCTGATGGTGCGCCACAATGCCGACGCGGGGCGCCATAAGCCCCTGTCCCGGTCTGGCATCGGTAATGCCGTCACCGCAGCAGATCAGCGTCCGGCTGAGCTGCCGGGTAACGATAAGATTGGACGGGGCGTAGCCTGCCATGCCGGAACCGGTTACCACAGGAATAGGCGGGTCGGCGGAAAGCGCCGCTTCCACAAGCATGGCTTTTTCTGCTGCTTTGTCAAAGGCTTCCGCCAGAACATGCACTTCTTTGAAAAGAGCGGCAGTATTGTCTTTTGTGAGTTTTACTGCATGAAGGGTGCAGCGGATGGATGGATGAATGCGTTTCAGTGTCTCGTGAAGCGCCTCAGTTTTCAGCATGCCCAGCTGCTCAACAAAGTATTGCTGTCTGTTCAGATTGCTCGGTTCGACTACATCATAATCCGCCAGAATGAGGCTGCCTATGCCGCTGCGTGCCAGGGCAATCGCGATGGAAGAGCCCAGCCCGCCCAGCCCTGCAATGCCGACACAGGCCTGTCGTAGTATGGCGTGTACTCCGGGGGAGTGGCGTGCCGCCATAAGACTTTCAAGTTCTTCGGGCGCCGGAAAGGCACCGCGCCGGATCAGCACCACGGCGTCCCCCTCTTCCAGATGCCGGTCGCTGTCGGCAGGGTGCCCGTTTACAACCAGCACGTCCGCATCGGGATAAAGTGCATCCCGTAAGGCATAGAGTGAAGTGCCCCTGGTTATCTGCCGGGAATGCTCGTTGACTGTGATTGTGAGGGAAGGGATCATGGTCTGTTGGTGCTGTAGAGGATACTGAAAAAGAATTTTAGGGTTCCGCGCAAGCGTTCATCGGGTCGGTTGTTGCTGCGATAACATCTCTTGCCAGTGCTTCTGCCAGATCAGCGGCGGCGCGGACTCTCTCAACACTGATATTATCCACTATATCCTGCTGCGCCGCATAATTTACGGGGCGGTTATTCTGATCCAGCCCCAGAATGGAAATGGCATTGAACCCCTGAAGCAGCGGAAGGTGGGCGTTGGTTATTCTGGAGGACAGATGTACTTTTCTTGCCTGATACGGAGGGGCGCATCGGACAGCCGCTTCCACCAGATCTCGGGAACAGGGCAGCTGCTGTAGAACACCTTCTGAGTCGGTATAACATAGTTCTCCGGCACCCACGCCTTCGAGATTAATCATCAGCACCCGATCATAGCAGACTTTCAGAGTGGGCAGCACTTCCTGCATGACCCGTCTGCTTCCGTGATGTGCTCCGGGAAAAAAGAAAAGAAGGGCGGCACCGTGAAGCTCTTTTTCCCGGAATTTTTCGGCGATATGAAGCAGCGCTGCCATACCGGAGGCATTGTGATTGGCACCAACGGTGTCCCGGTTGAAATATCCGCCCGCCAGCATGGCGGTCATAACCAGAGGGAAAAATACCAGAGCTGCGGAATAGAAAAAACGCGTAAAAGGATAGGTGGCGTGATGCAGAGAAGCAAAGGCATCCAGGGCGCAGGCGGCAAGAAGCAGCACCATGGCAAACTGAATCAGCAGAAGAAAATACCGGGAAATACGCAGGAAAAAGGGACGCTGTGTCCAGCAGTCGCAGCTGTCGAGATAGGCTGTAAAGACAAGCAGTGTTTTGAAATCGGCGTGCTTTCTGTCGCCGAAAACAGCACAGCTTGAAGTGCCCGGAAAGTAGCGCGAGACCAGAGGGAACCCGAAAGATTCCGCCTGATAAAGAGAAAAAACGATAAGACCGTAAATGAAGGAGATGGCAGGCCACCAGAATGCCAGAGCGGCGATAACGGTAAATTCTCCGAGGAAAACAAAGGGAAACAGGGAAGAGAAGAGGGGGATTTTGAAAAACATCACTACCGCACGATCAACGAGCGGTTTAAGTCTGCCCAGTATATAATCGGCTGCCTGCTTTTCTCCGGAGCTGCCAAAGCGGCGATGCGCCCGTGCCGTTGCGAGGTGTTCGATATCGTCTTTGATCTGATCCATGGTGGCGAAGCATTTCTAAGCGCTGTTTCCGGTGAGAAAAGGAAGACGGTCACGGCGACCTTTGAACCGTCTGAAGTCCTTTTCAATCACGGCGGAAACCGTTGATTTCCGGTCCGGCAGGCAGGCACACAAAAAAGTATGCAGATGTTCCGCCATTTTAACAAGCGGAATGCCGTATGTCTTCCCTTCCTGTTCCCATATCTGTTCTGTCAGTGCTTCAAAGACATGAAAAGGGGACGGAGGCAGCTGCCGGAGCAGTGCCAGACTTTCAGGGAAGTTGCCGTGATTATGAAGCAAGTCAAAATATTTTGCGAAACGCTTCATTCGCTGAAGGGCATCAAAGGAGTAATGCTCATTCTGAAGCAGTTCATAAGGAGGGTTTGTGTCGTAGACTGTGTCCGGGCTGCTCAATGCGCCCAACGGCGTGCCTGGCAGATTTTTCAGGAGTCCCAGCTGCAGTTCCTGCACGTCAAGGGCAACCAGCCGGTTGAACCCTTCGGCGAAAGAATCAATGCTTTCTCCGGGCAGACCGAAAATGAGATCGGCGTGCAGCTGGCAGCCCGTGTGCGTCCGAAGCCAATGCAGATTCTCCAGCGAAGGCTCTATGCGCTGGTAGCGGCGGATGGCTTTCTGTATATCCGGATTGACACTTTGAACACCTGTTTCCAGATGCAGGGCATCGTGAGGAAAAGAAGCAAGCAGCGCGAGGGTGTCTGGCGGGAGATGATCCGGCATAATCTCGAAATGAAGGTGAAGCTGTTCAATCTCCGGCCGCTCTCTGAAAAAACGGAGTATGGTATGCATCCGGTTGAGATCGACGTTAAACGTGCGGTCAATAAATTTGAAGCGCCGTGCGCCCCGATCCAGCAGCCTGCTCATGGAATGCAGAAAGGCATGAAGCGGGAAATAGCGGAGACCGGGGAAGGCGCCGGAAAGGCAGAATGCGCAGCGGCGCGGGCAGCCCCGGGATGCTTCCACATAAATAACTCTATGGGCAATATCCTGTTCCGTATAGAGGGGATAGGGATCTGCCAGAAGGGAAAGATCGGGTGGCGAGGCATCGATAATCTTGTCTGGCGGAACCTGTCCCTGCAAAAGAGTGTGCACGAGGGTGAGAAAAGCCTCTTCACCCTCGCCACGGATGATGTAGTCGGCAAAGGGCGCAACAGGAGAGCGCGCCGGGTCGCCGGTCATTTCCGGGCCGCCGCAGACCAATACGGTTTCAGGGCTGACGGCGCGGATGACAGCGGCAACGGCAGTGGCGATTTCGATATTCCAGATGTACAGGCTCAGCCCGACCAGCCGGGGCTTTCGCGCAAGAATGGCTTCCGCAATTTCGTGAGCGGACTGCTGCAGGGTGAATTCGAGGAGCTGTGTGTTTTCCTGGTAACACCCCAGATGCGCCTGCAGCCGTCGCAGCCCGAAAGCAACATGGGCATAGCGTGCATTGATAGCGGCAAGCACTATGGATCCGGAGTGCGTCAAGCCTCACTCTGCCTCGGAGGACGCTACGGACAAGGAAAAATGAACGCCTTCCTCATCCTGGGCAACAGTTACAGTCATGGCTCTTCCGTCTTTTTCATAGGTGGAAAAGCTGGCAGCTTCTTCGCCGCCCTGCGCCATTGTCATGGTTTCTTTCCACCCCCGGGCGGCACATTCTTTTTTGTAAAAACTGACCACTTCATCCAGACCTGCATGGGCATTGCCGACAATCTGATGCTGCTCGCCGCCTATGCTCATGGCAGCTTCAATAGTGCTGTTTTCAAAGATGGGCACGTCCTTCGGAAAGTCGGCAGGAAGAGAGGCCAATGCTGTTTTAACAGTTTGCGGGGCTTCGTTTTCTGAAGCTGTAACGGCAGGCGCAGGCGTTTCCGGTGCTTCAACAGCGTTGGCGGCAGCCTCCGGCTCCGGTTTGGTGTCGGGCTGAGCAGCAGGGGCTGGCGCCGCTTTAGCAGGGGCGGCAGGAGCTGCTGTTTCCCTTGCCGGAGCTGCCGGCGCAGGCGCCTCTTTCTTGCCGCATCCGACAAAAGACGCCAGGATGCAAAGAGAGAGTGCAAACATAAAAATTCCGGAAAACCGCACTGCTTTCATGATCGTTTCCTTTTCAAGTTTTATAGAGATAGTGTTAAGTCGGGAAGATCTTCATCGCCTGCCGGGCTTTTCTTCGGCAATCGCTTTCAGATCCACCTCCGACGTGGTGAAATTACCGTCGCGGTAGTAAAAGTGCTTGCGATCCAGTTTTCTGTTAATAAATCCAAGTTTAACCCGTGTTCGATCCGGGTTATTCCAGGTGTGCCATAAAATCGCATAAGGCGATGTGTATCCTTTGATGCCGGGATCGTACTCGCTTTCCATTTCATCAGAAATACGACCCCACAGCGCCTCCACTTCTTCAACAGTCACCCCCAGCAAAAGGGCATCCACCATGTCTTTGCTGATCCGGATGTCCTGGTTGACATGTTCAGCATCTGCCTCAGTGGCGGGAGGAGTATTATCCGCACTGGTATCGACAACGGGCGCCGCAGACGTATTTTCACCGGGCTGTCCGGCTTCTTTTTTCTGCGTCAGAAACAGTACTGCCGTGGCAGTGACCACTGCCGTTATCAGAATGAGCGGCAAGGCCTGTTTTAACATCAGTCGCATCCTTCCTGAATTGCCGCCGGGGCGAACCCGGTTTTTGCCTTTCCTGATGGTGCCATAAAAACGTAATGCGGAAAAGGAACGTGGTATACTTGTGCCGGCAGTTCCTGTCCGCTCCCTTCCGTGCTGTCCTGCCTGTACGGCATCGCCACGGTTCTTTTTTCAGAATCTTAACATAGAGACAATAAAGAATTCCCCTTATGAAAGCACGCATTGTAAAAACCGTGTATGTTGAAACGGCACACCGCCTGTTTCCGGCATCCGAAGACACCGAAGCCCGTTACAGCGGGCACAGTTACCGTATTGATCTGATGGCTGAGGGCACTGTACATCCTGCCTATGGCTGGGTGGTGGATTATACAGATCTCAAAGCACTCTTCGAGCCGCTGCGTAAACAACTGGATCATTGCTGCCTGGATCATATTCCGGAGTTGCGCGGGCATCATGAGCCGAAGGATATCGAAGCCTGGATTAACGAATCGCTCCGTCCCTGGCCCGACTGGTTTGCCGGAGTGCGTGTTTCTTTTGCTGTTCCGCCCGGATTTCATCCCGTCATGCTGCCGCCGGATCCTGTACAGGATCTGCCCGCCCGCCTGGCTTTTACCTTTTCAGCTGCCCAGTCGCTGCCCCAGCTGCCTGAAGAACATCCCTGCCACAATCTGCACGGACACAGCTATCAGGTGGAAATCGCGGGGAAAGCGGAAGCGCTTCTGGAAAAAACAGCACGACTTCTTTTCGACTATTTTGATGGTCGGTATCTCAATACCCTGCCGGGACTGGAGCAGGCAACCTCGGAAAGAATTGCCGCCTGTGTCTGGCAGATGGTGGAAGAGGCAGGGGCAGCGCCTTTTTTTGTTGCCGTTCAGGAAACACCGTCCAACCGCTGCCACTATTTCGGAGGCTGAAAGAGAAACGGACAGATGATGCGTTTCAGTGTGACCCCGGAAAAACAGCAGCAGCTCGAAGAACGCATGGCAGCCTGCGGTCTGCGTGAGGAAGACTTCGAAGAGCGTTTTTCAGCCAGCAGCGGGCCCGGCGGTCAGAAAACAAACAAAACAGCCACCTGTACCACGTTGCTGCACCGACCCACCGGGCTGACAGTGAAAATGCAGAAAGCACGCTCTCAGTCCCTGAACCGCTACTATGCGCGCAAACGCCTTTGCGAACTGATGGAGGAAATGCAGCTGGGCGCACTGTCCCCGGCTGCTCTGGAACGGGAAAAAATCAGAAAGCAGAAGGCGCGCAGAAAAAGGCGCATCGGGAAAAAATCGCAGAATGAATAAGCCGCAAAGAGAAAAGGCAGAGGGCAGGGAAGGCGCAAAGGCGTTTATTTTTCCGGCGGGCGCAGGGTAGATGTGCGCAGTTCTTTCGGCAGATGCGACCAGTCATTGTGGCACAGCAGCGCCATATCTCCTTCCGGCTGAATCAGCACCTGAGAGATACCGCAATTCGCCAGATCCATCCGTACCCAGCTGCTGGGATCCGCTTTCAGCACCAGCGTAATAAAAAAGCGGATCAGGTTGCCATGGCATATGATTATATCGTGCCGGTCGCTGCGCTTGGCAACCTTAAAATAACGGCGGAAGGCTATTTCAGCGCGCCGCCGATCCTGTGCCGCCAGTGCATCGTTGTAGTTCGGCATTTCAAGCTGCAGTTTGGGTGTCAACGTAGGAATGCACTCCCAGAGCAAATCCGTTGTCTGGACATTCATGGCGGGAAATTCTTTGGCGATAATTTTCGCTGTCTGATCTGCACGGTTTAAAGAGCTGGAGTGGATCGAAGAGATGGGCTTCATTGCCAGCGTTTTTGCGGTAATCTCTGCCTGCCTGATGCCCAGCGGCGTTAATGGTCCGCCCAGAGAAGAACCGCTTGGATTATTCAGATCATGCTGACCGTGCCGGATGAGGTAGAGGACTCGGACTGCCATGAACTTTCATCTCCTTAACAGATAGTCACACCGTACAAGTTCAAAATGTGATCCCGGAGAGTGCACCAACGCATACTATTAATCATAATTCACAAAAGAGTATAACAGTCTTTAACGTTATTATACCAATTGTCATTCATTTTCCTGTGACAGAATGGTAAAAATGAGCTGCTCTCTTTCCTGAAGAAGATCTCCGGCACGGTAAAGCACTGCTCTATAGTATATGCACGAAAGGATGAATAAAATCAAAGAGCCGGATAAGCCGGGCATGATACTGCAATTTCCGACCGGCCACGTCAGTATTTCGCTGTGCCGGAAGGCAAAGCAGAGCGAAGCCGGGAGCACCATGACTGCCGTGGCAAAAGTAAGCACAATCATATGCCCGAGAAGCCGAACTCTGCTCACGGGAGCACGCATGGCATCCCTCTGTACGGGTTGCGGGAAATAGAGCGAATAGAGATTGCCGGTTGCGCTGAAGACCAGAAAGAGGTGAAAGACCAATGCCAGCACCACCGTAATTTCAGCGATGCTCATGGGGTAGAAAAACAGCGTGGCGGCAAAAAGGAAAAAGGAAAGCCCGAAGAGAAAAGGCGCCATCGCCAGATTTTTGGCGATTAAATAACGGTAGCGTGGCACAGGCAGGAGCATGAGGGTTTGAAAAGCCCTTCCTTCCGCTCCGAAAATGTTCATCAGGAAAAAAGAAAAGTTCAGAAAAGGAAGGAAGAGCCAGAAGTGTGGAACCCACCGCATGCCGGAACCTGTTCCGCTTAATCCGCCTCCCTTAAAAAGGAAAATCATAAATACCCCCATGGATGCGGGCATGAGAAAAAGCATGCGCATATGAGGGTGTCGCGCGTAGGAGCGGAAAAAAGTGAGAGTCAGGCAGCTGATGTCGGAAGCAGCGACGGCAGGAAAAAAAGTGTGGACTGTCCGGGAAAGTCCTTTGTCTTTCTTGCTCTTCCTGTCACTTCCGTTGCCCGCGGGCGATTCAGAGTGCCCCGACCGGTAATAGCGCATGGTCGTCGCATATCCCAGATACAGACCGGCGGCAATAAACAGAAGGGAAGCAAGGAAACTGAGTACAACCGCATTCGGATTTGTATGGGTCAGCTGATTCCAGAGACCGTAAATCGGCAGGAGGAACGGAATGGTTTGATGGATGCTCAGAAGTCCCGGCACATAGGATTCCATAGCAGCGACATCGAAGCGCTGTTGGCCATGTGTGAGAAAAAAACGGAGGAGCAGCGTCGGCAGCTGAGCCAGTATCACAAATACCACGGGCACGATTACAAAAATGAGGCGTCTGCGCCGCTTGTTGATCATCCACAGAGCAAGCACGCTGCATAGCCAGTAAGCCCAGGCATTGAGAGCGGTGATAAAAAGGAGAGCGAAAAGAACAATCGGAAACAAGGAGAATATGCCGCAGCGGGGGATCAGCCCGGCTGCCAGTGCGACAAGAGGCGGCAGCGAAAAAAAGAAAAGAGGGGTACAGATGAACATCAGGAAATTGAAAAGGAAAATCCAGACGGGACGGATAGGCAGTGCCAGAAATTTATCCAGGGCGATGCCGTCATTCCGTTGCAGTTCGATGAGCACCGACCACAGGAAAAAGAAAAGAAAGAGCGATGCGGTGCCGTCCAGCAGAAAAAGCAAAGCCCCGGTGCCGGTGTCGGCGGAGGTGCGGCGGGCGGCATAAAAAAGCGCCGCAGAAAGAGCGGTGGACAGCAGTCCGCAGCCCAGAAACAGCAGAAGCAGCAGGACTTTTCCGAGGGGGCTGATGCGTTCCAGAGAACCCCGGATCAGCAGAAATTTAACACGAATAATGGCGAAAAACTGGTATGCAAGCATTTACTCATTTCCCAGCCAGGAGAGATTTTTCGAGGCCGCTGTGTGCGCTCCTGCAATCTGGAGAAAGATGTGGTCCAGCCCGCCCTCTTCCTGAAAGTCTTCTATGGTGCCCTGCTTTGCCAGATGCCCTTCACACAGAATGCCTATGTGCGTGCAGAGCTTTTCCATCACTTCCAGAATATGCGAAGTCAGAAAAACAGTGACGCCCCGTTTACGAAGACGTGAGAGCAGGTCGCGCATGATCCGGGAGGCGACAGCGTCCACACCCTCAAAGGGCTCGTCCAGAAAGAGCAGTTCAGGATCATGAATAACAGCGGCGCAGAGTGCCAGTTTTTTGCGCATGCCGTGGGAGTATTCGAGGATCAGTGTGCGGGCGGCAGTGTGCAGACTCAGCAGTTCGAGCAGTTCGTCGCAGCGCTTATCCACGACTGTGCCCGGAAGCCCGTACATGCGTCCGATGAAGCGCAGGTATTCAGGGCCGCTCAGATTTTCAAAAAGACAGAGATTCTCCGGCACGACACCGATGCGTCGTTTGATTTCCAGACTGCTCCGCTGCAGATCAAAGCCCAGGATCCGCGCGCTGCCTGCATCAGGTGCCAATGTTCCGGTAAGCATTTTGATGGTTGTTGATTTTCCTGCCCCATTGGGCCCCAGAAAGCCGTAGAAGGAGCCTTTGGGAACTCTGAAATGAAGTTGATCAACCACGTTTCTGCCGCCGTAGCGTTTGGTCAGTCCCAGACTTTCGATGCAAATATTCATATCAGTGCGCATCTTCCAGGTTTTCAAAAAGAGCTTTCAGAACAGCGCTTTCCGGACGGAGGGCACGCGCCTCTTCCAGGCATGTTCTTGCGGCGGAAGTTTTGTGCTGCCGGATGTGCACCCGCCCTTCATTGAGCCAGGTGTTGAAGAGTTCGTCTTTGGTCTTTGCCTGCTTGCGCGCTTCCTGCCAGGCTTTTGCCGCTTTTTTCCAGTCAGGCTTTGCATCAAATTTTTCCGCAAGATAGAAATTCAGTGCATAGTCCTGCAGAATATCAAAAGCACGGGGGGCGTTTTTCACTGCCCTTTCCGACATTGACATCGCCTCTTCATAAATCTTTCTTTGTGTAATTTTGCGGGTGCTCATGACGGATTCAGGGTGAATCAGGTACACCTGCACAGTATTGAACAGAAAATCAGGGTTGTCGGGCTCTTCCTTGAGCGACTGCCAAAGGTACTCCAATCCTTGCCCGTACTGCCCCACATGGCAATACAGCATTCCCAGATTGTTGAGTGCTCTGCCCAGGCGGGGATTGAGCGCAACAGCCTGCCGCCAGTGTTTTTGCGCATCGTCTGTTTTTCCCTGAAAATCATACAGGAATTCCGCATAAAAATTGTGAAGCACAGCACTGTCCGGAAAGCGGAGCAGCGCTTCTTCATAGGCTGCTTGTATGGCGGAAAGACAGGCAGCAGCATGGCTTCGTGCTTCTTCAGTGCCGGGTCTGTTGTCCGGCTGCCCTTCTTTTCCTGCCGTATCTTCCAGCCGTCGCACCTGTATCATCATCAGCTTGTCAAAGGTGCGCACCCGTGATTCCACTTCCTCCTGCGTCCCTTCAAGAGAGGGGATTTCTGGAGAGTCCGGCGCCGCCTCCGCCTGCAGCGGCAGCAAAAGAGCAGGGAACAGGAGCATAATGGCAGACACAAATAGTGGTAAAGGCATAAGAAGCGCATCCTCCTTAAGGAAAGATATCCGCATGTATTCACTGCAGGGCACTGTGATATTATACATAAGAAGCTGATGCAATACGCTCCGGTACGCCGGAGCCCTCGTGGTTTTTTATTTTTGAACAGCGGGGGGCACGGCTTTACCCTGAACCCCGTAAAAATCTTCCGGAAGGACTCCAATTATGGCTGAATGGACTGCACTCGAACAGGAAGTGATGGATGACATGTTGCGTCGCCGTCCGGATCTGAAATGCTGCGAAGAGGCGATGCGCCAGTTTAATGGGGCATTGAAAAACTGCTACGACAGGGGAGGTACTTTCTTCACCTGCGGCAACGGAGGCTCCTGCACCGATGCCCAGCATATTGTGGGGGAGTTGTGCAAAAGCTTTGAGCGTAAACGCCCCTTAACCAATGAAATCAGGGAAGCGCTTTCCAGCCAGCCGCTGGGCAATGAACTTGCCGACAATCTGGAGCGGGGGCTGCCTGCGGTTACATTGGGTCTGAACAGCGCATTGAAGACGGCGGTGGAAAATGATATCCCGCTCCGGGATATCGCCTTTGCCCAGGAGCTCAATGCCCTGATCCGACCCGGTGATATGCTTCTTGCCATCAGCACCAGCGGCAATGCGAAGAACTGCCTTATGGCAATGTCGGTGGCAAAGGCCTATGGCGGTATTGCCGCAGCACTGACAGGGCCCAGAGACAGCAATATGGCACGGCATGCCGATGTGATTATTCAGGTTCCCGGAGGAAGCACCAAGGAAATACAGGAAGGGCATGCTGTGGTATGGCATACCCTTTGCTGTCTGATTGAAGTGGCTTATTTTCCGGAAATGCGATAACAGAACACTTGAGCATCAATACGATATAAAGCGGAGAAGGAAATATCATGAGTCAGAAAAAAGCGATTAAGATTGCCTGCATTGGAGCCGGAAATGTCGGTGCCACGGCCGCCCAGTTCTGTCTGGAACTGGAACTCGGCAATGTCGTTCTCACGGATATTGTGGAAGGGCTGCCCCAGGGCAAAGCGCTGGATATGACCCAGGCGGGACCTATCCGTGGCTATGGATCTGTCTGCACAGGCACCAATGATTATGCCGACATTGCCGGAGCGGATCTTGTTATCGTAACGGCAGGGCTTCCCCGCAAACCCGGTATGACCCGGCTGGATCTGCTTGAAAAAAACGGCAGCATTATCGCCGGAATTTGTGATGCCATTAAAACGCACGCACCCGATTCCACTGTAATTATTGTGACCAATCCTCTGGACGTGATGGCGTATCTCGCCTATCAGAAACTCGGTTTCCCCAAAAACCGCGTTCTGGGCATGGCAGGCTGTCTCGACAGCGCCCGCATGAGTGCGTTTATTGCCATGGAACTCAATGTCAGCATGAAAAATATAAACACCATGGTACTCGGTTCCCACGGTGACACCATGGTGCCCCTGCCTGCTTATACCACTGTTTCAGGTGTGCCGGTTACCGAGCTGATTGCGCCGGAACGTCTTGAAGCGATTATTGCGCGCACCCGTGACGGCGGCGGTGAGATTGTGCGTCTTCTGAAAACGGGAAGTGCCTTCTACGCTCCGGCGGCAGGTGCCGTACGCATGGCACAGGCGATTCTCCGCAATGAGCGGCAGCTGCTCCCCTGTGCCGCACTGCTGGAAGGCGAATACGGGCTGTCCGATGTCTTTGTCGGCGTGCCCTGCATTCTTGGACAGAACGGCATCGAAAGCATTCAGCCGCTGGCATTGAGGGATGAGGAGCAGGCGGCTCTGGAACGGTCTGCCGCTGAAGTGCGTGAGGGCATCGACGGACTCCGGTCACTGGGGCTGCTGTAAAAACGATCCATGATTCCAACGGTTCCGCAGCGGAAGGCGTCAGCGTCTTCCGCTGTTTTTATTTCTGGCGTTTCAGTCTTCTGCCGGCTTCTCTTCTTCGTATTTGATGCTGATGTGAAAGGCTGCCAGCACGACAGCAACGACCGGGTTAATGAGATTGAAGAAGCAGAAAGGCAGGTAGGCAAAGGTGGCAACACCCAGCACGCCCGCCGCAAAGGCACCGCAGGTGTTCCAGGGAACGAGCACAGAGGTGAGAGTGCCGCCATCTTCCAGTGCCCGGGAAAGATTGCGTACATCCAGTCTGTAGTGCTGGTATGCGCTCCGGAACATTCTGCCCGGAAACACGATAGCCAGGTACTGGTCGGAGAGAAAGATGTTGCAGAGGATACAGGAACCTATCGTGGACGCAATGAGCGTGGCAATGCCGCGTACTTTGCTGAGGACTGCCTGCGCAAGACGCTCCATCAATCCTGTCGCTTCCATGGCACCGCCAAAAAACATGGCTGCCAGAATCAGAGAGACTGTATCGTACATGGCCGCCATACCACCCCGGGACAGAAGCGTATCCGTGAGAGGCTGCCCGCTTTCCAGTCTGAACCCTTCGTATGCGGTAAGCAGAATCATTTTATACTGTTCCAGAGCGGACAGACTTTCTCCGGCGGGAGAGAGAAAACGCTGCGGCTGAAAAAGGAGTGCCGCTGCAGCGCCGAGCAGCGTGCCGATGGTGAGGGCGGGAATAGCTTTGATGCCCTTTGCCGCCATAACGATTACCAGCAGCGGGATCAGCATGAGGTACCAGCGCACGGAAAAACTGGCAGCAATTCCGTCGAGGATTTCGGATACAGCCGCATTGTTATAGGCACCGGGTGTATAAAAGAGACTGATCCCCGTAAAAATAAGCAGGGCGATCAGGAAACTGGGTATGGTGCTGTAGAGCATGTGGCGAATATGAGTGAAGAGCTCGCTTCCCGATACAGCAGGCGCAAGGTTGGTGGTGTCGGATAAAGGCGAGAGTTTGTCGCCGAAGTAGGCGCCGGAAACAATGGCGCCCGCCACCAGAGGATCCGGAAAAGATAAAGCCCTGCCAATGCCGAGAAGGGCTATACCCACGGTACCCATGGTTGACCAGCTGCTGCCGACTGCCAACGACACAATGGAGCAGATCAGGCAGGCGGAGGGCAGAAAAACAGCAGGGGTAAAAAGCTGAATGCCGTAGTAGATCATGGAGGGGACAATACCACTCAGTATCCACAATCCGATGAGGCAGCCCACCGTCAGAAGGATCAGCACCGCCTCCATGGCGAGGACGATGGATTGGATGGCTTTTGCTTCTATGTCCTTGTAGCTGAGCGCCAGAAGAATCCAGCCCAGCGTGACCACCAGAACACCGCTCAGAAGCAATGCCATCTGATTGGGGCCCGAACTTGCATCTTCGCCGAAACACCAGGCGTTGAGCATGACCAGCACGATCAGCACGGCACAGGGCAGAAGCGCCACACTGAAACGTACCTTTGCAGGTTCGGTCCGGATCATAAATGGGTGCTCCTTTGCTGGCAGTGAATCAAAACTGCCCCGTCCGCAGCGTCAATGTTTAAAAGAAAAAGTGGTATCAGGAATCTGTTGGCTTCCCGAAAAAATAGTCACGCATCCTCCTGACCGGTTTCTTCCCTGCTGGCGGGCGCCTCTGTACTAGAGGCGGAGCGAAGGTTCTCTGCTTCCTGCTCCCGGCTGAGCTCCTGATTTTCCGGATGCCGCGGGCAGGTTGGAATGCAGGCAAAGCAGCTGCCGTAGCAGCGCTCATCTTCGGGGTCAACGGGGTGTACCGGCATCCCGGCGCTCTCCTATAGCAGTCAGCCGTTCAGCAAGCGGAGCAATGGGCGGCGCCTGATTTTCCGGCGCATCCAGATAAAAGAAAGTAACGGCGCACACATCGTCCCGGCGATAGAAGTTTGTCCAGCCGTAAGGGATGCCGGGATCATTCAGGGAGCGGGGCGGTTCCGATTCGAGGAGGGGCACAAAGCCGTCCTGGGCACCAACAGAGATGGGAAGGATTTCCACTCCTTTGCTTAGCATTTCTTTGACATATTCCTGCATGGCGCCGCCGATCTGCTGAATGGTGACCCGGATATCCTGATGAAAAAATACCGGATCGGGGATATGATAGCGGTACATAGTCCAATACTGATTTACATTGTCGATGAGCAGGGAACCCTGATAAGGATGAGCAAATTCTCCCTGGAAATAGCCGGTGCCCACGTAATCTTCCGTGCCTGTTCCGATCAGTGTAGGCAGGGCAGTATCGCCGTCCAGATAAATCTTCACTTCACCCTCACCCCACCAGCCGAGATTGTCCGGGTGTCCGATAATGCCGAGATGGGTTCCCAGATAACGCCCTTTTCCTGTGGTGCGGGGCAGGATTTCGAAGTCCCGGCGCAATTCTGTATAACGTTCGCGGTGCCAGACAGCGTGAAAATAAAGGGGTTTTTCTTCAAACTTCATCTCGGAATAGTTGATGTCGTAAAAGAACTGCGGCAGATCTTCATCGGATTCGTTGGTAAAGGTAATGCGTGCATGAGTCTGAAAAGGCATAGGGATGGTGAAGTTGAAAGAACGTCCTTCAGGGCTGCTGAAGAGGTCGTTGTGGAATGGCCGGACTTCTCCCAGAATCGCACCGAAAAAATCGCCGAAAGGTACTTCCACAGCAGGTTTTTCCGCCTGATCCCAGTACATACGCAGGACAAAAGAACGGAGATCGCGCGGGCTGCGCTTGGGAAGCGTGCACCACATACGGTGAATAAGCCCGCTGCCCGATACATCCATCAATACTTTTTCTTCTCCTGCTTTGATGACCTGAAAAGCGGCACCCTTGGCTCCGCCGTTGGCAGTACCGCCCGAGCCTTTTGCCGCATCGGGATTCTCAAAACTGACCCAGCGGCTCCGGACATTGTCTTCCATCCGATAAAGCGGCGCACCTTCGGCGTAAAGTCCGGATGAAGCGGTCAGCGTAAAAAGGAAGAGAGCAGCCGACAGGGGCGCAATATATGTTTCCATCGCAGTTTTGTCTCCATTCACAGAGGCTTATGCCCCGATGTCATGTCAGAGTGTGACGACCCGGGCTTCAAAAGGGGACACTTCTGTATCAATAAGAGTATAACGGATTTGGCCTTCCCGGGAGAGCAAGGTCCCCGCTGAGGCGAAAAGCGTTCCGTCAGCATCAACGGAAAAAGGCTCGGTCGAACCGCCGCTGATAATGATTCGGGCGGTGCACGCTTCACGCTGGCGCTGAAATTTCAGGAAGCTCGTGTCTTTTGTGAGTGTTTCTGAAGGGCTGTTTACGGCACCGTGGCAGAGCAGCCATTCCACGCCTTCCCGGATGAAGCTCCGCTTACGAGGCAGCCCATTCAGGAATTCGATGGCGCTGCTGTCGAGCAGCGCATAGCTTTTCTCCAATTCAGCCGCCTCGGGAAGCCGCTTCGCTTTTGCTTTACGCGAGACCAGTGCACGGTCAAGTCGTCCCTGCACTGCCGTTACGGCACGTTCCCGCAAAAGCTTCACACAGGCGGACGCACCCTCGGGTGCAAGGCAAATATTTCCGGTATGCACGACCTCGCGGATGCCTTCCTCTTCCAGATGATCCAGAACGGTCTGCAATGAACAGGCGTTGCTGAGAATGTCGCCGATGACTGCTAGAAACATAATAATGGTGCTCGTTTCGGGTAGGAAAATCTCTTGTATTTTTCTGCAAAGCAGCGTTTTATTGCGTATGCCTGCCTTGCCCTTAGAGTATTGAAAGCGCTTTTAAGTTGTCAAATAGTCTGTATGAACTTGTTTGAGTCGCCCTGTTCGGATACACTTTTGCAGTGTGTTAAACAAGAGCCCGCTGCAGTGCCATAACACAGACTTGACACTGCTTTTAAAATTATGCACATTATACCTGTAAATCATAGCGCTTTTGTTGTATAATTGAATCAGCCCCCTGGCATTTGCCCGGAGTTGAGAGGAATGTACTGTTTTTCGCCGTTTCAGCGCAAGGTGCACTGCAACGATGTTTTAGGATCTCCAAACTTTTTCGAAGGAGGAAACTCACCCATGGCCATTAAAAAAGCCAAAGCCACCGACAAAGCATTGACAAAAGCCGCAACACTGACCGTCCTTGCCGAAGAGACCGGACTGACCAAGAAAGACGTCGCGAATCTTCTCGACGTTCTGGCGAATCTTGCTTATGCGCAGGCCCCCGCCGGCTTCACGCTTCCCGGGCTCGGCAAACTGAAACTCGTCCAGCGCGCTGCCCGCACAGGCCGCAACCCTGCAACGGGTGAAGCGATCAAGATTCCTGCGAAAAAAGTGCTGAAGTTCACGATTGCCAAAGCTGCCAAAGACGCTGTTTGCCCGGTTAAAAAATAACCGCCTTTTTCTGTGTTTGCTCTGCCCGGAACCGTGCTGTTCCGGGCTTTTGTTTTTTACTGCGCCGCTGTGATACAACACGGGACAGGGGATAGTAGTCGTCATAAAAGGCTTTTCAATCCTGAAAGGAGTTGTAGGCATGTACAGAAAATATACCGGGCTGGCAATTATCGCCGCCGTACTTTTTGCCGGCTGCACCCATCTGCCCGGGCTTACCAGTCTGCCGGCGGCGCCGGAACCGCTCCTGATCGCAGAGAATGGTGTCACACCCATGAAGATTGTGGTCAGCGAATCTGCGCCGGAACCAACCCGCCATGCGGCGCAGGAACTGCGGCATTTCCTCAAAGAGATCACAGGCGCCGACCTGCAGGTGGTGGATGACACAACCCCTGCAGGGGAAAGCGAAATATGGCTGGGAAACAGCCGGCGCTACAGCGACAACAACATTCTGGTGGATTATAAAGTTTTCGGCAATGAAGGGTACCTTATCCGGACGCGGGGCAGGAATCTGCTGATCACCGGAGGAGAACCGCGCGGGGTACTCTATGGTGTTTACGGGCTGCTGGAAGACCATCTGGGCTGCCGGTGGTTCACTCCGGAAATTTCCTCCATCCCCAAAGCAAATGTACTGGCCGTACTGCCTATTGACGAAGTGCGCGTGCCTGCCCTCGAATATAGGGAGCCTTTTGTTTATGACTGCTGGGACGGAGACTGGGCAGCCCGGAACCGGATGAACAGTCAGTCCGCACGGTTGGGTTCGCAGCACGGCGGCAAAGTCCAGTACCAGGGCTTTGTCCACACCTTTGATCTGCTGGTGCCGCCTAAGGAATATTTTGATACGCACCCCGAATATTTTTCACTGGTTGGCGGGAAGCGGCTGAAAGAGCGCACACAACTTTGCTGCACCAATGAGGAGGTCATTCATCTGGTTACGGAAAAAGTGCGTCGGCTCATGGCGGAGCATCCTGAGGCGACGGTTTTTTCTGTCTCACAAAATGACTGGTACAATTATTGCGAATGCGAGCACTGCACGGCACTGGCAGAGGCGGAAGGCAGCCAGATAGCACCTGTGCTGCATCTGGTGAATCATGTCGCCCGTGCGGTCAAAGATGAATTTCCCGATAAACTGATCGACACGCTTGCATACCAGTATACACGCAAGGCGCCGAAAACCATGCGCCCCGAGCCCAATGTGATCATTCGTCTCTGCAGCATCGAGTGCGATTTTTCACATCCTTTCGAAGATCGGCTCACACCGGAAAACCGCGCCTTCTGTGACGATCTGGAGAACTGGAGCCGGATTGCCAACCGGCTGTGGATCTGGAATTACAACACGTCCTTCCATGAATACCTGGTACCCTTTCCCAACCTACGGGTGAGGGGGCCCAATATTCGCTATCTCATCGCCAATAACGTCCGGGGAATTTTTGAGCAGGACGTGTACAATACGCCGCATGGTGAATTCAGTGCGCTGAGCGGTTATTTCGGCGCCAAATTGCTGTGGAACCCGGAATACGATACAGATCTCGCCATCAATGAATTTCTGAATGGTGTCTACGGCGCCGCCGCCACACCCATACGCCTCTACCTTGATCTGATCCATGATGCGGTAAAAGAGCCTTCAACCAGCATGAATATCTGGATCAGCACTGATGAGCCTTTCATCACCGATGCCCTTCTTGAACGAGCGGACGCACTTTTTGATATTGCGGAAAAGGCTGTGCCGGATGATCCGGTGGCGCTGGAACAGGTGCGCATAGCCCGGCTGTCCGTGGACTACACCATTCTGTCGCGCACCCAGCGCATGCCCGGGAAAGCGTATGTGCTGGATCATGCCCGAGGCACCGTAAAGGCGAGTCCGGAGTTTAAAGCACGGGCGGCACGCTTCTTTGATGTGGCGGAGCGTTGCGGCTTTACCCAGCTTCGGGAAGTGGGCGGTCTTCTCTCTGAATACAAAAAAGAGATTTATGCCCTTTTTGAAGAGCATGCGGCTGGTACGCTTGCTGCACCGTCTGAAGTTCCGCCGCTGAAGCCCGGTGCTTTTGTCCGTTACTACAAAATGTACTGCGAGGCACTGCCCGATTTCTCCGCCCTCAGCCCCACGGAAGAAGGGGTCGTATCCGCACTGGATCTGGAGCCCGGAAAGAAATATCAGCCCACAGCGGATGCCTACCTGTATACCGGATATATTGAAATCCCGAAAAACGGTGTGTATGCCTTCAGTGTAAATTCCAACGACGGCAGCCGCCTGAAAATTAATGGCGAGGTTATTGTGGATAACGACGGTCTGCACAAGGCGACTTCCGTAATGGGATTCCGATTGATGGAGAAGGGCTTTTATCCCTTTGAGCTCGCCTATTTTGATGCAGGCGGCGGGTCTGCGCTGGAGGTGCAGTATGCCGGACCCGGCATTCCCTTCCAGCCTCTTGCCGGTGCGATTCTTTATCACTAATTGATGCAGCCATTTCTCCGTTCACGGAAGGCATGCAAGGAGAATAAACGAATGAATGATCGTTTCGGCTGGCTCGGTTTTGCTGCAGGGCTGCTTTTCGTGTGCTTTTTTGCGCTGCTTTTTCACCTTGGGTTTCAGAAAGCGTCGCTGGACAAGGAGCGGAAGCCTTCTGTTTCCGGAGGAAACACTGTAGCGAAAACAGCAGGTGCAACGTTACAGGCTATTGATGGACCGCCTACCCAGGAAAAAATTGATGCCCTTTTGCGCGGAGACAGCCCGGATGCTGCAAACAGGGAAACTGCTACGCCGGAGCGCAAAAAAGAACAGCTCCCGCCCGCTGAGGCAGTGACTGTTCGCCGCTCGTTGCCTGCCCGAAATGTCGTGCAGGGCGGAATAGTGGATATGCTGCTCCATGTCACGAAAAGAGACCCGTTGCCGCCCGAGGCAATCATCATTCGTGAATCGCTTCCTGATGGATGGTCACTGAAGGAGGTGGCTCCGGGTGTACTGCCGCCGGATCTTGTACCCGAGCCCGGCACTGAGAAGGATCTGGAGTTTCGCTGGCTGCACCCTGCCCGCTTTCCTATTGTGCTCAGATACAGTGTGCAGGTGCCTGCTGATGCAGCGGAAAAAGCGGAATGGAACGGGGCTGTTACCTGGATTTATGACAATGTGCCCAACACCAGTGTGCTTCCTGTAACGGAACTGCATATATCAGCGGAGAAAGGGGGACAATGAACAGTGACCTGATCATTCCGCCGGCACGGGCACATTCCGGCGCTTCCGTGAGCATGCAGGGGAAGGTCGTGCTGGTTCGCTGTGAAGGCTACGAGGAAGCAGCCGTTTATAGTGCGGTGCAACGCGGTGTTGATTTACTGGGCGGGATATCCCGCTTTTTTCAGGCAGGAGAGACCCTGCTCCTGAAACCCAATGTGTTGAGCGGCAAATCCCCTGACCGTGCCATTACTACCCATCCGTCCGTGTTTCAGGCGGTGGCACGCCTCTTTCAGGAAGGGGGCGCATCTTTAACTTACGGTGACTCTCCCGGTTTCGGCAAAGTGGAGACCGTGGTGCAGCGTGCGAAGCTAAGCTCCGTTGCTGAAAAACTCGGCATACCGCTGGCAGATTTTTCAGAAGGGCGCACCGTGTCATTTCCTGAGGGAGCCATAAGCAAGCAGTTCACGATCGCTGCCGGAGTTCTGGCGGCGGACGGTATCATTTCGCTGCCGAAACTCAAAACGCATGCGCTGACTCGCCTCACCGGCGCCGTGAAAAACCAGTTCGGTTGTATTCCGGGGCTGCGCAAAGGCGAATTCCATGCACGAATGCAGCGCATCGATCAGTTTGCTGCCATGCTGGTCGATCTGACCCGGATGCTTTCACCCCGCCTTTATGTTATGGACGGGATTGTCGCCATGGAAGGAAACGGGCCGGGGAATGGTACGCCCAGACCGCTCAACGTTCTTCTGTTTTCCACAGATCCCGTGGCGCTCGATGCGGCGGCGAGTCGTATTGTCTGTCTGGATCCGGCGCTGGTGCCCACCATTGTAAAAGGGCAGGAACAGGGGCTGGGTACTTACGAAGCACTGGAGCTTCTCGGTGATCCTGTGGAGGACTTTCTCTGTCCGGACTTTGATGTCAACCGCAGAGGCGACTGGACTAAAGATGCGGCAGGGCGCCGCAGTGCCCGACTCATCAAGAATCTCGTGTCGCCGCGCCCCGTAATCCTCAAAGACAAATGTACCCGCTGCGGCACCTGCGTAAAGGTCTGCCCGATTGACCCTCCTGCTGTTGACTTTCTGCAGGAAGACAAAAGCCGCCCGCCTGAATATGACTACAAACGCTGTATCCGCTGCTACTGCTGCCAGGAGATGTGTCCCGACAGTGCTATCGTGGTCGAGACGCCCTTGCTCGGACGGCTTATTCACCGCTGATCAGGGAGCGGTTTCGTTGAACGTATTGCTTTCGTTACGGAAGCTGGCGCGGAATGTGTATGCCCGACTGTGCACTTCTTTTGCTGCTTCTGTCAGCTCTGGGTAAGGTGAATCGGTCACGTCCACAAAGCCCAGATTGTAATTCTCGCCGTCCATCCATCGCCCCGTGACAGGTTCGTCCACCCATTGAAACCAATGGCAGCCGATAAAAGAGGGATGAGCAAGCACGCTTTCCACATAGTCCCTGTAGAGGCGTCCGCGATCCTTCTGGTCTTTTGCTCCGACCAGTCCTGTATGGAACATGCCCCGGTCCAGTGCGCCGAAATGAAATTCTCCGATGATAACCGGTTTGTCCTGCAGTGCTGTGTTTTTGAGGAAATTTGCGGGCAGCGTATTATAGTAAAGGTTAAATGAGAGAACATCGGCGGTTTCTGAGCAGGCACGAACCACTTCGGGGGGGGCCGAAGCGAAGCGGCATCCGAGATAGAGGTGGTTGGGATCATGGCGCTTCACTGTTTCCTGGATCACCGTGAAATAGCGCAGCGCAAAATGGTGGAGAAAATCAGACATGTCCTGCGTAAATGCCTGGGTCGGCGCGCCTGTGCCCTGTACATCGTCCCAGTTTCCGAAATCAGCAGCCCACGCCCGGTTTAACTGATCCGGGCTGCTGTACCGCTCCTGGAGCCATGCAATGAAAGCCTGCCGTGCCGGTTGCTCGGCGCCGCTTGAGAGAACACCGTCCTGCACCCCTTCCCAGGCGAGTTCATTGTCAAAAAAATAGCCGATGCAAAAGGGGTTGTTTTTCCAGACTTCAGTGAGACCCGCTACCGCCTTTTCCACCTGGCGGGGAAAGGACTCGTCGAAGACATCCTGCATTTTACTCCAGTAGCCTCGGGAACGCTCGATCAGCCTAATACCCCAGAAGCCGGACGAAACGACAAAAGGCATTTCAGACTGGCGCAGAATGTCCCAGTGGCTCCAGTTGCCTATCGTGTTGAATCCCCAGCATCTTAGGCGGGCAACAGCATCGCTGCGCCAGTCGTCCTGCCAGCTGTCTCCATATTTGCGCATCAGATTGGCCTGATAAAAACTGAAGGTGCGGCCTTCTCCGCCTATAGGTTCGGCGTAACTGTGCGCTCCTGAGTTTCTTGTGTAAATCTGGCAGAAGGGCGTTTCCGTTTCACCGGGAAGCCAGTCGAACCAGCTTTCCCGCTGCTCCACGAAGGTCCGTTCTCCATAGCCGACACAATCAACGCCCAGTGAAAAGAAAAGACTGCCTTCCGGTGTGATGAGCCACCACTGCCCATCGATTTTTTCGGTGCGAAACCATCCGGTGGCTTCCCGGCGGGGACCGTCTGCCCATCCGCCGAAACGGTCATATCCGGAAACAACAGCAGTGTGCATCCGCTGTTCTCTTTCTTTCGCAAGGCGCTGCCGCAGTTCTTCCTCAGCAGTGACTTTACCCCGCCACCCGGCATGCTTGTATTGTCCGAAACGGTCGATAAAAGGCAGCGGAACTTCTTCTTCCGCATCGGAAGCATGACCGAAAAGAAACCAGCGCTTCAGTATCAGCGTCCGGCTGCGCTCCGGATTGGGAAGGAAAATCTGCAGCGATGAGATGCGTGTCAGATCCAGCGCTGTGCCTTCGCCATATTGACCCGTGCCAGGAAGGCCGCGCATGCCCCAAAGTCCCGGGCCGTCTTTTCTGACAAAGCGCATAGTAAAATCCAGATGCTGACCGGGGAGAATGGTCGTACGAAGCCTGTTGGACAGACTTGTACCGTCGGTGCCGGGGTTATCCAGGCGAAAACAGAGGGCGAAAGCCTCATCGGTGGGGTTGTACAGGGATAGCCCCACGCCTGCATAAGCGCTCCAATCCCACACTTCGCCCGGTCGCTCCAGTCGCATCTGTGGCCAGTCCGCATGCTCGAAACAGACCGGCAGCCCGGGAACTTCGGCACTGTCCGCAGCTCCGCAGGGGGCTGCATCATAAAAAGCCGCCCACTCGGGAAGCGGTTGAGAGAGGTCAATCAGAGTGACTGTATCCTCAGCCCGGCAGTCTGTTGCCGCAGCCGTGAATGCCAGACAAAACGCTGTGAAAAAAAACAACATGCTTCAGTCTTTCGATATGTCGGTTGTTCGGGGAAGATATGCAGGGCGGGAATAGGTAAAAGGATCAGGATTCCTGCCTGCCTTCTGTCTGAAGGTAGCGCCTGAACTGACTGTGGCTCAGGATTTCATCCGCCACACCTGCATCCAGGGCTTTTACGCGTTCGAAAGCCGCACTGCAGGCATCTCTGCAGCGGGGAAGGTTGGTGATGTAAAAAATGCAGATAAGCGCCCATGCCTGTGCCTCATTGGGGTGCAGTTCCTCAAGCAATGCAATGTGTTCCAGTGCTTCTTTTTCATTGCCTGTGTGAACGAGTGCCGTGGCGAGAAAAATGCGGGGCTGCAGGCTTTGCGGTGTCAGTCCGCAGGTCTTGCGGAACGCTTTCAGGGCGGCATCGTAATTCTGCTGTTCCATGAAATGAATGCCCTGCAGAAAGCGGTTGCGTGCCCGCTGGTTTCTCCAGAACTGCATTCCCAGCTGGATGCCCAGGATGCACGCTGCCGTACAAAAAAGAAAAACTATACTGTATGCGTTGGACATAGCGGTCTTTCTCAGGAATTAATGTAACGATAAAAAATAAAAAACAGAGACGGGGCTTGCTTTTTTCGCCTGAATTTACTATGATAACTGCTAATGGATACCGATTCCGCCTGCCTTTTGCATCTATATACCGACGGTTAAGTAAGTAATGGGAAAAGGCGGAAAAGGTATCAGAGCAGCCTCAACTATAACAGAAAATGGAGGAGTCGATCATGTCTGAAGTCAAAGCTTTTTTTGACGGGCTCGCCGGTCGTGTGAATGCGGATAAAATCGCCGGAATGAATGCCGTGTTCCAGTTTAATCTGGATGATGAAGTCTTTGTGGTCGCTATTGCAGATAATGCGGTGCAGGTAAGTGAAGGCGCCGTGGAAAAACCCTCCATCCAGTTGACAATGACATCGGCTGATTTTCTGGATCTGGTCAGCGGCAAACTGAACGGGCAGACCGCTTTTCTTACAGGAAAACTGAAAGTCAAAGGCGACATGACGCTGGCACTGAAACTGCAGAGCGTGTTTAATATCGGCGGATGAAATACCGCTGTTGCTGTCTTTCCCTGATCCTTTGCCTGCTGTCTGTTTCCTGCCATCGACAGGATGCGCCTGTAGAGGCAAAGGAGGAGAGACTGATATTGCCTTCCGGGAGCGGGGAAGCCCTGTCTGTGACTTTATACCGCTCCCGGACAGACCTTTCGCCTGCCCTTTTGCTTCTTCCCGGAAAGTATCGTTCGGCGGCGGTGTGGGAAGGGTTTGCCCGGCGCCTGCAGCATGAAGGCTTTACGTTGCTTGTTCTTGACGACCGGGACTTGACCGGGCAGCCTCTGGAAGAGCTGTACAGGCGCCTTGATGCGGCAAAAGACCGGCTGGTTGAATCAGGCGCCCATCCCCTGAATCTTGCCGTTGCCGGTGAGAGCACTGCGGCGGGGCTGGCGCTGCTCTATGCGGCGCACTGTCCCGACATGCAGGCCGCTGTGCTGCTGTCGCCGCCGCTGGCATATCTGGATCAGAATCTGGAGTCTGTTATGGCAGTGCTGAAGGACTGTCCCTCCCTGATTGCCGCTGCGGAGGGGGATCGCTATGGCGCCCAGGCGGCAACTGTTCTGAAAAAAAGCGCACCTGTTTTTGCCGAACTTCGATTATGGCCGGGCTCTGCTCACGGCACGGATCTTTTTGCCGGACACCCCGAAGCCGTGATGCAGATCGTGCAATGGCTTAAAACGGTACTGAACGCCTCCTGAGGGAGGGTATCGCCTTATGCGTCCCGCTTCTCTTCCATGGAAAGCTGCACACCCCGGCAATCTGTCTGGTACATGATTTTTTTCAGCAGATCTGTCAGTGTATATTCGGAGGCGTGGCGCACAGGAAGTTTCAGCGAAGTGATAGAAGGGGTTTTAAGGACTTTATGGAGTGTCCCTTCGTATTGTGCTTTGTCAAAGGGGGTAAGCCCGCTGGATTCCGGGAAACCGACTCCCGGCGTATAACTGCACTCCTGGGTATCGGGCAGAATTTTAACGACTTCTTTCAGCGCATTGCCATGCCTGCTTATATCGAGGTTGGCGAATCGCTTGCTGATCTCAGGATTGCTGTTTGCTCCGAGAAGAAGATCCATATCCTCTTTTTTCGAGCTTTCTTCTGTAAGCTGCCCCAGAAAAGTCAGTGTTTTTTCCATGAATGTGAGACGCTCCCGATGTGAAAACGGTCGGCTTCCTGCCATGATTTCGGCGCATTCGTAAAGCCCGTCCACAGCAATGACAAAGCGTCCGGTTTCAGGAAAACAGGCGCCTCCGGCAGCGGCAGGGAAGGAAAGAGGACCCTGATGCACGCCGCCCATGAGCCCTTCCACAAAGTCCCGTTTTTCACGATGCGCCTGTACCGCCAGCCTGAAATAGGATTCGAGTCTGTTGAAAAACGCGGCTTCCGTCTCGCCCATCAGAGCAATGCCGGGCGTGTTCAGAATAATCCGGTTCCACAGAGCGCTCACAATACTATTTTCGCAGCAGCCGGCGGGCGCGGGGGCATCGTCTTCGCTTCGGTGGGGCAGAAGAAAACGGATACCGGGTTGTTTGAGCGAAGTGCGTACCGCCTGCCTGAGAAATGCAATGCCCTCAAAGTGCCGGAACAGCGCCGGTTCCAGAATGATTTCCAGCTGCGGTGCCGCATAGGGACCGTGATGCCGTCCTTCTTCAAAGATTTCCAGCAGTTTTAACGCCAGGCGCCGCGCCACCGATTCCCAGGCATCATAGGGATCGTCGAGATCGGAACCCGCCATGCCGGGCTGCAGCCAGGTGTCTGGAATACAGGGGGCGCTCCAGTGCAGCCGGAGTGTTTCCGGTGAGAGCGTATTGCGCCCCTGATGTGCCCGGAAATCAAATTCTTCCAGCACCGCTCTGGAAAAAGCGGCAAGATCCCGGTCGCTGCTTTTTTCGAGCAGAGGCGCTGCCTGATGATTGAAAGCGTGCCAGCAGGGCGCCTCCATGAAAAAAGCGTCAAGCTGCAAAGTGAACTGGATCATCCGCGCCACTATCATGGCAGGATGAAATTCCAGTGCTGATTTTTTTTCCTGCTTCATCAGCGAGCCTATGCTGACATCGGCGGAGCAGAGGCGGTCAACGTGGTCAAGCCCTTCCAGAAAAAGGCTGCCGTTGAAATGGGCGGAAGTCACTTCGGACGAGAAGACTTCAGACAGGGCATACTCTTTTTTTACTGCCCGGGCAAGCGCCTGGTCTGTCCAGGCGGGGGAGGCGCCCAGTGTTTCCGGAGCGATGCCGCGGATCAGACGGGACGCATCATAAAGCGGAACACCCAGACGGCGACGTTGCTCGTTTTCTTCCACAAGCCCGTGTTCCAGCAGTTTTGCCCCGACCAGTTCCCGGATAAGCGGGGTCGTCAGCACATTCAGGCCGGCATTTTGAATCTGCGTTTCCACTTCCGCAGCGATTAATTCGGCAAGGTCGGCCTGAAGCCCTGTTTCAAGACACAAGGCTGTCACGATTTTCTGGCGGTCCCAGCAGGCATAATTTTCCTGACTGGTTTGTACCTGCAGGCTGTTCGCAATGGCATTTGCACTTTCCCGCTCCAGGCGTGCTTCTTCCAATTCGCCGAGAAGCCCTTTCATATCTCCCTGGCGCAGGCGTCGGATTCGTGCCCGGCGATCCCGATAGCGTACATAAGCCAGGGCCGCCTGAGGCTGGGACAGCTGAATCAGCACCGTTTCCACCGCATCACTGACCTGTTCCACTGTGGGCGCTTTACCCCGTGCCTGTTTGCTGATATAAAGCGTAACGGCGGAAGCGAGGCTGTCCGCAAGATTCCTGTCTTCAATGCCTGCCTGGCGGGACGCATTGAAGATGGCATCGGAAATTTTCTGTTTGTTGAAAATCTCTTTCTTTCCGTTGCGCTTTACGATTTCCCGGATCGGCTGCAGCCAGTTGTCAGAAGACAGCGGAAGCCCCATCTGAGGATCGAAAAGGCCCTCATTTTCAGGCTCCGGCGGAAAAGGAAGTGTATATTGAAAGTCGTCGGACACAGGAGTTCCTCAGCTATAAAAAGGAATACTACTCAACAGGCGGTGTGTCGGACTGCCGATCTGAAACAGCTCCGGGCACCACTTTCAAAATTTCTTCGGATAGCGCTCCGGCAGATATGTCCCCGGAGGCTTCTTTGGCGGGTGCCACATCCGGGCAGCACGGAGCACCTTCGGATTTTATCGGTGTGGCACCTTCCGTTGGGGTGGCTTCTGCCAGCGCACGCAGCCGCTTTTGTGCCATAACGGCTGTGGTATTTTCAAGCAGCGCAAGAAAGAGCATGTAGAGCACGGTAATCATGACTAGCACGGACAGCCAGTAATAGGTCGCATAGTCCTGCCGCCACAGACCATAGAAACCGAAGCCCACCATGCCTGTAATATACATCAGCGCCAGACCGACGGCATAACGGCCGTGATCAATGCGGGGCGCAAAAAACAGAAGCGGTACCAGCAGCATGATGTAATAGTAATAGGTGGGTGATACCAGGAAAAAGAGGGGTACGAAGCCCAGAATATAGGCGCGGTAATCTTTGATATTTCGACAGGCGGCGAGTGTGACGGCAAGCACCAGCAGCTGAATCTTCCACCAGATCAGGTGCTTTTCCATATACCACGCCGGTCGCACAACAGGTGTCCAGTCTTTGAATGCCTTTTCAAGAAAATTGAAGTCCTGACCGAAATCTGCCATGAAAATATATTTAAAGCCCATGCGCCAGGTGCTGATGTCCGTGTTGTGCCGTCCGATCTTCTCGGTATACTGCGCCCAGTAGTCCGTACCATGCCAGTAGATCAGTGATACGCCGAAAAGAGTGGCGGTAATCACGGCGAAGCTCAGGAAAAAATAAAAATAACGCCTATCGATTTCTTTCAGCCAGAGCCCTCGCAGGGTCGTCACCGCGCCTGCCAGAGCAAGAGCGACCCAGGAAATAAAGGTGAACAGCTGAAGGAAAGCGGAATGACCGCCGGCTCCTGAAACCATCTGGTTGAAAAAGCCGCTGATGCTGCGGTCCGGTGATCCGATCCAGGGCAGAGCAACAGCGGACACAAAAGCGTAGCTGCCCCAGAGAAGGAGGAAAATAAAAAGAAAAATTGTTGCTTTTACAACAAGCCGCTCGCCCAGACTGCGTTTCTGCAGCCCGAGAGAAAGGTATTTTCTCCGCAGCAGCATCAGGCAGTAGTCCAGAATCAGCCAGAAAAAACGCGCGCCGATGCCGAAGAGCAGTACAGCCGGAAAAATGCGGGATAATGTCGCATAGCCGGTCATCGCACCTGCCAGCGCAAAATGCTTTTTCCGGATGAGACACACGCTCATCACCAGGCACATGACCCAGTCCGTGCGCAGATATGCACCCTTCAGGTGCCAGTATTTCATCATATAGCAGGTGCCCAACAGCGTAATCATCAGAAAGGCGGTGCGCGGTCCGAAAGCCCAGAGTACCATCAGAAAAGTGATGAGGATGAGCAGCGGATCCAGCACGGCAAGTATCATCATGTTGCGGTCGCTGTCCGTGCTGACCCGGTTGCTCAGCAGACCGCCCACAAGCATTGTCCAGACGGGTGTACCGTTATATCCCTTGTCCCGCAGGACACCGCTCCACCGGGACTGAATCATACGGTCTTTAAACCATACAATGTCTTTTTTAAACTCCTCCCAACGCTCAGGGGTGAAGCGGGATTTATACTTATCCGCCTGGGTAAGCACCGTTTTAGCACTCACTTTTTTTCCCGTATTCAAGTCAGTAATGGTGCCCGAGCTGTGCTTCCATTTCATTCCCGTCTCGGAATCCGCCACCAGTGATGCCATGTACATGTCACCGTAGCCCACCTCCCGGGCATATTTGGTGCCTATATAATAGTGATAGAACTCATAGGCATTCAGATAGCTGTCAAAGCGGTAATAATCGGTGTAGCGGTAATTTTCCACGGCAAGCACCGCCACGGCAAAAAGAGGTGCCAGCAGAAAACCGCGCAGGAAAAGGAGTCGTTTCTCCCCAAGCCAGGCTTTGACGCTGTTCCGGTTCAGGAGGTAATAGCATGCCATGATAATCATCGCCGCCACCGGCAGGAAAAAATGAAGCGGGTAGTTGGCGGAGATCTGATTCAGAAAAGCAAGAAAAGTCTGTACCATGAATTGTCCCAGTGCTTTTTGCAGTTGGTGCGGCGGCACGGATGCCGACTGCCTGATTTGCCGGATGCAGCGTTATAGCCTGCACCCATTTTTACCAGCCCAAGTATAACATAAGGCTTCCTGCCTGATTTCTGTGCCGATTCCGAGGCTCAGCCTTCCGGCGCCCAACCGGGTTCGTAATCACGCTGCCAGAGTGCGGCGGCCGCCGGGTTATCCAGAATATGGCCCTGTCCATCACAATGCACGGCACTGTCTGTCCGGTAGGCAATGTTGCCCAGATGGCTGAGCAGCGTGCTCCTGAAAGCGGTCTCGATTTCCGCGTGAAGCGTGTCCGGTGTACCGTCCTGAATCGCTGCAAGAAAATTATCCCGATGCTCCTCATCGCCCAGCGGGCCGGATTGCTGATCCAGCACCTTGCCGTCCGGATCACGAAGCGTATAATCCTGACTGCGCAGTGTGAGACTGCCTTTTTCGCCGAAAAAGCACACACCCACGTCTGTGTCAATCCCCGGACGGTTGCAGCTGAGCCCTTCCCACAAAACCATTTTTTCTCCGGGAAATTCATAGGAGACCGTGAGCGTATCGGGCGTTTCCTGATCGTCATCGAAGCGGAAGCGTCCGCCCCGGGCGGTGACCCGGCTCGGAAAATCCACCTGAAGGCCCCAGCGGGCGAGGTCGAGCATATGTGTGCCGTTGTTGCCCAACTCGCCGGTGCCCCAATGCCAGAACCAGTGCCAGTTGTAGGGGATCACGTTGTCTTTATAGGGTTTTCGAGGCGCAGGACCCTGCCAGAGGTCGTAGTTCAGACTTGCAGGCACCGCTGCTTCAACACCTTTACCGATGGTTCCCCGAACGGAGGCATACCAACTGCGCACATAGGAAACAGCGCCTATTTCGCCGGCGTGAAGCCGTGCAATGCCTTCCCGGATGACGGGCGAAGAGCGACGCTGCGTACCCATCTGCACGACCCGTCCGTATTTGCGTGCCGCTGCCACGAGCAGCTCGCCTTCTCTCGGGTTGTGGCAGCATGGTTTTTCCACGTAGACATGCTTGCCCGCCTGACAGGCGAGAATCGACAGCGGGGCGTGCCAGTGTACCGGCAGCGCCATGACAACGGCGTCCACTTCAGGATCATCCAGAATGTGCCTGAAATCACCCGTCCTTTCCGGAAGGTAGCCAAAAGCCTTTTCAAAGCCCGCTGCTGCCGCTCCGAGCCGCTCCGTGTCCACATCACAGAGATAGCGGATCCGGCATTGATCAGAGGCACCGAAAGTGTGGGCAAGCGCCTTGCCCCGGCTCATGCCGATGACTCCGATTTGTATCTTGCTGCCGGGAAGGACTGTTCGGGCACCCGCTGAGGAGGCAACGGCAAGGGCGGCGCTTCCGGCTGCTGCCTGAGCCATGAAAGAACGTCGGCTGATGGATGTACTCATGAAAAGACTCCTGGTTAATGGACAGTCATTCAAGAGTAGTCATTTCCGGCAGGAAATTTCAAGGAACGCCCGCACGTTTCAGTGCGCCGGTTTCCGTGCGGAGACCGAAAGGCTCACGATGTAATCGCTCAGTGACTCACCTTCGGGCATGTGGTCACGGATTTCACCGTAGAGCGACGCCTTCAAGCCTGTCATTGTCTCAATATAATCGCTTTTTACCGTCAGTTCAATGTCGGTAAATCCCGCTTCTTTTGCCAGCGCCTCTGTATCCTCCACAAAAACAGCGCCTGCCATACAGCCGATCAGGGCGGCAGACCGTTCTTTTACATCCGGAGGCAGGGATTTCAAAAGCGCCATATCTGAAATGGCCGCCCGACCGCCCGGCTTCAACACGCGGAAAATCTCTTGCCAGACCTGCTTTTTGTCCGGGGAAAGGTTGATGACACAGTTTGAAATCACCACATCGGCGGCGTTGTCGGCAACGGGGAGGTGCTCGATTTCACCCAGGCGGAATTCAACATTGTCTTTTCCGGTGCGCCGCCGGTAGGTTTCGATGTTGCGGCGGGCCAGGCTGATCATTTCCGGGGTCATGTCCACGCCGATCACCCGGCCGTCATCGCCTACCTTTTCTCCGGCGATAAAAACATCGAAGCCGCCGCCGCTGCCCAGATCCACCACCCACTCGCCCGGTTTAAGTGCGGCGATTGCCGTGGGATTGCCGCAGGAGAGACCCATGTTTGCCCCTTCCGGAAGAAGGGCAAGCTCCGCATCGCTGTAACCCACTGTTTTTGCCAGCGCATCCGCATTATCCCCGCAGCAGCAGGTGCGTTTCGGAGCGCAGCAGCTTCCTTCTTCCTGTGCAATTCTGCCATACCCTTCGCGTACGTGGGCGCGCTGTGATTCTTTGTCCTGATCCATACGAATTGTTCCTTTCATTTTAACAGCAGTACCGGTCGCACAATTCTTTTTTATCCTGCTTCAATACCCGGACGAGCTGTTTTTTGTCTTTTTTTACAATATCGGCACTCTTCAGACTGCGGCTCACCCAGTGCAGCAACTCAGCAGCAAGATCGTCCGGTCGTTTATCAGGCAGGCGGTAAAACTTCCAGCGCCCTTCCTTCCGCGAAAGAACGAGATCCGCCTGTACGAGAATGGACATATGCCGTGATACTGTCGACGGCGCCAGATCCAGCAGTGCAATCAGCTGACAGAGACACAGCTCCTCTTCCGCCAGCAGCAGCAGAATCCGCGCCCTGGTTTCGTCGGCAATTGCCTTTGCCTGCATCATAAAAACCTTCATTGTTACTTCCTTAATTCGTTAAGTGACGAAGTGTAGTGTGCCATAAAAGCAGCTTCATTTAAAAAAATATAAGCAAGCACATGCGTCCGGTGCCTGGAGTCATCCGGTCCCGGTTTCTTGATTCACGCTCCTTCTGTTCGATAAGTTATACTATGGTGTGTGCTGTTTTTCAGCAGCTATACCAAAAGAATTGGCGGAGCGGCGTTGTAACCCGTCTCCTGAAAAGCGGTTTTTCCCCGGTCGGCTGTGTCGAAAGGAATAGTTTATGTTCAGAAAAAAAATGATGCTCTGGATTCCAGTCGCAGTGCTTCTTCTGCTTACCGGATGCAATACCCTTTCTTCTGCACCTCAGATTACGAAAGCGGCGATTACACCGGAGGTTCTTCGTCCCGGCGATACGGCCGTGATAACCATGCAGATTCATGACCGTTCCCGAGTCGTGAAGCGTGTGGAAGGGATTGTGCTGGAAGATGCCCGTATCACCTTCAAACTGCGTGACGACGGGGCAGAACCTGATGAAAAGGCGAATGACGGGATCTGGTCCATGCAGGTGGATGTACCTTTTCAGGCGCCTCCCGGCGAATTCCGCCTGGAATTCACAGCCTACGGACAGGACGGAACGCCTATTCCTGTGCGGGATCGGGACGGGCATATTTCTCCGCTGCAGCAGGTGATCCCGCTCAGGATTGAATACCAGCAATAAACAATGGCTGCTTTTCTGTTATGGATCAGCTGTCTGACAGCGGCTGTCGCTGATCCGCTTCCCGATGTCGTTCTGCTTTCCGTGGACACCCTCCGTGCGGATGTGCTCGGCTGCTACGGCTCTCCGCATCCTGTTACACCGGAACTGGATCGTTTTTCCGAAACAGCCCTGATTTTCGATGATGCGCAGTGTGAAATTCCGCTTACAGGTCCTTCTTTTTCAGCGATGTTTACAGGTCGCTTTCCCCGCGAGCTGGGCGTCACTCGGAACGGGCTGAAACTTCCGGAAGACATGCGCACCCTGACCCGGTTTTTTCGGGAACATGGGTATCACTGCCTCGCCGTTCAGAGCAACTGGACATTACGAGGCAAACTGTGCGGATTGAATCGGGATTTTGATGTGTATGATGACGAACTGCCGCAAAAACGATGGGGAGTGTACCGGGGTGAACGACGCGCGGCTGACCTCTTGAAAGCGGCAGAAAAACATCTGAAAGAACGCCCGGAAGGAAAACCGCTTTTCGCCTGGATCCATTTCAGCGACCCTCATGCTCCTTATCGTTTCCGAAGAGATTTTGATCCCGCGGGCACCGATTTCAGAAAGGGCGATAAAAAAGAATTAACCCGCGCCCGATACATGTCGGAGGTGAATTACTGTGACAGCCATATTGGCGCGCTTTTAAGAGCCCTTCCCGAAAAAGCCCGCATTCTTTTTGTTGCCGACCACGGCGAAAGCCTCCATGACCACGGTTATCTGGGGCACGGCCGTCATGTATACAGCGAATGCACCCGCATCCCGCTTATGATTCGCTCGCCAGAACTGAAGCCCGGCCGCAGTGCTTACCCCGCCTCTTCGCTGGATGTGGGTGTCACGCTGCTGGCTTTGGCAGGGCTTCCGCCGCTGCCGGGTATGCGGGGTGTGAACCTGTGCCGGGCGGAAGCTCTGCCGCGGCGTCCCCGCTTTACGGAAACCTATGGCGGACTGGCACCGGGCATCCCGGGGGTGCGCCAAATGCTGCAGGACACCCAGCCGTTACGCTGTGCAGTTTCCTTTGAAGGCTGGAAACTGCACGTTTTGTCTTCCCAGCAGATGGAACTGTACCACCTGACCGAGGATCCTGGCGAAGAAAAAGACCTGAGTTATCGCTATCCGGAGCGCATCAAAGTTCTGAAGGCGCTGCTGGATGAATGGGAGGCGACCTGTCCGGCGGGACGTGCAGAAGATGCATCGCTGAACCGGGACGACCTGGAGGCGCTGCGCAGCCTGGGCTATATTGAATAGGCACGCCTGCGCGACCGGGTCATTCCTTTGTCGGCAGAGGCACCGGAACCGCCCAGACTTCGCGGCGGCGGGGACCGTCAAACTCGCAGAAAAAGACGGACTGCCATACGCCGAGACAGGGTCTGCCGCCTTCGATGATAAGTGTGCAGCCGACGCCTGTCATGCTTGCTTTCACATGGGCTGCCGTATTGCCTTCAGCGTGCCGGTAGGCGGGGTCATGCCAGGGCACCATACGATCCAGCACCAGTTCCATATCCCGCGGAACATCCGGATCGGCATTTTCGTTGATGGTAATCCCGGCGGTGGTATGAGGGACATGGAGCTGTAGTATGCCCGCCTCAAGTCCGCATTCCGTCAGCAGTTTTCTGATCTGACTGTCAATATTGATGAACTGGGTCCGTGCACGTGTTTCCACAGAAAAACGGTACATAGTCAGTACTCCCTGTCGCGCAGATTGCGCAGGCCGAAATACATGGGCAGTCCCACAGCAGCCAGCGTGGTGAGGAGACCGACGCTGATCGCTGCCGTTAAAGCATAATGAAAGAGAGCGGGTGAGGCAAAGCCGCCCAGTGCGTTCCATTGGAGCACGAGTGTCTGAGCGGCGATGATCACAGTGATATAGGCGATGCTGAGCAACAGATTCAGGGTTCCGCCGAGCCCGCTTACAATACGGGCGGGGTTGTCTTCATGAAAACTGGGATAGAGAGCGCCAAGCCCCACGGCAAGCCCTGCCAGTCCGAAATTAGCAACAACAACACTGTAGACAGTCATCCAGAAAAAAACAGGCTCCAGTTTCAGCATGGTTGCAGACAGAAATGAAAGTCCGACCGTAAAAAGGGAAGTGACACAGACACTGAGCCAGAATTTCTGCCAGACGAGTCCGGTAAAGCGGAAGGGTGCAAGTCCGATAATCCAGAATCGGCGGCCCTCCAGGCTGACGAGGGGAAAAACGAAGCGGCTGGTCAGCGTGGACAGAATCAGTGTGACCGATCCGACGTTCAGGCAGGCAATCCAGCTCCGCCACATGGCATCCTCAAAATAACGGGAACTGCTGCGCAGATTAGCGATGTAAATCGCCATGATACCGAAGAAAATGACAAACTGCGACCATTGGGTAGGATCCCGCCAGAAGAGCTTTATGTCTTTTACAGTAAGAGAACGGTAGGGCTCCGGTATGAAGGAAAGAAAGCGCTCCAGCCGGTTCAGAATTCCTTTTTCACGGAGCCGGACGCGCTGCCTGTCCTGACCGGCAAGAAAGGAATAGCCCGGAAAGAACCAGTAATGTGCAAGCCGCCCCGCAAGGAGAAGTGTGACGAGAGCGGTGGAGAGCACCATAAGAAACCAGAAGAGACTTTCTTTGTACTGAACCCGCGTCGCCGCAAGAACACCCTGCGTTGTCCAGTAGCTCGGCAGCATCCAGGACTGGGTCTGCCCGGTGGCTTTCAGAAAAGCGGGGATCAGCTGGTCATCTGCCATGCGTGCACCCCGGAGCACATGCAGGATATAAGCGAAAAAAGAGCCGACGGCAGCGATGCTGAAAAACACCATATGACGGGTTTTAAGTCGAGGGAAGATCCGGACGAGCAGAATGGTCAGGCAGGCGCCGACGGCAGCGGGTATGATGATAAAGGGAAGGAAAAAAGCGGCAAGTGAAAAATAAAAAAAGAAAGGTGCCTGGGTCGTGATGCCGTAGGCAAGCATGAGCGGCGATCCGATAAAAAGCAGCGACCAGGAGCTGAAGGCGACACACTCAAAAAAGCGGGCATAGAAAAAATGCTCGTAGCTGATGGGACCCTGCAGCAGATAGACCACTTCTTTGGATCGATAGAGCGTGGAAAAGGCGACCAGTACATTGGAGAAGATCAGGAGCAGAAAGACGGTCAGGCTGAGAATGCTCAGGAGTCTGGTCATGAGCAGGTCGCTGAAATTGAACTCACTGGCAGGAGTGCCGCCGAAGAGCATGAGCCAGCGGAAGCCCGCCTGAAAAAGAAAATAGCCGCCTACCCACAGAGAAAGCGCGGCAATGGTGATAACGCCCACTTTCAGTTTCGACTGATGGCGCACGCTTGCAATTTCGTGACCGGCGATGCGCAGTTTGGTGGCAAGAACAGTTCTGACCTGATTCATGAGACCGGCTCCGTGTGTGCTCCGGTGATTTCGAGAAATACGTCTTCGAGCGAGCCGGGCCGGTTGTGGAGCGCTTTGATGTCTGATACCGTGCCCAGAGCGGTCAGGGTGCCTTTATTGATGATACCGATCAGATCAGCGACTTCCTCGGCTATGGCGAGCGTGTGGGTGGACATGAATACCGTAAGCCCTTCTTCCCGGCACTGCTGTTTCAGATAGTTTTTTACAAAGCGGATGTTTTTCGGATCCAGCCCGACCCAGGGCTCATCCACAATCATGATGGAGGGACGGTGCAGGAAGCAGGACGCAAAAGAAAGTTTCTGACGCATGCCGTGGCTGTAATCTTCAATGAGCTGATCGGCAACATGCGCCACTTCAAAAAGTTCGAGAAGCCTGTCGCAGCGCTCCCGGTATTCTTCCTCCGCCATCTGATACAGCCCGGCAACAAAGCGCATGAATTCATGACCCGTGAGTTTGTCATAAAGAAAAGGATGATCAGGCACATAGCCCAGCAGTTTTTTGGCTTCCACCGGATGGCTGATGATGTCGTAGCCACCCAGTCTGGCAGTACCCGAACTTGGGTGCAGAAGCCCGGTCAGCATCTTGATGGTTGTTGTTTTTCCTGCACCGTTGGGCCCGAGGAAGCAGAAAAATGTGCCGGGTTCAATTTCAAGATCCAGATGATTGACTGCCACGTTGGATCCGAAATGCTTATGCAGTTTTTCCGTTTGAATGGAAAGAGGCATGAGTACAGGTTTCCTTCATTGTGAAAGCCGCTTTTATGCATAATGAAAACAAGTATGCCATAGTGTAGCAAAGGGGCAGGGGAAGATCGGAATAACAACTGTCTTCAGTAGTGAAAAAAGACGCAGGTTTTTCTGAAGTGGCGGATTTCAGAAGAAAGTTTTCGCCATGACCCGCTTGCGTGCCAATAGGTCGATTGGCGTTCCCAGGGATATAAGAGCAAAGTGCAGAACCGAAGGCCGGGTTATGGTATGTCTCTATATCTCATTGCATATTCCTAACACTGTCATCCCTGCGAAGGCAGGGATCTTACTCCGGATCAAGATCCCTGCCTTCGCAGGAATGACGGGGAGTGCAGAAATATTGTCGGGGACGAGGTGTCGTGGAGTGCAGGTGTTAAGGCATAACTCAGATACAGATCCGGGTGCCTGTCTTTGTCCTTATCGCTTGCAAATGGAAGAAAGTGTACGTTTTCTTATTACCTGAGACTTACCTTGCCCCTGCACCAAAATACTCTGGCTCAAAACATAAAATCCGCCAGCCTGGGAACGCCAATCTCCGCATTGGCAGGAGCTTTTGTGGTCTGTGATGTTGTGTGTCTGTCGCAGGTCATATTTCCGCGGCGAATCTGAGTGGCTGTCTTCGTTCTGACCCGCTTGTGTGCCAATGCGGAGATTGGCGTTCCCAGGGGAAGAATTGCCTTTCCTCGTTATTCCTGTTTTCGCAGGAATGACACCGGAGGTGGGCTTAATGTCGGCGAAGGGGAAGAACCACGAATAAACACAAATGAATACCAGTCAGCCGGGACTAATAACGGCGTTTTCGGTCAGCGCGGTGCTACGCCTTTATTTTACCGTTGTTCCTCAGTGATCCCCATTCTGCTCGTGCAACTTCATGCGGCTTCGTGTTCTTTGTGCCTTCGTGGCTAAAGACCTTTGTGTCCTCCGGGGTGAAAAATAATTTGCTTACCCCATACCCGCTGGCGTTTTTCTTCAAAACCAAATTGCGTTTTACTATGGAATCCGCCCCTCTATCCCTCGGAAAAGTTGATTTGTTCCATCACAATGGGACACAATTAGAGCCTCTCCCTATACCTTTTACTCAGTGCACGCCTGAAGAATACCTCTTTATCTTCACCAAGAAGAGCTTTTTGTAAGCGTTGCCAGTGTCAGGAAATGAGACCGTTATGAATCACGAGTGCTTTGAACCCATTGCCTCACCCTTTTCTTTTGCAAAAGCGGAAGCGGAGCTGCGTGCTCTCTGGAAAACCCGGCGCGTATATGCGAAAAGTCTTGAACAGCGCCGGGGCGCTCCTCGTTTTGTCTTTTACGAAGGTCCCCCCACCGCCAATGGCATGCCCCATCCCGGGCATTGTCTGACCCGTACCATCAAGGACATATTTCCGCGTTACAAGACCATGGACGGGTATCTTTGCGAGCGCAAAGCCGGTTGGGATACACACGGCCTTCCCGTAGAAATCGAAGTCTGCAAGGAACTGGGAATTATTGACGGGGGAAAAGCCGCCATTGAATCCTACGGCGTTGAAGGATTCAACCGGGCGTGTCTGGAGTCGGTTTTCCGTTATCAGCGTGAATGGGAGGAAATGACAGACCGCATCGGTTTCTGGGTGAATCTCGATGACGCTTATATTACCTATCACCAGAGTTATGTGGAAAGTGTGTGGTGGTCGCTGAAGCAGCTCTTTGATCGGGGTTTGCTGTATCAGGGGCATAAGGTGGTCTGGTGGTGGGCGCAGGGCGGTACTGCGCTGAGTGCGGGTGAAGTGGGCGAGGCCTATCGCGACACCGATGATCCTTCCATTACCGTGCGTCTGGCGCTGACGGAAGCTTCAAAAGAAAAAATCGGGTTTGCCGGGCAGGAAGTTTCGCTGGTGATCTGGACGACTACGCCCTGGACATTGTCGAGCAACTGCGCTGCCTGTGTCGGTGCCGACATCGACTATGTGCTGGTTCGCACGTCGGCGGACGAAGGCCGGGAAGAATATCTGGTTGTGGCGGAAGCGCTGCTGGAAGCCAATTTTGGCGATCAGACGGAAGTGGTACAGCGCTTTAAAGGCGCGGATCTGGTCGGCCTGCAGTATGAGCCGCTTTTCAAATACGATGCGCCAGAAGACCTGCTCACAGGAAAGGCATCGGAAAAACACTGGGAAGTGATCCCCGGCGACTTCGTCGACCTGTCCACCGGTACGGGCATTGTGCATATCGCACCTGCCTTCGGTGAAGATGACTACAGGATCTGCCGGGAGCAGGGGATCGGCTTTTTGTGCTTTGTCCGACCCGACGGAACCTTTGACGAGCGGGTGACAGACAAGGACCCCTTTGACGGAACACCCATAGCCGGGCAGTTCTGTAAAGACGCTGATAAATCGATTCTTCGCGTGCTCAAAGAACGGGGACGGATCCTGCGGCACGAGCAGATCCGCCATTCGTATCCCTTCTGCCCCCGGGCGGACAAGGATCCGCTGATCCAGTATGCCCGGCGCAGCTGGTTCATCCGTACCTCCGCCTTCAGAAAAGATTTTCTGGAGAATAACAGCCATATCCAGTGGCAGCCCGAGCATATCCGTGATGGGCGCTTCGGGAATTTTCTGGAAGGCAATGTGGACTGGGCGTTGTCCAGAGAGCGTTACTGGGGCACACCGCTTCCTGTGTGGGTTTGCGAGAAAACCGGTAACCAGGAATGCATCGCTTCCTATGATGAGCTGCTCGGCAAACCGGGGATTACGGGGCTTGATGTCTGGGAGAAAGCAAAACAGGACAATCCCGGACTGAGCGAGCATCTCAAGGTGCATAAGCCCTACATTGATGCGGTCACTTATCAGAGCCCCTGGGATCCCGATGCGCGTATGCGCCGGGTCAGCGAAGTGATCGATGTCTGGTACGATTCCGGTGCCATGCCCTTTGCCCAGTGGGGCTACCCGCATGTGCCGGGTTCCGAGGAAGTGCTGGCACAGAATTTCCCTGCTGATTTCATCAGCGAAGGGATCGATCAGACGCGGGGGTGGTTTTATGCACTCCTTGCCATCAGCACGCTGGTTTTTGATAAACCGAAGCCCCGTCCTTTCCGCAACTGCATCTGTCTTGGGCTGGTGCATGGGGAAGATGGGCTGAAACTGTCGAAACGCCTGAAGAATTACAAGGATCCGACAGAGCTCTTCGACAAATACAGTGCCGATGCGCTGCGTTGGAGTCTTCTGGCGAAAAATCCGCCGACCACTGCCAACCGCCTGACGGAGCGCAATGTGGAAGAGGCACAGCGCGAGATTCTGTTGCGCTGGTACAACGTCTACAGCTTCTTTGTCATCTACGCCAATCTCGACGGTTTCCATCCTGCAGGAATGCCGAAGGCGCTGCTTGATGCGCTCGGCTGCACCGGCGTGAAAGAGGGCGCAGCAGCGGAAACGACGGCTCCCTGGCGTAATCCTGAAGACCGGGGCGAGCTTGACCGCTGGATTCTCAGCGAGCTTAACCGGGTCGTGCTGGAATGCCGCTCCGCGCTGGATCGCTTTGAGACTTATCCTGCCACCCGGGGGCTGACCGCATTTCTGGACAGTCTGTCGAACTGGTATGTGCGCCGGAGCCGTGCCCGTTTCTGGGCGGAAGCATGGACAGCTGATAAAGCAGATGCCTATTGGACGCTCTATGAATGCCTGTTGAAGTTTGCGCAGCTGATGGCACCCTTCACGCCCTTCTTTGCCGATATCACCTGGCAGAATCTGAGCCGCCCTCTGACGGCACCCGAAAGTGTGCACCTGTCGCCTTATCCCGTTTCCGATACGGTACTGGTAGATCAGCAGCTGCTGGACGCCATGGCGGCAACACGCAATGCGGTCAATCTCGGATTAAGTGCCCGGCGTGTTGAGAATATCAAGGTACGCCAGCCGCTGGGACTATGCCGTATTATCACAACAAATCCGGCGGTGCGGGAGGCACTGGAAGGCAACCTGGCGCTGGTACTGGAAGAGCTGAATATCAAAGCGCTGGAATTTGCGGAAAATCCCGAGGCTTATGTCTCTTATGAAATCAAGCCGAATTTCAAACTGCTCGGACCCCGCTTTGGCGCTAAAATGAAACAGGCGGCAGCGGCACTGGCAAAAGGAGACGCTGCGGCACTCTTTGCCCAACTGCAGCAGACAGGCGCAATTGATCTGGAACTTGACGGCGAAAGCGTTTCGTTGACCGGAGAAGAGGTGGACGTCCGCCTGCAGGCGAAAGAAGGGTTTGCGGCGGCGCAGGGACAGGATATGGTGGTGGTGCTGTCCACAACCATTACCGAGGCACTCCGCCGGGAAGGCTGGGCGCGCGAGTTTATCCGCGGTGTTCAGGAATTGCGTAAGGAAGAAGGTCTTGCCTACGATATGCGCATCCGTCTTTTTATCGCTCTGGACGATGCCGACTTAAGCGCTGCCATCCGGGAGCATGAAAATGTGATTGCCGGAGAGGTGCTTGCCGTGGAATGCTGCTATGACCTGATCAGCGGAGACAAAAAGCACAGAGACATTACCATTGACGGGTTGACTGCACGGGTGCAGATCGAGGCTGTGCAGACCTGATAGAAAAAGAAGACTGCCTTTTAACGGGGCGGGTCTTTCATCAGCCCTTCTTTGAAGATCTGAATCATCATATTGAACCGATTATCAAAGGTGCTGGAATTTATTGCAGGCGTGAAAGGTGTTTGGGTGCCCATGGTGATCTCCAGAAGCACCAGTCCGTGAAGACCTGCCCAGAGTGTAGCTGCAATGGCGGCGGCATCGGTGAAGCCATCCTTAAGCATGCCCCGGCGGATAGCATCTTCAACAAAGCTTTTCAGAAGTACCAACGCATCCCGCTCCAGCGGCGGGGCATCTTTTGCCCAGGTGCGGCTCTGCGTTTCTGTCCACGCCGGGTGAGGAACCATCAGCAGCTGGTAATGATTGGGATGTTCGCGCCCCCACGCCACATACCGGTAAGCCATCTCCACAGAACGCTCCAGCGGGCTTTCCATCTTCAGACATTCGAAAAGCTGCGCCCGCAGATCCTGATAGTCCCGCCGGATGATAGCCAGCACCAGATCCTGCTTGTCCTTGAAATATTGGTAAATGGCAGCCGGAGAATATTCAATGGCTTTGGCAATTTTCCGCAGGGTTACGGCTTCGTACCCGTCTATAACAAACATGTCACGGGCAACATTCATGATGCGCTCGGTCAGTTCGGCGCGTTCCCGCTCCCGCCGCAATTCTGAAGCAGTGGGGACGGTCGTGTTTTTTGTATCGTCCATGATAAACGCCTTTCAATAAATTGCCATTGTACTGAAAATAGCGGCGCTGTGCAAGCGGAATACTGCTAAAAAAAGGTAATGGTTTACTATTTTCCCCTTTAAATACAGGCTGAAATAGAGGGATAAAGACAATTAAATGAATAGAAAAAGGGAAGAGTCGTCTGGCATAATAGAGACAGGCAGCCGGCGTCAGTGTATGGACGCCGGTCAGAAAGTGCCTGTTGTACAATAAAGAAAGGATCGGCCATGGAAGAGGCATTTGTTCTGTTCTTTTTCTTTCAGTTTTTCCTGATCATGATGTTCGCGGCGCTCAGTTCCTGAGAAACGGCAGAATCAGCTAAGCAGCATCAAAAATATTTCTCTGTGAGTCCGACGTTCCAGCCGGAATCCGGAGGACATGTTCAGAAGCGAAAAGTCCAGCAGCATTGCTGCAGCAGCAGTTTGCCTGAAAGGTCTTTTCTGACCCGCCCGGCAGGTAGCTGTTTTTTGTCTGGCGTGATAAGTATTGTGGTATACTAAGAATACTGTTTCAGTGAACCAACAACTTAAATGCCAACAAAACAAGGAACAAAGCTATGGCGATGTTTAGAAAAGGGATGCTTCTGGTTGCTGTTCTGGTGCTGACAGGAATGCTTTCTGGCTGTCAACAGGGCTTTCTTACCGGAAAATGGGAGGGTTCCGTTTTTACAAACGGCAAAGCAGGCTTTACAAATGAGGTGCGCGAGTTTTTCCCAAATGGCACCTTTGTCTGGATTACTCAAACCAGCTTCGCAGGCTTTACCGGGACGCTTAAAGTGACGGGCACTTACAAAGTCAGCCGCAACCTGGAGGCGCCCGGCCATGTGGACATTCTGGTCAAGTCCATCAATGACCACACGCTGAGCAATCCTTATCACCAGTACGGTATTTTTAAGATGTCCGGCTTTTTATGGACACGCCAGCTGCATCTGATTCCCGGCACTTCGAACATAAACCGTCCGGCACCTGAACGGCTGGAGGCGACGAAAGGGCCGGTTTTCATCGGCAAACGTAAAACGGGCGGGCTCCTTGCCGATATGTTCTAAAGACGTGCTGTTCGGCTGAAAAATAAGACCGCCGATGACTGAAGAAACACAGCATCGGCGGTCGTTCTATTTTGCTTTTTTTCGACCGCTACTTCCCTGCAATAATCAGATCGCAGCGCTCACCGAGATCTTTGAGATAGGCAGCATCGCCACCACCCAGCTCTGTGGTCAGGTAGCCGTTGTAGCCGACTTCATCAATGGCTTTGCGCACGGCGGGCCAGTCCACATCACCGTCCCGGAGATTCGTCCATTTTTCGCCTGCTTTACGGAAATCTTTGAGATGGATCTTGCGGATGCGCTTGCCGAGTGTGCGAATCCATTCAACCGGATCACCGTATTTCAGCACATTGCCGACATCAAAATAGGCCTGAATCCAGGGGCTGTTGAATTCATCCACATACCGGGCAAATTCGCTTGCACTGTCCAGAAGAAAACCGTTCCAGACTTCTTCCAGAGCAATAACGATGTTCATTTCTTCAGCAAGTGGAATAAGTTCAGGGATATGCTTGCGTGAGCGCTCCCAGGCCTGCTCTGTAGTCGCTTTTTTGTTAACGACCACCGGAACCAGCAGAATGGTATCGGCCTGCAGCGCATTGGCGACACGCAGCTGAGTGCTCATGGCATCGAGGGCACGCTGGATCACTTTGGGATTAGGATCGGAGAAGGGCATATCCCAGCCGCCGAAAACGAGGGAGTGAATGGGGGTGCCGATTTCCCGGGCAAGCTCGCCAAGTTTCTTCGCTTCGTCCACACTTTCAATGCGGTCCACTTCAATGCCTTCAAAACCGCAGTCAAGGGCGAGTTTGAATTTGTCGGCATCGGACAGCTCTTTCGGCAGCATGGCATACTGGAGTGCTTTTTTCAGTTCTGTGGAGAAAGCGGTCTCTTCAGCCCGGCCTCTTCCGGCAGCACCCAGAAGCAATGCGGCGGCGGCACTGCTTTTCAGAAAGTCACGGCGTTTCATGTGAATCTTTTTCATGTGTATTTTCCTTTATTCTGTACAGACCGGTGGGTCAACATTATTATTCAAACTGAACAGTGTAAACCATTTTACGTGAAGGCTGTGCTCTTTCACAAATGGCGTGGATGATTCTCCCTGTTCTGCCTGCCGAAGCAGTCGTATTAGCGCCTACAAGTGGCGGCCTCCTTTCAGGATCGGACGGATGCGCCATTGTGCTTCCTCACCCCAGCGCTTGTGGTTGGTGGACGGATTTTCTACCGGTTGATCCCGGTAGGCGAGCCGGAGAGCAGCCGTCATGGCAAGAAGCAGGCAAATGAGCAGCGGAATGGCGCGCAGCCAGAGTCGCTTGAGAGAACCGGGGAAAGGATTGGAGTCGCAGACCGTAACGTCCGCTTCTTCCTGCGGGAGCAGCAGAATCAACAGAGAAGCCAGCCCTGCATTGAAGATAATCACGGCTTCCGTAACCAGACGGCTTTCATGAAAAGAGACCAGCGCACGTTCGAAGTTGGCAATGACCATGATCCATAGAAAGGTCAGATACAGCAGCTGCCCTCTGGCAAGATAAGAAGCAGGAACAACCGGCAGGGCTTTTCTGGTATGCCAGATCATAAGCAGAATCAGTACGGCGGAAAGCAGTGTCCAGATGAGCAGGAACCACGCCTGCGTCGACCAGTTCCACGACGCAAAAAAAGGTGCTTTCATCGTTAAAGGCACTGCCTGAACGCTTTCCTTTGTCCACTCTTCAACGTTTTTAAAAACATTCATCAGTGTGATGAAAAGCAGAACAAAAGCAACGGAGAAACCCTCAGGCAGCCGTTTTTTCGGAAGCGGATCTTCCAGTTTTGGCGTGCTTTTCGCCAGAAAGGCAATTGCAATCGCCAGAGCAAGACCATGGCAGAAACCGTGGGACTGTTCCATCACGCTATGCCAGTTGGCACTCTGATAATGTTCCCAGAAGAGGGGTGTTCCCCCGGGAGTCAATAAAGGATGACCCGGCAGCCGAAGAAAAGAGCGGGCGAAGGGAACAAAGGCGAAGCCGAAGCCGCCCAGAATACCGGTCAGTGAAGCTGTATAAGCGACGCTCTGCAGATTCCGCCGCAGACAGTAGAGGCTTCCGCCTGTAAAAACGCCGACAATGCCTGCCCAGTCATCGCTGCGGGGCGGTGTGAGGCGGAGCCCGCCGAAAGACTGCAAAGGGATGGAGCCCAGAACCGGCAGCAGCAGAAAAGCAAGCAGCCACCCGCCCGCCAGATAAAGAATGAACCCGGAGTCATTGTTCCATGTGCCCCAGCGCCGGAAATACAGAGCGGCACCGATGCAGGCGCCGAGCAGGGGGCCCATATAATGGGGATAGTAATGGACAAAATTAGGCCAGTTGCTTAGAAACGCGTCACTGCCGTAAGGAAGACCTGTCGCCGGGTTGAGGGCGCTGGCATCGCCCAGGGGAACAACAAGCCATCCGAAGAGCGGTTGAATCAGGTGAAAATGCTCCAGCAGCGCATATCCTGCGCCGCCCAGCAAAACGCCGATGCCTGTGAAGAACAGCAGCCTGGTTCCCTTCTGAAAACGGCGGTTGACCAGATCATAAAGGCAAACAGCAGTCAGTGCAACGACGGCGGCAAACCAATCGGCGTCCAGCCAGTACAGTGGGTTATGATGTCTGTTCCAGGTCACATCGCTCAGATTGGCACCGGGAATTACCAGGTGATCTGCCAGCCACGGATGGATCCATAAATCGCTGATTGCCATTATCAGCAGGACAAAAGCCACCGGAGCAAGAAAGCGGTTTAACCGTTCCCGTTCCAGAACAGCGGGAAGCGCCGTACCCATCCCACCGAGACCTGCCCATAGAAAACCTACAAGAAAAGTGGCGAAAAAGCCGTAGGCGGCAGTTGCCCACTGCTCGCTGCCAAGAAAAGAGATGGGATACATATAGGAGATGGAACCGCCGAAAGCCCAGCCGATTCCGCCGAAAAAGGCAAAGAATGCCACACGCGGATGCCAGTCTTTTCTGCCGGACAGAAGGCATACGGCAATCCCCGACAGCACGCCTGCGATCATGGCACCTGCTTCATGGCCGAAATTGCCGCGAATGCCCCAGCCGATGGAAAGGGACAGGGCGATCAGAAAAAAAGAAGCAAGCCGGACACATCGGGCGTTGCAGGCAGCTGTCATGTAAGCGGATCCTTTATAGAGGACAGATCAGACGAATATCCAGTAAAGCAAACAGGTAACAAGAAAAGAAGTGATGCCCTGAATCAGTGTTCCCAGGGTCAATGTTTTATAGGCGGTCTTGACGGACATGCCGCTGAACTGAGTGATCACCCAGAAATAACTGTCGTTGGCGTGAGATACCGTCATGGAACCCGCACCTATCGCCATGACCATCAGACTGAGCTGGAGTGGAGAGGTCACGCCGAGGGTCGGGAGAAAGGGAGCGACCAGTGCCGATGTCATGACGAGGGAGGCGGTGGACGATCCCTGCGCTGTTTTCAGACCGGCGGCAATGAGGAAGGGGAGCAGCAGTACCAGCGGGCCGCCGAGGAGACCGCCTTCTGCCAGCTCTTTGACCAGGTCGCTGATGGGAGTTGCGCTGAGTACTGCTCCAAAGGCACCGCCTGCTCCGGTGATCAGAAGTATGGGGGCAGCGTGGAGCACGCCCTCTTTGACCCACTCGTTAAGCAAGGCTCCATCGGCACGGGGAAGGAGCAGCAACGCAAAAAGAAAACCGATGAGCAATGCTGTGACGGGAGTTCCCAAAAAGAGGATAAATCCGGCTGCGGTGCTCTGGCAGGAGGAAAAACGCACGACAGATGCCAGCCCGATCAGCAGCACCGGGATCACAATGGGAGCGAAGGATTTGAAGACAGGCGGAAGATTCTGCGTTGGCCCGATGTCGCCGGTGATTTCTTCTTTTCCCTCGCCTTCAATGGCAAAGCGGGCTGCCACAAGCATTGCCCAGAAATAACCGGCGGCAATGGCAAAGCAGGAAACGACCAATCCGACGAGGATCACCAATCCCAAATAATCCGATGCGCCCAAATTGCCTGCCGCCGCAATGGGTCCGGGTGTGGGCGGCACAAGCGTATGCGTGGCATAGAGGCCTGTTGCCAGTGCGATCGACATGGATGCCAGCGGTACACGGGCACGGCGGGCAACCGCTTTATTCAGGCTTGAAAGAATTACATAACCCGAGTCGCAGAAAACAGGAATGCTGACCAGACCGCCGATGAGCGACATGGCAAGCTGCGGTGCCCGCCCGCGCAGGAGTGACAGGGTCTTCTCCGCCATGCACAAAGCGGCTCCCGATTTTTCCAGGATCACGCCGATCATCGTGCCTGTAATGATGACAAGCCCTATGTGGCGCATCATATTACCGAAGCCGGTATTGACAGTGTCGACAAGTTCAGTGAGAGGCATATGCGCCAGTATGCCGGTAAGGTAGGCGGCGGCAATGAGCGCCAGAAAAGGATGGAGACGGAATTTTGCGGTTGCTGCCACTATAAACAGAACGGAAAAAAGTACCACGGCGACCAGCACAGGCCCTTGAACCATTACAAGACCCTCCCCGGCAGTTGAAGCCTTTTATTTATCGTCCGTCCAGAGCGAGCGCAAGCGCATCTGTAATCAGCGGCTCGGCGCCCGGCTCGACCCAGCACCATTTGTCTTCATTATAGTCTTCCGCAGAGGCGGCAGCGGTGGGGATGTATCCGGGGGCGCATTCACCGAAACCCGCAACCACTACCGGGGCCTGAGGGCTCATTCCCTGAGCGAGGAGCTGATAACCCACAAAACTCTCGCCGGGAAGAATCAGAAAACGGGCATGACCGAAGTCCACGGCGGGCACATCGATCGCTCTGCCCTCGGCGACACGTTTCCGCCAGCTGAGTGTCATGGCTGCGAGATTCCGGTGAAAAGTCGGTGCACTTTCATTGGCAAGTGTTGCCAGCGCATCTTCTTCCGAATACCCGCCGAAATTCTTGGGCTCAAGATAAAGCGGTGCTTTACGGAAGATCACCTGCTCCAGGGGATAACACACGGTGTTTTCCCAGGCGGCTTTCATGCCCTCATACATCCGCTCGGCAAGTACGGGGCGGTTCTCCGGGGCGCCGTCATTAAATTTTCCGGCAGTGGTGTCGCCGCTGCAGCCGGTAAAATACATCTGAAATACATCCGGCATTTCCGCCTGCCGTTTTGCCCGCGCCATCCCGACAAAATCAGCGGATACACCACCCTGACCGTAATAACTCATGGGATGGGTGGAGTACGCGCTCAGTGCCGCCAGCGGCCGGTCACCGTCCCAGAAACTAAGGGTTTTCAGCCAGGGATCAATGATACCCTCGTCCTTTTCACTGAGTTTGGGATCTCGGGTCGCACTGCCTCTGCCGTAAGTGACGGTGCCGTCATCGAGAACGACCCGGCGGTTGGAGGTGACCTGCTTCACCTTTGCCTGACCGATGCCGTAATGGGTTACGGGTCTGGGCGATTTCAATGCTTCTTTCAGAGCCGCTGCCGTCCGCTCCACACACGCACGGGCAAAATCGCTGTCACACAGAGCGCCAGGATACCCTGCCTCGTCGAGAAGAGACTGAGCAGCATAATCGATGACCGGAGCATCATGCTGATGCACACTGGTATGCAGAACCCGGTCGGGTGTGGTACCTGCCGCTTCTGCCAGAGCACTGCGCCAGTGGTCATAGGCATCATTGCGCACTTCGCACCAGTCAACCGTCACCCATACGACAGGTTTTTCCGGACCCAGCAGCACCACGCCCAGCGCATAAAGAGGATCAACGATTTCTGAAGCAGGTTTCACGCCGCCGCCCATACAGGCATGCCCGACGGGAATGGTGATATCGGTCTGGAAAGTGGCGATCTGCCAGGGAGCAGGTGCGGCAAGCATAGCGGTGAGCACGAGAAGAGTACTGATCATGAGCGGCTCCTCAAAAGAGATGGTCGTTAAAAATCTTTTCCTATTGTATCTCTTTGGTTGTTTCAAATGCGATTTTACAGGTGGAAAAATTACAGATATGACCGGCACCTTTTCAAAAATTTGATTGAATCCTGTCGATGCAGTAGCATGAAGATATAATCAGATGTGAGGAATTCCGGTATGTATGAGTCCTGTGACAGACGTACATTTCTGACGCAGACTGCGTTGTCCTTAGGGGCACTCCCGGCATTGCTTCAGGTAACAGCGCAAACTGCCGAGTCGTCCCGCCCCAATTTCCTTTTTCTTTTCGTAGACGACTACCGTGCTGATGCCATTCATGCCCTCGGTTGTAATGCCATCCGGACTCCGAACATCGACCGTCTGGTATGGCAGGGTACCGCCTTTACCAATTGCTACAATCAGGGCGGCTGGCATGGAGCCATCTGCATGGCAAGCCGTGCCATGGTAATGACCGGCAGAAATCTCTGGGATACCCATGCTCTCGATGCGTCGCTTCCGGAACAGGCAGCGGCGGGAAAGCTCTGGCCGCAGCGGATGCAGGCTTCGGGCTACCGCACATTCATGTCAGGCAAGTGGCATGTGAATTGCAACCCGGCAAAAGTGTTTCAGCGGGCACGTCATGAGCGGCCCGGCATGCCACCCGATATCGAAAGCCAGTACAGGCGGCCGGAAGAGCAAAAGCCTGATCCCTTCGATCCTGCCGATACAACACAGGGCGGTTATTTCACCGGAGGAAAACACTGGAGCGAAGTAGTCGCCGATGACGGGGTCGCTTTCCTCCGAAAAGAAGCAGGCGATGAGCCTTTTTTCATGTATCTTGCTTTCAATGCGCCCCACGACCCCCGACAGACTGCGCACGCCTGGCTGGATCAGTACACAGCGGACGCACTCCCGCTGCCACCCAACTTTCTGCCCGGCTATCCCTACAAGGATGAAATCGGCTGTTCGGCGGATATGCGGGATGAACGGCTGGCGCCTTTTCCCCGTACACCTTTTGCGATCCGGACCCATCTGCGCGAGTATTATGCGATTATCACTCATCTTGATGCGCAGATCGGCAGGATTCTGGATGCCCTGGAGCGGAGCGGCAGAGCGGAAAATACTTATATTATTCTGGCCGGGGACAACGGACTTTCCATCGGCTCACACGGATTCATGGGCAAGCAGAATATGTACGAGCACAGCATGAAAGTGCCGCTGATCATGAGCGGGCCGGGAATCGCTGCCGACCGGCGCTGTGATGCGCTGGTATATATGCAGGATTTTGTGCCGACCCTGCTGGAGCTTGCCGCAGTGGCTCCGGAAACACCCATGGATTTCAGAAGTCTGCTGCCGCTGCTGCGCGGAGAGGAAAGCAGCCTGCGCCCCCATATTTACGGTGCTTATATGATGCTGCAGCGGATGGTGCGCGGGGAACGGTACAAGATGATTTATTATCCTACCGTGAGCCGGTACCGTCTTTATGATCTGCAGGAAGATCCTTTTGAATTGCAGGATCTTAGTGAGGTGCCGGAACATGGCGCAACATTGAAGGAACTGCAGGAGCAGCTGCAGCGGCTGCAGAAAGAAATGCATGATCCCCTGAGCGGATCAGTGTCATAAAAGTTAGAAGGAGTGAGTGATGCTTACAAGACGTACTTTTCTCAAGCAGACCGGCGCTGCGGCGGCAATGGCCGCTTTGCTGCCGAGGCTCTGCCATGCACAGCAGATGCCCAATATCATCTGGATCTGCTGTGATGACCATGCGCAGAATGCGATCAGCGCCTATGGCGGCCGGCTGGCGGAAGTGGCACCGACGCCCAATATAGACCGTATCGCCAGAGAAGGTGCGCTCTTTCGCAGCAGTTTTGTGACCAACTCCATCTGCGGGCCCAGCCGTGCCGTGGTGCTCACCGGTCTCTTCAGCCATAAAAACGGATACAAAGACAACCGGAGCCGTTTTGATGGCAGTCAGCAGACCTTCCCGAAACTCCTGCAACAGGCGGGATACGAAACGGCGCTCTTCGGAAAGTGGCATCTCCACAGCGATCCCACGGGGTTTCATCATTGGGAAATTCTGCCCGGTCAGGGCGATTATTACAATCCCGATTTCATTACCAAAGAGGGGCAGAAGCGCAATGAAGGCTATGTGACCGACCTGGTCACCGACAAGGCGCTGCACTGGCTTGAGCACGAAAGGGACAACGGAAAACCCTTCATGATGATGGTCCAGCACAACGCACCCCACCGCGAATGGCTGCCGTCGCCGAAGCATCTGCGTACCTATGAGGATACCGTTTTCCCCGAACCGGAGACACTCTTTGATGATTATGCCACCCGCGGTACCGCTGCTCATAAACAGGATATGACTATCGAAAAAACCATGCGGCCCGGCGCTGATCTGAAACTCTTCCGTAAAGAAGATGAAGGAAGCGCTGAATGGAAAGACATCTTTGAACGGATGACGGCGGAACAGAGGGCTGACTGGGAGGATGCATACAGAGCGCGCAATGAGGAATACTGGTCGGGCAAGTATCAGGGGAAAGAACTGGTCCGCTTCAAGTACCAGTGCTATATCAGGGACTATATGCGCTGTGTGGCTTCTGTGGATGATAATGTGGGCAGAGTGCTGGATTATCTGGAGACAAGCGGACTGGATAAGAATACGCTGATTTTCTATTCATCCGATCAGAGCTTTTATCTCGGGGAACATGGCTGGTTCGACAAACGCTTTATGTATGAGGAATCGCTCCGTACACCGCTGCTCGCACGATGGCGCGGTGTTATCAAACCGGGAAGTGAGATTGATGCCATGGTGCAGAATCTCGACTATGCCGTAACTTTTCTTGCAGCGGCAGGGGCGGCTGTCCCCGCCAATATGCAGGGCACCAGTATGCTGCCGCTTCTCCGCGGTGAGACAGCCGACGACTGGCGCAAGTCCATTTACTACCACTACTACGAAGGCGAAAAAGCCGTACACGCCGTATACAAACATTACGGCGTCCGCACGGAACGCTACAAACTCATGTATTTCTATACCCTCGACGAATGGGAATTCTACGACCTGCAGGAAGACCCCCACGAACTCCGCAACGAATACAACAACCCCGACTACGCCGAGGAAATCCAAAAAGCGAAGCAGGAACTTGAACGCCTCCGCCAGCTTTATGAAGTCCCGGAGGACGACGAATAGGAGCCTGCGACAATGAAGCATCCCCTGGGCACTTTTTTCCACGCAGCCGCCCTGATTCTCTTTTTGGCAGGGGGCGGTGTCCTCATTTACTACGAGATCTACACGCTTTACCTCGCCTGGCAGCACTGGAGCATCTGGGGCATCCTCGCAGCAATCATCCTTCCCGGTATCTTTAATATCGCCCTCTTTTTCTATGTCTGCTTTTCTGCCGGCACCCTCTTCACGTACTACACCTTCCTCAGTATCATCTGGCTTGCACCTGTTATCCCCGCCATCATCCTCGCCGCCTTCGCCGAAGGCTTTAAAAAGAAAGAGGGGTGAGTTAATGGTCATTTACTAATAGCTTCTTCTTAGTACAAGCATAGAAATAATAATGTTTAGAGTGTGTTCTTCAATCTTTAAAAATGTATCTGTACTTTTAATGTCATTTCACAAACATTTTTGTGGTGTGCCCCCTGTAAACTGGTCCATGTATAATGAGAGTTTCCAACTGGCCGATGGGCCAAGGAGACTCGAAGATGTCGAAAAGAAAACGTCACAATCCGGAGCAGATCGTGAGGAAACTTCACGAAGCAGATCGGCTTCTGAACGCCGGGAAATTAGTGGAACACGTATGTCAGGCCCTCGAAATAAGCGAGGCCACGTACCATCGCTGGCGCAATCAGTACGGCGGCATGAAATGCGAAGAGGCGAAGCGGTTGAAGGAACTGGAACTCGAGAACGCCCGCTTGAAGAAACTCCTGGCAGAGGCCGAACTGGACAAGGCGATGCTCAAGGACATTGCCGAGGGAAACTTCTAAGCCCGGCGCGCCGCAGGGATGCCGCTACGCGGCTCCAAAGCGCCCACGAGGTATCGGAACGCCGGGCCTGTTCTGCGATCGATCAACACCGCTCCACCCAGCGGTATATACCGAAGAAACGAGCCGATGATTCGATTCTGGTGAAGGCAATACACCAGTTGGTTAAGGAGCATCCGCGTCGTGGCTGTCGTTATATCACCGTCTGCCTTCGACGTGCGGGCTGGCGGGTTAACTATAAGCGTGTCCACCGGCTATGGAAGCAAGAGGGCTTCAAAGTGCCGCAAAAGCGGCATAAAAAGCGGGCTATAGGCGATTCATCCAACGCCTGCGACAAACGCGCAGCCCTCGGTCGAAATGATGTTTGGACGTGGGATTTTATTCACGATCGTACTGTAGATGGGCGACAACTTAAATTTCTGGTGATCCTGGACGAGTTTACCCGTGAAAACTTATGTTTGGATGTGCGGCGTTCTTTCACGGCTGACGCAGTACTTGGAGTGTTGTCTGACCTCATGGTTCACCGTGGCGTGCCAGGTCATATCCGCTCGGACAATGGCTCGGAATTTATCGCCGGGCAAATGCAGACATGGCTCAAAAAAGCCGAAGTAGGTACCCTCTACATTGCTCCTGGTGCGCCTTGGCAGAATGGTTATGCAGAGTCCTTTAACAGCCGCTTGCGAGATGAGTTTCTGGAAATGAATTACTTTACTTCACTGAGAGAAGCGCAACAACTGTCTTTGATCTGGAAGACGCACTATAACGAAGCACGCCCTCATACCTCACTGGGGAATCGGACCCCAAAAGAATTTGCCGAGGATTGCATGGGCACTTGTTCCGCCTCGCTACGCTCGGCTCCACAAGCACCCATGCAATCCTGCCAGAAGGTGCAATCATGAAACAACGAAACTCTCATAACGACTGGACCGCGGGTTCAAATTCGAAACGCAATTATTGAGAAACAAAAAAGGAGACATTGCGACTCTTTTCGGT
>MWCY01000007.1 GCA_002070275.1 Candidatus Hydrogenedentes bacterium ADurb.Bin170
AGGGATCTTAGTGCGGATCAAGATTCCTGCCTTCGCAGGAATGACGGGGAGTGCGGAAATATGGCCGGGGACGAGGTGGCGCAGAGTGCAGACGTTAAGGCATAACTCATATACAGATTCGGTCGGGTGTCTTTTTCAGTGTCGCCTGCAAATGGAAGAATGGATACATTTTCTTTTTACGTGAGACTTATCTTGTCCTTGCGCCAAAATTCTCTGGCTTAAACCATAAAATTCGCCAGCCTGCGAACGCCAACGACCTATTGGCAGAGGCTTTTAAAGTCAGGCAAAATTAACGGGATAGACGATGAAATGGTTTTTTTTCGTGGTCTGTCCGTGCATTTATCTGTTACCATACTGAGATACTATAGAAGACCAAAAACGAAAGGAGTATCTATCATGAGGAGTTATCGTTACTGTTTGATACTGCCAGTCTGTACGGCGTTATTTTTTTCTGCAGTTTTTGCTTCTCAAAATTGTGTCGGCGATGACAGCTTTACTTTATGGCAGCTGCCGAGCCAGGGACCCACACAAATGATGTCCTATGTCATTTTAACGCCTGAAGGTAAATTGATCGTGCTGGACGGCGGGATGAAATGTGACGCTCCCTATCTTCGGGAATTTATTGCGGCGCGGGCATCGGAAGTGGAACTATGGATCATTACCCATCCACATTTAGACCATATGGACGCGCTGGGCGTGCTGTTTGATACCGGAACTGCTCCGAAGATCAAGAAACTGTTTGCGTCTTTTCCTGAATTGTCATGGGTAAAAGATCATTGCAGCGACGGAGAGTATGCGTCTTTTCTTGCTTTCAGTGAGAGTCTTTCTCAATCCGGGGTTCTCTGCGAGGATGCGCAGCCTGATCAGAAGTTTAAAATAGACCGGTTGGAATTTCACGTTTTGGGTGTTCGCAACCCTGAGCTCACCCGCAATCCCTTAAACAACTCATCTCTGGTAATCCGGGTGAGCGACGGCGTCAAGTCTGTTCTGTTTCTAGGGGATCTGGGACTGGAAGGCGGTGAAAAACTGCTGAAAAGCCCGCTTGCCGAGTCGTTGCCTTCAGAATATGTGCAGATGGCACATCACGGTCAGGCAGGCGTGGGAGAATCGTTTTACCAGAAAGTCAACCCGTCCTATTGCCTGTGGACGACGCCCAAATGGCTGTGGGATAACGACCGGGGAGAAGGCCCGGGAACGGGACCTTACAAAACGCTGGAAACACGGGCGTGGATGGATAAGCTGCCGATTAAAAAACATTACATCATGTATGAAGGACTGCACGAGATCAATTAAGAAGGATCATTGTCTTTCAGCAGCTGATGCAGCGCATGCCACGCCAGCATGGCGCATTTTATTCGCATGGGATATTCCCGAACGCCTGCGAAAACAATGAGTTTGCCCAGCGTTTCTTCATCAGGAGCAACAAGGGCATCACTTTGCAGCATTGCATGAAAATGCTCAAAAAGCTGTTGCGCTTTTTGTCTGCTTTCCCCTTTGACCACAGTGGTCATGAGAGACGCACTGGCTTTGGAAATGGCGCAGCCGTGACCTGAAAAACGGATATCTGATATGCGGTCTCCGTCAAAACAGGCATAGAGCACAAAGGAGTCACCGCAAAGCGGGTTAACGCCTTCCACGGTTGCGTCCGGATTTACCAGCTCTCCGTAATTGCGGGGGGTCCTGTTGTGATCCAGAATTACCTGCTCATATAAGTTTCTTGAAGCGGTCATGGATGGAAAAGTGTCCTTAAGCCTTGAAGACTTGAAGCCAGCATATCAATTTCTTCACGGGTATTATACAACCCTGCACTCAGCCGGGCGGTAGCGGGAACGCCCAGACATTTCATGAGCGGCTGCGCACAATGGTGCCCAGCCCGTATGGCTATGCCTTCCTGATCCAGCAGCTGGCCGATATCATGGGGATGGACACCATCCAGCGTGAAGGAAACGGCGCCCCGGTGTTCTTCCGGGTTGCCCTGGATCTGCAGCCCTTCCACCTCCTGGAGGCGGCTGCGGGTGTAACCGTCAAGTTCTGCCTCATAAGCGGCGATGCGTTCCATTCCAAGGCTCTGCAGGTAATCAATGGCGGCGCCCAGTCCGATTGCGCCTGCAATATTCGGCGTCCCCGCTTCAAATTTGCCGGGGAGATCTGCGTACTCCGTGTGCTCAAAACTGACGGAGCGGATCATGTCGCCTCCGCCCTGATAAGGCGGCATCCGTTCCAGCAGTTCTGCTCTCCCGTAAAGGACTCCTATTCCTGTAGGCCCGTAGAGTTTGTGTCCGGAAAAGGCAAAAAAATCGGCTCCAATCTGCTGCATGTCAACAGAAAGATGCGGGGTGCTCTGTGCTCCATCGACAAGAGAAACAGCGCCTGCATCGCGCGCTTTCTTGCAAATTTGCCTGACGGGAACAAGCGTTCCCAGAACATTGGACAGCTGGGTTACTGCAACAACCTTTGTCTTTGATGACAGTAATTTATCGAATACACCCAGATCCAGTTCACCATTTTCCAGCAGAGGGATAATGCGGAGGATAGCCCCTTTTTCCTGACAGAGCATCTGCCACGGCACAATGTTGGAGTGATGCTCCAACGCCGAGATAATAATTTCGTCCCCTTCTCTGACAAAAGCCCTGCCATAGCTTTGCGCTACAAGATTGATGGACTCTGTGGTTCCGCGTGTAAAAATAACTTCGCAATTAACGGTGGCACCTATAAAAGCGCCAACTTTGCGTCGCGCATTTTCATATTTTTGGGTAGCCTGCTCGCTGAGATAGTGAACGCCCCGATGGATGTTGGCGTTTTCACCTTTGTAATATCGGGTAACAGCCTGAATCACACTTTGTGGCTTTTGTGTGGTGGCAGCATTATCCAGATAAACCAGTTTTCTGCCTCGCACCTCTGAAGAGAGAATTGGGAAATCCTCTCGCACCTGATGCACAGGAAAGCGTGTGGAGATCTCCGGCTGCCGCTCGTATAAAGAGGGTTTGGAATTTTCAATAATAGTGGTCATGTTTCACGCTGGATTCGTTTCCAGAATTCTGCTGAAAACCAATTTTTCAACGATTCATCAGGAACACGGCTGATAACATCCTCAGCAAAACCGAAGCTGAGCATTTTCGTTCCCAGAGGGGAATCGATTCCTCTGGACCGCAGGTAAAAAAGCGCCAAGGGATCAGGGCGTCCCACGGTAACCCCGTGGGTGCACCGTACATCGTCAACATAAATTTCAAGTTGAGGTTTTGCGTCCATGCGCGCCTGTCCGGACAGAAGGATATTGGCGCTCAGCTGCTCCGAGTTGGTGTGCTGTGCATCTTTATCCACATGAATTTTTCCGGTAAACACACCGCGGCTGCTGCCGTTCAGCATCTGTTTGTACCGCATGCGGCTTGTACAGGACGGTGCGCGATGGTGGATGAGGAGATCATTATCCAGAAGTTTTTTCTCCGTATTCAGCGCCATGCCGTACAGCTTGGAAGTGCATCCCGCTTCCTGTAGTTCGACCTGAATTTCATTTCTTGTAATTTTACCGGGGTCGAGGGCAAAAGAAAAAGATTTCAGACGGCTATTTTCTTTTTGTTTGACGGTTAGCCTGCTGATACGGTAGTCATCAGCCCGATCCTGCAGCGACTCCAGGCGAATCAATGCGGAATCTCTGTCCAGAACATATTCTTCGACAAAGGTATGCAAAACCGTCGGGGCATGTCCAATAGCGGCATGATGAACAGCAATACATGCACGGGCACCCTGTTTCAATCGAATGAGGCACCGTTCGTGAATTGCCGAAGCATCTTCTGCAGCACCGGTGAGACAGACAATATGCAAGGTGTGATCCAGTTTTACATTTTCTTCTAAAAGGATGGCAGTCCCATCGCTAAGAAAAGCGTCATTTAAGGCGAGAAAAGCGTGAGCCGGATAAGCACTTCTCTGGAGAAGATCGGTGAATGTGGCTCCCATGTCCTCTGCAACGGCTTCCTTCAATCCGCCCAGATAGCCATGGCTAACTGATGGCAGCCGGGAATGGCGAAGAGAGAACCGCCCGTTTACCGTAACCAGAAAATAATCATCGGGGCCTATAGGGAGCAAGGCGAGCTGCTTTTTAATTTCAGCGTCGTCTGTTTGAGTTTCGCCGGTAAGAAAAAAAGGATGCGCCAGAATCGGTTTTATATTTGTCTGGCGCCACGCCTCGTCTTTTGTGCCCGGAAAATCCATCTGCTGAAAGGCAGATTTTCCTCTGCTGCGAATGTGGGTAACAGCCTCCGCTGCGGCCCCGTTTTGGAAACGAGTCATCTCTGCCAGATAGTGCTCTTTTAGAGGAGTAGTCATAAAGTACGCCTTATGCCGGGAGCGTTTCTTCTGCTTCACGGATCCAGTTATACCCCTGCTCTTCCAGTTTCAAAGCAAGCTCTTTTCCGCCCGATTGTATGAGTTTTCCGTCATAGAGCACATGAACAAAGTCCGGCTGAATATAATCCAGCAGGCGTTGATAGTGTGTGATGAGCAGGAATGACCTTTGTGGGGAACGGAGCCTGTTTACACCGGAAGCCACGGTGCGTAGTGCATCAATATCGAGGCCGGAATCGGTCTCGTCCAGGATGGCAAGAGCAGGTTCCAGCACGGCGAGCTGCAGGATTTCATTCCGTTTTTTCTCGCCACCCGAAAAGCCGAAATTTACGAAGCGTTCGGCAAAATCTTCCTGCATTTCCACCAATTCCATTTTCTTTTTCAAAAATTGTGCAAAATCCAGCGCATCCATTTCCTCCTCTCCCCGGCTTTTCCGAATCTCATTCAGTGCGGTTTGAAGAAAGCTGCTGTTGGTAATTCCCTGAATCTCCACGGGATACTGAAATGCAAGGAAAAGCCCCTGGCGTGCCCGTTCTTCAGGGGATAACGCTAAAAGATCTTCCCCCTGGAATACAACACTTCCCCGTGTTTCATCTACCGTGTAGTTTTCATGCCCGGCGAGCACTTGTGCCAAGGTGCTTTTTCCGGAGCCGTTCGGTCCCATAATGGCATGCACTTCTCCGGGATTGATTTGAAGATTCAATCCTTTCAGGATCAACTGATCATTTACTGAGGCATACAGATCAACAATACTGAGCATTATCCGACACTCCCTTCCAGTGTTACACTTAATAAACGTGATGCTTCGACGGCAAATTCCATGGGGAGATGATCGAGCACTTCTTTGCAGAATCCGTTGACGACCAGCGAGATGGCGTCTTCCCGGTCAATACCGCGTGACTGACAGTAAAATAACTGATCCTCATTAATCTTTGAGGTGGATGCTTCATGTTCCACCGAAGCGCTGTCATTGCGGACATCAATATAAGGCCAGGTATGAGCACCGCAATCATTTCCCATGAGCAGACTGTCACATTGGGTGTAGTTGCGCGCATTTTCTGCTCCCGGCATGACACGTACCAGACCCCGGTAACTGCTGTCGCTTTTTCCTGCTGAGATAGTCTTGGAAATAATGGTACTGCGCGTATCTGCACCCGTATGAATCATTTTGGTTCCTGTGTCTGCCTGCTGTTTCCCCTTGGTCAGGGCAACAGAGTAGAACTCTCCTACTGAGCCTTTCCCCTTTAAAAGGCAGCTGGGGTATTTCCAGGTGATGGCACTGCCTGTTTCTATCTGGGTCCAGGATATATGGGAACGATCGCCCAAACACGCGCCCCGCTTTGTTACAAAATTATAGATACCGCCTTTACCGTCATCGTCTCCGGCATACCAGTTCTGCACAGTGGCATAGCGGATAGAAGCATCTTTGTGAGCAACCAATTCCACCACGGCGGCGTGCAGCTGGTTTTCATCGCGGATAGGCGCCGTGCATCCTTCAAGATAACTTACTTTAGAGCCTTCTTCAGCGATAATCAGTGTCCGTTCAAACTGTCCCGTATGTTTTGCGTTAATCCGAAAATAGGTTGACAGATCCATCGGACAGGTAACACCTGCAGGAATATAGACAAAGGAACCGCCGCTGAAGACCGCCGAGTTTAAAGAGGCATAAAAGTTATCGCCCTGAGGAACCACAGAGCCCAAATATTTCTGTACAAGATCCGGGTGTTCCTGGATGGCTTCGGAGATAGGACAGAAGATAATGCCCTGCCGTTTCAGTATCTGCTGATGAGTTGTTGCGACGGAGACACTGTCAAAAACAGCATCAACAGCGACACCGCTTAACCGTTTCTGTTCTTCCAGCGGGATTCCGAGTTTAGTGAAAGTTTCCACCAGTTTGGGGTCCACTTCATCCAGACTGCGCGGCGAAACGGCGGATTTAGGAGCTGAGTAGTAGGAGATGTCCTGAAAGTCCGGATCCGGATACACAAGTTTCGCCCATCGGGGTATTTCCATTTGCTGCCACAGACGAAACGCGTTCAGCCGCCACTCTGTCATCCAGTCCGGCTCATTTTTGATGCGGGAAAGCGCTACGATGACATCTTCATTGAGACCTTTATCGAAACTGTCCGATTCAATGGCAGTGGTCCATCCATGCTCATAGCGTTTCCGGACCATTTCCTGTACTTCTATGTTCTTCTGGTTCACTTTGCGTTAGATCCTGAATGGTAAGTATGGCGGCAAGCTCGTTTACGGTCTACTCTTTGCATTTGCAAATCAAACACCAGATCTGATTAAACTCTTGAAAGTATAGCGGTATACTAATGAATAAACATGTATTTCTTTTTTCTTTATTCCAAAGGCTTTGATTGAACTGTATTTCAATGAGAAAAATACGGGATGCGAGATAAAGTGCGGGAATTATTTGGTTAAGCTGCAAGTTTTAAGTTACGATGGAGGTGACGATTTTCAACGAAACATTGTATTTACTGTTTTCTGATATCGTTGCAAGGCATCCGGTTTTTGTTTCCCTGCTGAATTACTGGAAAAGAGATTTTTATTATGCAGCGCGCTGTAGAAAATGTAAATGTTTTATCTTTGACTCCCCTGCCGCCGCCGGATGAGTTAAAAGCGCAATTTCCGCTTACGGAAAATACGGCGGATACGGTTGCCAACTGCAGAGAGCAGCTTGCTGCCATCCTGGACGGGAAAGACAGGCGTTTTCTGGTGATTACGGGTCCCTGCTCGATTCACGACACTGAGGCCGGTCTGGATTATGCAAGGCGCCTGCATGCACTGAGCCGGGAGTTGTCCGACCGTCTCTTTATCCTGATGCGGGTTTATTATGAAAAACCGCGCACAACTGTCGGATGGAAGGGTCTTATTAACGATCCGGACATGAATAACAGTTATGACATCCAGAAAGGGCTTCGCAAAGCACGTCGTTTTCTGCTGGATGTTGCTGAAATGGGCTTGGGAGCGGCAAGTGAAGTGCTGGATCCCATTATTCCCCAGTATCTCGCCGATCTGATGTCTTGGGTTTCTATCGGAGCACGCACCAGCGAATCACAGACACATCGTGAAATGGCGAGCGGACTGTCCATGCCCGTCGGATTTAAAAATAATACAAGCGGCAATTTGCAGAGTGCCATCGATGCGCTCATTGCCGCCGGCCGCCCCCACCATTTTCTTGGTGTTGACGGTGCCGGGCGTTCCTGTGTGGTTCATACCCGGGGCAACAGCTATGGACATGTGATTTTGCGCGGTGGGCGCTCCGGTCCCAATTATGACCCTGTCAGTGTGATTACAGTAGAAGACCAGATGCGGTCAGCCGGGTTGGAACCGCGAATTATTGTTGATTGCAGCCATGCCAATTGCGGAAAGCGCCCGCGCCTTCAGGCTCATGTGCTCCGTGACGTGATTCAACAGCGGCTCGAAGGCAACAAGAGCATTTATGGTGTTATGCTGGAGAGCAATCTTCAGGAGGGCAACCAGAAACTGAGCGGGAACGCATCGGATCTTAGGTATGGCTGCAGCGTTACCGATCCCTGCATAGACTGGGAGATGACAGAGCAGCTTCTTCGGGAAGCGCACAGGAAACTGGCATAACCGTTTTTGACACCTTATACGCGTACGTCCGAATGCGTATCCAGGCTTGCGGTATGGCGTTCAAGAAAAGGATTGGCTTCCTGAACAAAGAACTCATCCACCTGTGACGGAGCGCGCCCGACAAATGCATCGAGCTTCAGCTGCTCCTCCATTTCTTCCCGGGTCATGTTAATTTGAGGGTCGGCAGCCAGCCGATCCAGCAGATCGTTGTCCGCTCCTTCCTCTTTGACCCGGCGTCCTGCTTCCTGAGCATGCTGCCGGATAACTTCGTGCAGCGTCTGACGGTCTCCTCCCTTTTGTACACACGCCATCAGGATGTTTTCCGATGCCATGAAAGGCAGTTCACTCCAGATTCTTTTTTCAATTACTTTGGGATAAACCCTGGGTGCTTCCATGACATTCAAGTACAAATTCAAAATGGCATCGGCGGTAAGAAAAGCTTCGGGAAGGCTGAGTCTGCGTATGGCGGAGTCGTCAAGCGTTCTTTCAAACCATTGTGTTGCCGTAGTGAATGCGCTGTGCAGCGGTGCGGTCATAAGAAAACGTGAAAGCGCACAAATCCGCTCACTACGCATGGGATTGCGTTTGTACGGCATGGCGGAGCTGCCTACCTGCGAACGTTCGAAAGGCTCTTCCACCTCCTTGAGATTCTGAAGGAGGCGCATGTCTGTAGCAAATTTGTGGGCGGATTCTCCTATGCCTGCCAGCGCATTAAGGACCTGTGTATCTATTTTTCTGGTGTACGTTTGCCCGGCAATAATGAAAGAACTTTCAAAGCCCAGTTTTTTAGCAACAAGATGATCAAGAGCCTTTACTTTTTCCGCATCCCCATGAAAAAGAGCGAGGAAAGAAGCCTGTGTTCCTGTCGCACCTTTGACGCCACGGCATCGCATGGATGCCAGAAGTTGTTCAATCTGAAGGCAGTCCAGAAGCAGATCCTGTGCCCAGAGGCATGCACGTTTCCCCACAGTTACCAATTGCGCCGGCTGATAATGGGTAAATCCGAGCGTCGGCAGGGACTTGTATTGAAGCGCAAAGGCTTTGATTCGATTTAATACTCCTGCCGCTTTTGCAAGAATCAATTCCAGACCTTCCCGAATCAGAATAAGATCGGTATTATCTCCAACAAAGCAGCTGGTAGCCCCCAGATGGATAATCGGACGTGCATTCGGCGCCAGATCGCCAAATGCATGAATGTGTGCCATTACATCGTGTCGCGTTTCTTTTTCATAAGCAGCTGCCTGTTCAAAGTCTATCGTGTCAACATGAGCCCGCATCTCCTCTAGCTGCGCATCTGAAATGTCGAGCCCCAGTTCCTGCTCTGCTTCAGCCAGAGCAATCCAGCAGCGCCGCCAGGTGGAAAACTTTTTCTGTGCACTCCACAAACGTTTCATAGGATCGGTTGCAAAACGCTCAACCAGAGGAGAAACATAGAGATCACTCATGAGGAATTCCCAACCTTTCGACGATGGTGACGGTTACGAAGAAATGATTTATAAAAGAACGCATGCCGCCAAAGGGGCGCTGTGCTTATGCCTGAAAATCCTGAACAGCCAGAGCGAAACCGCTTTCTTCAGCCAGAGCAGCGACCGCTGTGACCGGATTTGTTCTTTCCGCAAAGACGCCCCCGCTTAGCATATACGCACAAGCACTCTCCGCAGATGTTGCCGGAAATGCATCAAAACGTTCCGGGCAGATGAAATTTTCTTCATAGGTGGCAAGATGCCACTGGAAGCCGTTTTTCAGCGCTATCCGCTCTACCTGAAGTCCGTCATGACGCACAACAGCAAGCCACCCCTCGTCACTGCGCTTGTCGACAACGGCGCTGATGCGTGGCGTATTGTAGTCATCTTTTTCATAGTCCATAGAAAAAGAGGTCAGAATCAGGGCATCCCGTGCGGACATCCCTCCTGCCATCTTTTCCGCGATGAAGTCAGTCTGTCCGCCGTTGGTAACAACAGCAACAGCACCGTCACAAACAATGCGCACACAGTTGTAGGCGATATAGGGATTTTTAAAAATATCACTTTCAAACCCCGGCTTGGGCACGATGCTGACTTTTCCATTACCCACAACAGCGCTCCGATTGGGAAAAGAGCGGCTTGACACACGATAGGCGGCGCAGAGCTGCCCGTCTGCTGTTTTTCCGACACTTACAATTCTTCCTACATACATCATATGTATCTCCCGTTGTTGCCCGGACTTCATAACAGCGGCCAGGCTAAAAAAGTTATCTGTTTTTAAGAGTTGCTTCCGCCTGTCGGATGCGCGTCCAGCCTTGCGCGTCCGGAGAGGCTCCCAGAGAACGAACAGTTTCTGCTCCTACGTGAGACGCAAATTCCCCGCACATCTCCGGAGACCAGCCATTTAGATATCCGTAAAGAAATCCGGCCGCCCAGCAGTCACCAGCACCGGTTGTGTCTATTACCCGGGTTACAGGAACGGCATCGACTTTGCAGCAGGCGTCTTTTGTCCGGATAAGTGCGCCATCTTTACCCAGTTTCACAGCGGCAACCGGTGAACAGGCGTGCAAAGCCCGCAATCCTTCTTCCGGATCCGGATTTCCAGAAAATGCTGCTGCTTCATCTTCATTGGCAAAGACAATTTCGACATAGTGTTTCAGGAGATCCGGCAGGACATCCATGCTGTCCCGAACCACTTCAAAGGAGGCAAGATCTATGCTTACTGTGCAGCCGGCTGCTTTTGCCATTTGCAGCAGATGGAACACATATTCACAGTTAAACAGCCCGTAGCCTTCCAGGTGCACATGTCTGCACTGCTGAAAATCCCGGTCGCTGACATCGGACTTCCCTATCAGCATGGCTGCGCCCAGATCAGTACGCATCGTGCGCTCTCCATCGGGAGTGATCAGGCTCAGGCATCGGCCTGTAGGGCTGGTGTCATCATACTTGAAGCTGTCTTCAACACCGCCCGAAGCTGTAAAAGCAGCTCGATATGCATCACCGTCCGCATCTCTGCCGATTTTTCCAAGAAGTGCCACCGGCATGCCCAGCCGCCCTAAAGCAGCGACGGTGTTTGCCGCACTGCCGCCCAGGGCACGCTGTGGCGGTTCAGGCATTTGCGCCAGAAGCGCATCCATTTCATCGTGCTTTATCCATTCCATGCCACCTTTAGCTCCTGAAATCTTTTCAAGAAAAGAATCGGGAACCGGGGCAAGGATGTCCATGATGGGTGAGCCAACCCCCAGAATTCGGGATGCCGTAGGGGTGTCTGTCATTTTCCGACTGCCTGACGCAAGGCATCGGCCTTGTCTGTTTTTTCCCAGGGGAAAAGATCACGTCCGAAATGACCGTAATTGGAGGTGTCACGGTAGCACCAGCCCTGCGGCTTTGCCAGACTCAGTTCAGCCATAATCTGGGCAGGCCGGAAATCAAAGAGACCGGAGTTCTCGAGTACACGCTGGAGCACAGTGTCCTCGACTTTGCCAGTGCCGAAAGTTGACACGTTAATGCTCATAGGCTCGGCAACACCGATCGCATAAGCCACTTGAATCTCACATTTTCTGGCAAGTCCGGCCGCGACAATATTTTTGGCTGCATAGCGGCTGTAATAGGCGGCACTTCTATCAACCTTTGTCGGATCTTTGCCGGAAAAGGCGCCGCCACCATGGGAGCCGACTCCGCCGTAGCTGTCCACAATAATCTTACGCCCCGTGAGACCGGAGTCGCCATGGGGACCACCTATGACAAAACGTCCGGTGGGGTTCACATGATACTTTGTGTCGTTGTCGAGAAGTCCCGTAGCACCCAGAACCTGCTGCGCCACATCAATCATATCTTTACGAATCTGTTCCAGCGGAACATCTTCTGTCTGATGGGAAATTACAACCGTTGTGATTTTGGCAGGCTTTCCATTTTCGTACAGAATGGATACCTGAGATTTGGAGTCAGGACGCAAATAAGCAATCTCCCCCGCTTTTCTGATGCGGGCAAGCTCAATAAGCAGATTGTGGCTGTATTGCAGAGGAGCAGGCATCAGCTGCGGCGTGTCGTCGCAGGCATAACCGAACATCATGCCCTGATCGCCTGCACCCTGTTCTTTATGTGTTTCTTCGTTTGTATTGACCCCCATGGCGATATCGGCGGATTGCTGATGAAGCCGATTCACATATTGAAAGGTCTTATAAGAGAAACCGATATCATCATAAATATAACCAATGTCTTTGACAACAGCCCGTGCCAGACTTTCAGGATCGATGCTGCTCCAGCCTTCACAGCTGATTTCTCCGGCATTTGCCACGAAATCGGTTGCGGCAAGCGTTTCGCAGCCGACATGGCTGTTTTCGTCTGCGGCAAGGCACGCATCCAGAATCGCATCAGAAATCTGGTCGCAAACCTTATCCGGATGTCCCTCGGAAACAGATTCAGAGGTAAAAACATGGGAGCTTAGCAATTTACTCATGAGAACTTCTTTCCTGTTCTGGTTACTGAAAATAAAAATCTCGGCAAATGTCGAAACCTGTAAAAAGAAGGTAATGAACCGGTGCCTATCGGAAATACTGTAACGCCGCTCAGCCTTGAAAGATTCGGCGCACACTGTACAGCCATTTTATACCATAACATAAGGTGTGGATAAAAGCCGATTTGACAATAACTGCAATCATGTTTCATACTGAAACAAGCACTTTTCGTAAAAAATGCCCTGTTATATTGTAAGAGACCATGGCAAATGGTTTTCCAGACCTCAAAGTCTTTAAAACTGGCAGTGCCGCTTTAACAATAAGGAAAAGCTCTGTGAAAAAAAACGAAAAAAAGATAATTTCCCGTCGCTCTTTTTTAAACAACGCCGGTCTTGCCATGGCAGCTCCATTGATTGTGCCGTCCACAGTTTTTGGCGCAAAAGCGCATAAAAGCCCGGGAAGCAAAATCACCATTGGAGTCATCGGTTCCGGCGGTCAGGCAAACGGGCTCACAGAAAATGCGATTAAACACAAAAACACCCGCATTGTTGCCGTTTGCGATGTTGATCGCAGGCGCCTTGCCGAGGCAAAGTCAAAAGTGGATCATTATTATGATAATGAAGACTGTACTGTCTATACAGACTATCGCGAAGTTCTGGCACGGGAAGACATTGATGCCGTTATTGTCGCTACCCCTGATCATTGGCATGCCCTCATTTGTGTAGAAGCCGCACATCGGGGGAAAGATATTTATTGCGAAAAGCCCCTAACCTGGTCACTTGGTGAAGGACAGGCCGTTGTCAAAGCGGTTACAGAGAATAAGCGGGTGTTTCAGACAGGCAGCATGCAGCGTTCCGGTAAAGATTTTAAAACTGCCTGTGAACTGGTGCGCAATGGATATCTGGGAAAAATTAAGCACATTCTGGTGGCATTGCCCAATGGCGGCAATGCGCTTTGGGTGGATGAATTCCCGCCTCCTCCTGCGGAATTGGACTGGGAGTTTTATGTGGGTCCTGCAGAATGGGCGCCTTATCACGAAAAACGCTGTCATTGGGACTGGCGCTGGTGGATGGGTTTCGGCGGAAGTCAGATGATGGACTGGATCGGTCACCACGGTGATATCGCTCACATGGCTATGAATTGGGATCATACAGGACCGGTTCATGTGCAGGGAGTCGCCTGGGAGATGAGCCCTGAAAGAAACAACTTATACAATGCCCCTCAGAAGTACCAGTTTGAATGCACTTATGCCGACGGAACAACCATGACTGTAGGCAGCTCCGACAAAATGCCCGATTTATTTAAAGAATGTGGAAGTCTGGGCACCATGTTTTTCGGTGATAATGATCAGTGGCTTTATGTGGACAGAAGCGGTATCAAGGCGAGCGATCCCGAACTGCTTCAAACGCGTCTGGGTGACACTGCTTTCCGCTTCAGGAAAGGCACGAACCATATGACCGATTTCCTGCAATGTATTGAAAGCCGTGAAGAATGTATTGCTCCGGTTTATGCCGGACACCGCTCTGCATCAATAGGACATCTTGGAAAAATTGCCTGCACTTTGAATGTCGGTTTCAATTGGGATCCTGAAAAAGAAGTGATTACAGATAATCCTGCGATGAATGCATTGCTTACCCGCCAGTACAGAGGCGGCTGGTCTTTGGATGCTGTTTAATCAGGCGGCTCCGGCTTTTGCATTCTTAACCGAACTTCTGAGCCGCACTATAAGGCAGTATGTCTTTGTGTAAAAAGAGTTATTTTCTTTTACTGGCTTTTTTCTGCCTCCTGACAGCGGTGCCGTCCGTAAATGCGCTCCCTTCCTATGGCAAAAAGGCGGTTCCAGTTCCGGCAGGAACGGCACAGCCCTGGGGCAAGCCACTGGCGGGCGGTGCTGTAAAAGTATTGCTGGTTGCCCCGCAGCATACGTTGCAGGACGCTGCTGAATTAAAGAAACGTCTGGATGTAGACTGCAGGGTCGTTCCTTTATGGGATGCGGAGCATGCCGGTTACGATCCCATCGCCTATGGAACTATTTCATCCGCCGAGACGGATGCGGAAGTTTTTTCACGGCTGGAAAAAGAGCTACGGCAGCCCGCTGATGTCCTGATTCTCGCAAATTTTAACATTTCCCTTCTTCCGGAGCGGATTTTGTCCGAAGTACTGTTTAAAGTTTCGCAAGGTACCGGGCTTCTAACTGCTTTTGACCGATCTCCCGTCGATGGCCCACTGGCTGCTTTTTTTGACAACCTTCAGGAGGAAGCGGATACAGATTCAATAAGCGGCGGTATAGGCGAATGTGCTTTTCCGGGCGGGCTGGAGCTTCGCCAGATTATTCGCTCTTATGTGCATGGTAAAGGGAAGATAGTCTGTCTGGATTATCCCGGTGATTTTCCCCGACGAAACGCTCTGGTTCAGTCCCCCGCCGATCCTTATGACCTGGAAAGCGCCTGGGAGGAAAATGCCTGGTCTTTTGTCGTTCGTGCCATCTGTTACGCCGCAGGACGGCGTCCTGAAGTCAGAATAGCGCGTATCGAGGACGGTGCACCTTCGGGACCTGCTGAAGATGAGATTCCGCCGGATTTTTACCCTGAATTTATTCAGGCCATGAAAGATTCAGCCGTTTCGCAACCCTCCCGTCCTTTTGTCATTCGCCTTAACAAACCGGCAGATAAAAAATACAATGTGGAATTGCAGATAAGGCGCCCCGGCAGCAGTACCCGCATCACCTATGAAGAGGCAAATGCTTTTTCCAAAGATTCCGAGTTTCATATTGTTGAAGTGCCTGCCGGTCCGGGACCCTGTTTATTTGATGTCTGGCTGAAAGACCGCAGCGGAATTACCGACTGGTTTACGGCGCTTCTGCAGGTGCCCGGCTGGCCTGATTTTTATCAGCTGGAACTTGAGAAACAGTGGCTCATGCCCAATGACTCTTTGGATATTTCTGCCAAAGTGCGTCCCTTTGCCAATCAGTCCCGCCAGGCCTGCCTTTATGCCCGGGCTACAGATGGCTTCGAACGGGTTGTCGCGCAGTCTGTGGAAAGTGTCGGAAGCGACGGCGGCACTGCAACAGTACGGCTCCATTTTACCGATCTTATTTCGCCGCTGATTCGGCTGGAGGTCTATGCGGTCGAAGGCGGTCCCCGGAGCTTTTCAGAAACAGAGCTGCATTCCGCCTACCGGGAAGTGCGTTTCCTGAGTGTGCGCCAGCGGCTGGAGCCTCCTCAAATGGAACTGGGCGCTTCCCTGCCGGCACCCTCTGAATATGGCGATCTGTCTCTGCTGAAAATGTTGGCGCAGGAAGGAGTGCGTACCGTTCATGCTCCCGCCGGAGAAAGTACGATCATCCGTGTTTCCGAAAAAGGTCTAACGCTGCTGCCTGAACTGGAGCATATCTCCGTTAATGAGGCATTGGATGGAAAGTACAGAGTCCCCTGCCTGAATGACCCATCCTACCGGATTTCTCTTGAGGAAACGCTCAAAACGGGAACGCTGCGCCATTGGGCGGGAACCCGTGGGCGCTATTCTTTGGGTAACGGCAATGTACTGTGTGCTACGGAGGAGGCTGTATGTCGGTGCGGATACTGCCTTGAAGCGTGGCATCAGGTGCTTCGGGAGAAGTACACAAGCCTGGAAGCCTTGAACCGGCAATGGGGAACGCATTTTTCTGAATGGGAGCAGATCGATACCGTCGACGTTCCTCCTGTCAACGAACAGACCCGGACCGTCTCTTACCAGGTGGATTTCAGCACTTTTATGGACAGTCAGTTTGCCGGATTTCATCAGTGGCTCCATGAGCAGATACGGCTGATTGATGGCTCAGCTGTCGCCGGAGCACGTTTTTTTTCAGATACCAACCCTTCTCACGGATACTGCTGGCCTGAGTTATGTCGGGCTCTGGATTTTGTCATTGCCGATTACAGCCCCCTTATTCTCGAGAAAATCGCCTCTTATACCGCACCGGGCAACTGGAACGGTCTGGTGCTGCACCCTTCTGATGCCGGACAAAACGGTGCGGCATTTCTGCAAATTCCCTGGCAGATGCTGACCCATCAGATTCCTGTCTTGTGGCTTGAAGCCTTGTCAGGCGAAGCAGAAAAAGCAGACGGGAACACCTGGTTTGATGTACAGGGTTCTCTCTCTGAAGCGTTGACAGCGATAACCCGTACTGTGCGACAGTTACAGGATATGATTGCCCCTCTGATTCTTGCTTCTGAAAAGAAACCTCCTGCAATCGCTGTCTATGACAGTCACCCTTCCAGGCATCTTCCAAAATCTGTATCCGGGTATAATACTACCTTTCTGGATTCACAAAATGCTGTGTCCGCCTGTTTGCGCCGGAGCAACCGGGACTTTGCTTTTATTGATAAAGAACGACTGGACGGTTTGAGGCAGGATACGTTTTCCACTCTGATTCTTCCTTTTTGTGTCGCACTGGATGATGAAGAAACGGAGGCGATATTTACTTTTGTTGCCCGGGGCGGAACAGTTGCTGCCGACGTGCTTCCCGGAAATTTTGATACGCATGGAGGAAAACGGCTGAATAACCGTTTTGCATCTCTTTTTGGCGTTGATCAAAAACCGGACAGTCGCCAGTGTACAGAGCTGCTTGTCACTACGGAAGACGTTGAAGGGAGGACACGTGTATCGGGGCAGGTTGAGGCAGATGCGGGTATCACACCCGACCGCGCCGTGGCCCTTGCCAAAGCCGGCGATCTGCCTGTCTGGTTTATCAGCCGCTGGGAGCAGGGAAATACGCTGCTGCTCAACCATCCATTTCGCATGCCTGTTGGTGACTTCCTGGCGGAAATGGCATGTCTTAATGAATTCATAACTGACAGTTCTGCATCCTCACCACAGCAGGTTCCGACCGATCCCGGTTTTCAGGGCATGGTGTACCATTTTCGTTATGATTCAGCGGTCATCTATGTAATACTTGCCGCACCATCCGCACCGGTGCAGCCACTGCCCCTTCATTTCACGAAAAAAGACAGCGTATATCTGCCTTTAACAGGAACCAGAGTTGCACACCCACACCGCCTTAAGATCCGCCTGAATGGCGGAGAAAGTTTGGCTCTCGTTCACCTCCCCAAAGACGCGAAGCCCTTAAAAATACATTCAACGGAAACTGCTGCAGAAGGTCAGCGCCTGGAGATACGTCTGACAAGTGACGGCGCGGAGGAAGACCCGGTAAAAAGACTGATCCTTCTGGATCTTCTTGGTGCTGATCAGACTGTGATACCGTGGTATCGGCATGTCGCTGTCCTTGAAAAAGGGCATGGAGCAAGCTATTTTCCCCTGTCATTGAACCAGCAGCCGGGCCGTTATGTGGTACGTGCCCGGGATCTTCTTACCGGTGCCGTTGTGGAAAAACCCGTCAAAGTCACTTCGATCATCAACTGACGGCGGTGTTATTGCGGAGCAATGCCGCCTTTTTTCCGTCCTCCGGGCCCGGTTCCGGGAATACGACCGATTCGCCTGATCCTCCCTTTCATACAGGCGTGGCAGTCCTCGGCCGCTTCGTCAATACATGCTTTGGCTGGGTATATTTCGTAGAGGGCTCTGTATTGGGGCGGCGTGAGGTTGGGCATGACAATGTTTGCACCTCTTGATAACCCCAGTTCCCTGCCCAGCGCCGTGTTAATGGTGGCGAGAGCGGTCGTGCTGGGTATATTGGCTTCGGGGCATATCAACCGGGTCAACGCCACTGTTTTATAGGTCATGCCTTCCGTATTGGGCACCTGCTCTCCATCAGGAGCCGATTCCAGTTCGCCACGTCCCAGAGGAGTTTCGGGATGGGCTATAAACGGGCCGACGCCGATCATATCAAGATCGAGATCTTGAAACAGCAGAATATCCCGGGCAAGGATGGAATAATTCTGACCGGGAATACCTACCATTACACCACTGCCCGCTTCATACCCTAATTGCTTAAGGCGTCTCAGGATAGCAGGTCTGTCACTGATCTCCTGTCCTTTCGCAGGCGGATGAATACGCTCGTAAAGCGCTCTGTCGGAAGTTTCAAAACGAAGAAGATAGCGATCTGCTCCGGCAGTGCGCCACTCGATCAGGTCTTCGTCCGGGCGTTCCCCCAGACTCAGGGTGACAGCGAGGTTAGTTTCCTTTTTAATGGTTTTTATGATTTCAGCCAGCCAGTCGCGCTTGATACCGTAGTCTTCTCCTGCCTGAAGTACCACGGTTCCATATTCAAACCCTACAGCCTTGTGCGCACAGGAAAGAATTTCGTCCCTGGTGAGGCGGTAGCGCTCTACACTGCCATGTCCTGCGCGCAGTCCGCAATAGGCGCAGGCACGGATACAGTAGTTGGAAATTTCGATCAGACCGCGAAGGTGTACCTGATCTCCCACATGGCGGCGCCGGGTCTCGTCCGCCGCAGCCCATAACAGTTTTAAACGCTCCGGATCTGTTTCGCGGAGCCATCCTTCGATTTCTTCCTGACTTTTATGTTGGAGAAAATCAGACATAAAACTTGTTCATCCTGTGTTTGCAGAGCATTTGCTGAAGATAGACCGTCGGCTTACGCTTCAGTGTTTTTTGCCTTCAAATACAATTTGTGCTTCTCATAGGCCGCCAGTGCATCAGGAAAAGGCTCAAGAGCCCGTTCAAAGATACCGAGACTGTACGCAATAGTCAATCCGTAATTAGTAACAGGAATACCTGCTTTCCTGCAACGGAGAAGCCGGTTCAGCATGGCACGGCGATTGGTGACGCAAGCGCCACAATGGATAACCAGTTTGTAAGGGCTGAGATCCATTTTGAAGTCATGTCCCTGTACCGAATCAAAGATAAGTTCGCCTTGAACATATTTCATAAGCCACTGTGGAATTTTAACACGGCCTATGTCATCTTCTATCGGATGATGGCTGCATGATTCTGCAATCAGCACCCGGTCGCCCGGTTTGAGACTGTCAATAGCCAGAGCGCCTTCCACCTGAGTAACCAGATCGCCGCGATATCTTGAAAAAAGAATCGAAAAACCCGTCATTGGAATATGAGAAGGGGTATCTGCCGCTACTTTTAAAAACGCCTGCGAATCCGTTACTACCAGTTTAGGCGGCTCTTTTAATTTGGCGAGTGTAGCCGCAAGCCCCTTGTCTGTTGTCACCAGGCAGGACGCATCTCCGTCCAGAAGGTCCCGGATGCTTTGCACCTGAGGCATAATCAATCGCCCTTTAGGCGCTTCTTTATCGATGGGTGTTACCAGTACTGCCAGCTCACCGGCGCCCACCAGGTCACGGAGGATCACCGGTTGCTCGACAAAATCCGCTGGTGCACTATCCAATAAGGCCTGCCTGAAGTCACCCAGTCCTTCTCCGGTAATAGTGCTGAGGCAGAGCGAAGCAATTTTTCTTGCAGAAAGCATGTTCAGAAGTGCCGTATCCGGGCGTTTTATATCTGATTTATTAAAAACGGCAATAACGGGTACTTTCCGCTGGTCCAATTCTGAAAAGAGCATCTCTTCATAAGCGCCCCACTCACCTTCCTGGCAAACGATGACACCGAGATCGACCCGCTCGAAAACAGCCCTGGTTCTTTCTTTCCTGAGTTCGCCCAGGGTGCCCTCGTCGTCGAGCCCTGCCGTGTCGATAAAAAGGACCGGCCCAAGTGGCAGCAACTCCATCGCTTTTTCTACCGGATCCGTAGTGGTGCCGGCCACAGGAGAAACAATGGACACCTGCTGTGCCGTTACAGCATTGAGCAGACTGGATTTTCCTGCATTGCGCCTTCCGAAAAGACCGATATGAAGACGCATCGATTTAGGGGTGCTTCGCATGAGCTCATCTCAATCAGACAGAAACAAATTCTGTCGCAGTTGCAGATTTGTGTTTTTCGGTGAATTGGACCTGTTTAAAAGCTTATGGTACCATAATAAAATAAAACCGTGTTGCTTCAAAACAGGGCTTCAGAAGTTTTTGCTTTCCGGTACGCCCTTCCAGGTGTGTAAACAAAATATCAGGCAAAAAAATTTAGCATTCAAAGAAAATTCTTTCCTCTTTTCTCTAAACACAGATCCAAAAAGGAATTCCATGAAAACGATTGCTCAGATAATCGGTGCTGTTGTTCTTATTGCCGCTCTGGTTCTTGCAGTGCCGGTGATTCATTACTTTCCCATGTACAATTTCCGAACCGTCGAAGAAGGGGCGTTTTATGGGTCTCGTCAGATGGGAGGAAAAGCAATGGAGCGAATCATTAAGAAAAGAGGTATAGGCACTGTCATCAATCTTCGAGGCGAGCAAACGGATAGTGACTGGTACGATCGGGAAGTAGCCGCATGCAAGCATATGGGGATTCAGCATGTTAATTTCGGATGGTCGAAAAACAGCATTCCGGAACCGGAATCGCTTGCCGCTTTTCTTGATCTCATGGAAACAGGGCAAAAGCCTTTTCTAGCTCACTGCCAGGGAGGAACGCATAGAACCGGTGTTGCCGCCGCCGTTTATCTTCTTTTGAAAGGCGCAGATACAGCAACAGCACGAAAGCAGTTCCGGATCGGTTTTAACGATGCACCCATCGGCGAACTGGTAACGCTTTACGAAGGGAGCCCCAAGCCTTTTAAACAGTGGGTTCTCGAGGACTATCCCGCAAAATATGAACAGTGGAAGAAACAGCGGGAGGCACAGAAGGAGGCCGCAAAAGTGCCCGCCCTTCTTGCAGCATCTGCGCTGCGCTAGGCGGTGTCTTTTTTATGCTATGGGCGTGAGTACGTAAATAATTACGGCGAAAAAGTGAATGGCGCTGCCACCCATAACGAAGCAGTGCCAAATTGCGTGATTATAAGGAACGCGCTCATTGGCATAGAAAAAGACGCCAAATGTATAAAGCAGCCCGCCTGCAAGCATCATCAGTAAACCGCCGACAGGTATATGGGTAATGGCGGGTTTTATGGCGACCAGAACGATCCAGCCCATGGCAACGTACATGGCTGTAGAGACTTTATTGAAGCGTCCCGTGAAGAAGGCTTTGAAGGCACAGCCGACACAGGCAATCCCCCATACGACTCCAAAAAGCGCCCAGCCAGTGGTTCCTCGGAGCGACACCAGCAGAAAGGGTGTGTAGGTGCCGGCAATCAGCAGATAGATGGCACAATGGTCGAATACCCGCAGGACTTTTTTCACATTGAAACAGGGCACAGCATGATAGAGGGTCGATGCCGCATAGAGTGCAATCAGCGAACTGCCGAAAACAATAACAGCAACCAGGCTCATACTGTCTTTAAGTGATACCGCCCGCAGAATCAGCCAAACCAGCCCGGCAACACTCAATCCGAAACCAACGGCATGGGTGCCGCTGTTCATAATTTCTTCCAGTACAGTATATTCTTTATGTGTTTTAGTATTCTGAGTTTTCATTGTTTGCTCCGATTCGTTACAGTAAAGTATAGCATACCTGTCGGAAAAAAATCGTCTCACGAACTTGCGTTCATCAATAAAAGAAAAGGCAGGCAGATTACTTCAGAAAGAAATAAGGTCTGTCTCCTGCAAGTGGCTCAAATGCGCCCGCAGCTGCAACAAAGCAAAGGGATGCATGGACTCCGGTGTATCGTCATAAGCTTCGGCAAGAAGAGCGGCTTCACTTCGGGCGCCCTGCTCCCAGGCTGTTTTAATTTTTGTTTCGCGCATTATCCGGTGCTCCAGAGTTTTCTGAAAAAAAGCGGGCCCTTCCCCCTCCATGAGCGGGGCGCCATGACCGGGCACAGTTAAAGCAGCCGGGATTTTGCCCAGACGTTCAAGTCCCGCCATGTAGAGCCCCATATCTCCATGCTTATCCGGATTAATCATAATGGTTCCCGGGTTCGCAATCATGTCACCGCAGAGGAGCGCTCCGGTTGTTTCTTCGAAATAACAGAGATGGCCTGGATGATGACCGGGGGTATGAAGACATCGAACAGACCAGGGGCGGGAGCCCGGAATTTCAATAAAGTCTCCCTTCTCCAGTGCTTCTGCGTTTTGAAATGAGCCGAGAGACGCCGGATGTCCGTACACTGTGACGTTGTAGCGTTTCGAAAGAGCTTCTGCTGCGGCACAATGGTCGGGATGATCGTGGGTCAGCAAAATGCCCGCAGGTGTTCCACCAACGTTTTCGCAGACTTCGTCTATATGCGTAAAAAGACGGGAAATCTCAGATGTTTCTGAAGCACCGGGATCAACGATATAAATGGACTCTTCGCCGATGAGCACACAGTTTGTATGGGTAGCGGGCGGCAAGGTGCAGCTCTGCAGCGGTACCAGATGAATGCCGGGAAATGGCTCAATGTAATCCAGCAGAGTGTTGCTGAAACCAGGTGTGTGACGCAGGCGCTTTAATGCTTCCGGAAGCGGAAAGGTATGCAGCCTTTGCAAAACAAAAACTACCGGTGTGGAGACGTGCATGCTCTTTCCGTCCCGGCGTTTGAGTGCTTCGGCAGGGGTGATCCATTCGACGCCGACTATTTCAGCATGCGCTCCCATGGGCGCAGCAAAACAGGGCTTCGAGGTGCTGCAGAAAAAATAAGAAGTATCGAAACGGATAGGTGAAAAAGAGGGCGTCACCCATCGGCCTGCAGGAGAAAAATTCAGGTAGTCAATAAATATGTTCTTTTTTTCGAGAAAGGCTTCAAAAACGGCGGGCTCGCTGACAGTTTTCTCACGCAGGCTTTGCAGCGATCCGTTTTCCGCTTCCGTCAAATCGGGAAGCAGTATGCCTGTTTCTTCAAAAAGTTCCCGCACAGCTGTGGTGAGCAGGCGCGCGCTCCTGAGGTCTGGCGCATTGATAACCCGGCTGCCTGTGTCAGCATCTGATAGGCTCCCCCCCGGAAAGGCGTGATGCCCGCCCATAAAAGGAAGCGATGGGTTTCGTTTTACGAATAAAACACGTTGACGCTGTTGTTCGTACAGTATGATTACAGCAGCGAGGCGTGGCGACGCTCCTTCTGTACTGGTGTAGCTAAGCCAATTTGCCATAATAGTGATCCTGAACTTATATATGAAAAAGCTATGCTAGGCAATTCAGCTGTAAAAAGCAAACTTCTCCGGAGAGGATGCTCGTGAATTCATATCATTTTGACGGAACGGACCGCTATCATCTGGATGCAGAACTAAAGGCAGTGGTAAATATTGCGCTTGCCATGGAAAAACCTCTTCTGTTGACCGGTGAAGCAGGAACAGGAAAGACGCAGCTGGCGCTGGAAACCGCCAGGGCTCTCGGCCTCCCTGTCGAAATCCTACGCTGCAAATCCACGATTAAAGGAGAAGAAGCCTGTTACGTACAGGATACAGTGCTGCGGTTGAATGATGCCCGCTTCGGTTCAGGAGAAAGCGGAAGGCGGGTTGACCAGTTTTATGACTATGTGATCTGGGGCCCTATAGGAAGGGCCTTTCGCGCCGACAGAAAAGTAGTGCTTCTGCTGGATGAAATTGACAAAACAGAGTCGGACGTGCAGGACAATCTGCTGGACATTCTTGAAGAATGCCAGTTCACTATCCGTGAGGTGAACGAAACAGTGAAGGCGCAGATCCGACCGGCAATCTTTATCACATCCAATGCTAAAAGAGAATTGTCCGATCCTTTTCTCCGCAGATGTTTCTGTCACCATATCGCTTTTCCAGCTCCTGAGGAAATGCGTGCCATTCTTGCGCTGCATTATCCCAATACGCATCCCGAGCTGATTGAGACAGCGCTTAAAATATTTTATGAGCTTCGGGATCGGGGTTTTGAAAAACCGCCAGCCACAAGCGAACTGATTGACTGGATTGGCGCACTTGAGCGGGACGGAAAAATGCCTGATCCTGAATTCCCGCCTCTAACCGGACTTCTTTTAAAACGCAGTGCTGATATTCTGAAATACCGGCAGCGGAGATTCGGCAGGCATTAGTATATGGCGATGCCCTCAAACAGAGATGATAACAGCAAAGGCTATACAGTGCTCTTTGCACCTTTTCTGTATCTCCTTCGTGATTACGGGCTGCCGGTTGGGCTGCGTGAACTGCTGGAATTGAATCAGGGGCTGCAAAAAGGGATTGTATCGACGCTGGACGACCTGTTCATTTTTTCGAGGCTGGTTTTTGTAAAACGGGTTGAATATGCCGATGCCTTTGAACGCGCTTTTGCCTTGTACTTTTATGATATCGATATTCCCGCCGTACAGGAAGGCGACGATGCGCTATTCAGCACAGAGCAATTCCGGCGGTGGCTGGAAGAAGAAATCCGCACAGGGCGTATGCCGAGGCATGCCTTCTGGCATTATGAGCCCGAAGAGTTGATGAAACGGTTCTGGGACACGCTTAAACAGCAGATGGAAGAGCATCACGGCGGAAGCCGATGGATAGGGACAGGAGGCAACTCCCCTTTCGGTAACAGCGGGAATGCCTCACGGGGAATACGGGTAATGGGCGCTTCAAAAAATCGTTCTGCCTTGCGTGTGATCGGTGACCGTCGTTACGTCGAGTATTCCGATAGGAATCAGCTGCGTGAGGAAAACCTCCGGCAGGCACTGGCATCCATGAAACACATGCAGCATGCGGGACCCTTTACGCGCCTGAATTTGGATAAAACCGTTACGATGACTGCCCGGAACGGCGGTGAGATAGATCTTGTTTTTGAGCGGGATCTGCGCGATAAAATCAGTGTGCTTCTGCTGATTGACAACGGCGGATATTCCATGCTGCCATATATCGAAATCACCCGTATTCTATTTTCTAAAATGCATGAGCGGTTTGAAGATCTGCAATGCCTCTTTTTCCACAATACCATTTATGAAAAAGTGTGGACAGATTTTCGCCGTACCAGCCCTTTAGATACGGAACAACTGCTATTGAGGCGACCGGATACGAGACTTGTGATTGTGGGAGATGCATCCATGGCGCCGGAAGAGCTGGAAGCGCGCGGCGGTGCTCTCTCCAATTTCAGTGACTTCAGCAGCCCGCCCAGCAGTACCTGGCTGCACAAGCTATCACGCCGTTTCCCATGGTCCTGCTGGCTTAATCCCATACCCCGGGAATACTGGATGCGGACACACGGTGCCTATACCATTGAAAATATTGGCAGAATTTTCCCTATGGTGGATATGAGTCTCGGAGGCATCAAAGAAATGGTCAGTCGCCTGTCCGGCTGACAAAGCGTGAATAAGCACTTCCCCACCCTTTTGCCAGCAGCACGGCATCATGAAGCCGCCCGGTCAGGAGCCGGACAAACAGCCGGATTAGCAGCCAGAGACCATTGCCGGCAGTAAAGAGCAGGACTCGTCCGAAAGAGTGCCTGTAAAGCATGAGCATGGCGTAAGTGCTGTTGTGTTCCTGCATGCGTATGGTATCGCCCTGCCGGGTGCCGCTGCCTTTATGGCGTACCCGTGCATCGGAAAGGTAGCGGAAACGGGCTCCATGCCGCCGCGCATGAATGCAGAGAAGACTGTCCTCAAAATAGTACGGGATATCAGGATCAAAACCGCCGATTGCAGAAAAAAGCGATGCCGGCAGTGCAAGATTGCAGGAAGAACCGGCATTGGCGTGCCGGGGACTGCAGGGAAGGCTTTTTCCAAGAAAAGTGGAGCGCCTCGGTCTGTCCTGATCTTTCCCTGTGTGGTAATCCAGAATTCTTCCTATGAGAACAGTGTTCCCGTCGTCACAGAGCAAAAACGTATCCAGCCACCTGTCTTCCGGGACGGCGTCCGAATCCAGAAAAATCAACAGAGAGCCCCGAGCCACCTTCGCACCCAGATTGCGTGCAAAGGATGGGCCTTTGTTGTCTTCCAGTCTGAGCGTCTGCACATGGGGAAATTCCTGCGCCGCCATCTCCCTGACGCCATCGGTAGAGCCGTCATCAACGAGAATAACTTCAGTGTTTTTTTGCGTCAGCTCAGCAACGGGCAGTGCGCTCAGGCACGCATGCACGTCCTCGCGACGATTATAGACCGCTATGATAATAGAAGCATGCAAAGGGACTGGTTTTCCTGCTCCCCTTCAATGGGCATCAGTGATGCAGCATTTTCCCCTGTTTCATGGAAAGATAGCCGGCAAGAATATGGCCCAGAATGGAAAAAACATCCTCGACCGGACCGTATTCATCCAGAGTGGTATCGGCGTGAATCACAACGTCGCAGAGATTTTTCATGGCACCGCCGGTTAAACCGCAAAAGCCGACTGTGACGGCTTTTTCCGATTTCGCATACTCAAGAGCGCGCAAAATATTGGGACTGTTGCCGCTGACAGACATGGCAAGTACCAGATCGCCGGGGCGAAGCAGCACTTTCAATTGGTGGACAAAAATACTCTCATAACCGCTGTCATTGGCAAGAGCGGTGACAGTTGCCAGATTGTCGGCCAGAGAAACAGCGCGGAAAGCAGGTTTTCCATCCAGATAGGCACCGGCAATCAAATCATTGACCAGATGCGCACAGGAAGCAGCGCTGCCGCCATTACCCATAACATAAATGGCTTTGCCTGACTGACGTGCCTCTTCAAAAGCGGTCACTGCTTTGGCGAAGCTATCCCAGTCAAGTGAGGCAAGAACTTCAGACAAACGGGCGTTATACAATTTTGCATATTCCTGAATGGATCCGGCTTTTGCAAAAAGTTCAGCGATTTTGTTCATGAATAGGTTTCTCCAAAAAAAGGGATGGTGGACAGGTTTATTTGCGCTTGTTGGGAAAATGTACAGAAAGGAGGTCTATCTGTTGTTTTATTTCCGGATCAATGGGTATTATAAGGCTGTTGCGGCAACAATACAAAATGACGTGAAACCTTTTCTTCTAAAAGTGCCTGCAGTATCTGACTACCCCTGCTGATTCCTGCTGCACTGAACGCAAAAACAGGACAATGATAATGAATAAAGTGTGTGTGCTGGGTCTCGGCTATATCGGTCTGCCCACAGCGGCTGTACTGTCGGCCCACGACCTCGAAGTAATCGGAGTCGACCTGAACCCTGATGTCGTAAAAACGATCAACCAGGGCGCAATTCATATAGAGGAACCCGGGCTGTCAGGATGGGTTCAGGAAGCGGTGTCCTCAGGAAAGCTGCGTGCCACCGGAAGTCCTGTGCCTGCAGACGTTTTTATCATTGCGGTGCCGACTCCTATTACTGCAGAATGCAAAGCGGATATGTCCTGCGTGCGCGCTGCCGCACAGAGCATTATTTCGTGCCTGCGGCCGGGCAATCTGGTTGTACTCGAGTCCACTTCTCCCCCGGGTACATGCCGTGATTTACTTGCTCCGCTTTTTGAGAGTGCCGGTTTTAGGATTGGCACCGACCTCTTTCTGGCATATTGCCCTGAACGGGTTCTTCCTGGAAAAATTCTTACGGAGCTTGTAGAGAATGACCGGGTAATCGGCGGAATGGATGAATCCAGCACAAAAAAAGCCATTGCTCTTTATGACCGCTTCGTGCGAGGAAAGCTCATTGCCACCACGGCAACGACAGCGGAGGTGGTCAAATTAATGGAAAATACCTACAGAGACGTAAATATTGCACTGGCAAATGAAACGGCACTTCTTTGTGAGGAATTGGGTGTGGATTATTGGGAAATGGCACGCTGTGCCAATCATCATCCGCGGGTACATCTGCACAGCCCCGGTCCCGGTGTAGGCGGGCATTGTATCGCTGTCGATCCCTGGTTTCTTGTGGAGGCCAATCCTGAAGGGACTTCCATGATTCAGGAGGCACGGCGAAGAAACGATGATATGCCTCGGAAAGTGGCTGAAAAAGCGCTTGCCATGACCGCTAGCATAGAAAAACCGGTTATAGCTGTTCTGGGTCTGGCCTATAAAGCGGATGTGGACGATTTGCGGGAAAGCCCTGCTTTAAAAGTGACAGAGTTTCTTCAGCAGGCCAGGGTTGACCTTCGGCTGTGTGATCCTTTTGTAAAGACAGACCGATACCCTGTGCAAAGTCTGGAGAGCTGCCTTCAAGGAGCGGATATGATCCTTCTTCTGACAGATCACAGCGAATTTAAGACTGTTTCGCCGGTGCAGGCCTCCGAATGGATGAGAAACCGGAAAGTGTTTGATACCCGCCGGGCACTGCCTCGGGGCAGCTGGGTTCAGGCAGGCTTTGAATTCACCTGTCTGGGCGTGGGACTTTAACATCTGAGATTTGTATTATAAATCCGGTATATGTAATTTTATGGAGACATTGCTTTTGAGAAACTGGATAACAGTGAAGAAGTAAAGGAGGGCACCTTTATGAAAGCACACAGTACGTGTACTGGCTTTGTTATTTTTTTACTTTTATTGTTGGGCGGCATGTATGCAGGCGCAGAGTCATCTGCACGCACTTTAAAAAAGAATTCAGACAAAAGCAGTTCGCTTAGCCCCATGTCCGACCGCGAAAAAAACTATATTCGGAGAGCAGAAGAGATTATGCTTTCCAAATCACAAAAGAATGTTGTCTTTAAAGTGCTTCAGGCCATGGAGGACGGCTGTCTGTGCATCGAAGGGGTCTACGATGAAGAGGATGAAGAAATCTATTTTACTGGGAGCGTCTTCTTTTGGATCGACGCAACAAGCCGTTATACAGCAGACGATGAGACTTTTCTGAAAGACCTTTACTGGTGCGGTACTTACAGCTACACAACAGTAAAAGATATGCCAAAAACCGTTCACCGTTACTCTTCCGACCGTGCTTTGGCAGTGAGCCTGGTTCGAATAAATTTTGATCTCTTCGATGAGGAAGACGAAGAAGACGCCGACGACGATTCGGAAGAAGATGATTTGGAGATAACCGGGAGTGGAACAGGCTTCTTTGTGACTGAAAACGGCTATCTGCTTACCTGCAGGCATGTGGTCGAAGATGCCGGTGCCGTTGCAGTATTGTTGCCTGACGAGCAAGTGCATGCCGCAAAGATTATTCACACCGATAAGGAAAAGGATCTTGCGCTGCTTAAAGTGGACGGTACCTTCACGCCTGTTACTATAGGGATTCCTGACGAGGTACAGCCGGGGAAAACGGTATTTGCTTTGGGGTACCCCAATCCGGAGATTCAAGGGTTTGCTCCGAAGGTCACCATGGGAATTATCAGCGCTCTCACTGGTATGCATGATGACGAAAACAACTATCAGATCGATGCTGCTGTCCAGCCGGGCAATTCAGGAGGCCCCTTGTTCTTTACCTCAGGAGAGGTGGTCGGTGTGATCAGCGCCCGGGTGAACGATGGTTATTATGCTGAGGCAACAGGATCTATTGCACAAAAGATAAACTACGCCGTAAAAATGGAAGCGGTACTATCTTTTCTGAGAGAGGAACCTGCAGCCTTCCGCCGCCTGAAAAGGGGCACCTCTTCAGCCTCTTCACAGGAGGAGGCTGTCCGGCAAATTACACGCTCTCTTGCTTTGGTCGTAACTTTAAAATGACCGTTTCAGTGTGTCCGGAAGCAAGATAACAGCGCTCAGCTGTGATCAAAAATCATTTCCTGCACTTCTATGCCCTCAATGCTGTTCAGCTTGTCGCGAAGTGCTTCACACCGGGCGATGTCACCAAACATTTCGAGCAGCAGAATGCCTCCTGTTGCACAGAATTGCTCATCCACCTCGTGCAGACCGAGGCGCGTTTTAATAAAACATCCGTACTCTGTCAGCAGCTGCTGCACACGCACGGCATTTTCCCCGCGGTTCTGGACGTGTACACCGTAAATAATGTGTCGATCTTTCATAAAACCTCCCATGACCCTTTGGCGGAAAGTAAACTGGTTAAAGCGACAACTTGCGCTTATCCTGCTTATTATACATAAACATCCCGGTCGCCGGCACGTACTTTCCTGACAACGGTGCTCGCCCGTTCTTTTCGAGTGGGCGGTTGTTCTTCTATAATCCGGTCAATAAGTTCATTCCCGACTTCTTGTGTAGCCGGTGATGCGAAGTGCTCCAGAAATTCTGCGAAAGTGCTCAGGGCATTGATTTCACAATAATGTTTTATGAGCCCCGGCTTGGCGAGATCCATAAAGTCTTTGCCGGTTCTGCCCAGACGGTAGCAGCCTGTGCAGAAGGAAGGGATATATCCAAGGTGGGCGATATCTTCTACCACTTCATCCAGTGACCGGTGATCTCCGAGAGAAAACTGGCTCATATCATAGCTTTCCTCGTGATACCCGCCCGGATTGGTGCGGCTTCCCGCAGAAATCTGCGATACACCTAAAGCCAGCGCTTCCCGCCGCATTTCCGGATTTTCACGGGTGGAAAGAATGATCCCGGTATAAGGCACGGTTAAACGAAGAATGGCAATCAGTTTTCTGAAATCCTTGTCGCTCACAGGAACAGGAGGGTGTTCTGACAGATCAGAGCCCACAGCCGGTTCAATGCGGGGTACGCTGATGGTATGACAGCCTACGCCAAATCGCTCTTCCAGATGGGTGTTATGCTGAAGTAAAGCCAGCAATTCAAAGCGCCAGTCATACAGTCCGAAAAGCACGCCGATTCCGACATCATCAATGCCGGCGAGCATGGCACGATCCATCGCCGTGATTCTCCAGTCAAAGTCCCGTTTTTTCCCTGAGAGGTGTACTTTGCTGTACGTGTCCCGATGGTAGGTTTCCTGAAAGAGCTGGTAGGTGCCTATGCGCCGGTCTTTAAGCCCCTGAAATTCATCAAGAGTAAGAGGTGCCAGGTTGACATTGATGCGGCGCACTTCTCCCCACTCTGATTTCGTGTTATAGATAGTATCGATACACTTAAAGGCGTATTCGATACCTTCCCGCGGATAGGACTCCCCGGCAACGAGCAGAATGCGTTTATGCCCCTGATTGATGATGATGCGCGTTTCTTCCGCTACTTCTTCCTGAGACAGAGCGCGGCGTTTTACGGCTTTATTTTTTGATCGAAACGCGCAGTAGGTGCAGTCATTGGCACAAAGATTGGACACATACAGAGGGGCAAATAAAACCAGGCGCCGTCCGTATATTTCCATTTTTGCTTTGCGGGCAGTTTCAAAAAGTTCTTCTTCCAGCTCCTGGGACTGAATGCGCATCAGAGCGGCAACATCATCCGCATTAAGCCCCTTCAACTCAAGGGCCTTGGCAAGTACTTCCCGAATATGGGCATGATCCTCGCTGGAATGATCCAATGCATTTTGAATGGCATCTTCGTCAATTGTTACTGTTCCATACAGTTCATCGCTCATAAAAAAGTCTCCAGCATACCCCTAAGTTTCTGCATTGTTGGCAAAAACACAGCTCACGATTCAACTAACATCATTTTAGAAAATAATATGCCTGTTCTTATTCCAAATGCAATTTTTCCGGAAAGATCAGAAGGCACCAATCGGTGACAGCGCAGCTGTCTGCTTCCAGTAGTCGCTTCCGCGGAGGACAGTACCTTTCTGCCGCCAAAAGAAATCTACGTGCGCAGAATGACGCATGTCACGGCGTTTAAAAATGGTGAAGGGATAGTGTTGATCTTTCACAGCCGTCGTTGCATCTTCAAATTCGGCAGAGCTGATCGACAATTCTTCAGCCGACTTTGCCCCTCCCCTGCCCGCCGGAAGAAAACGGTAAAGATGCCAGGCATGAAGTATTCCGCCTGTCTGTACATAATCCGCAAGAAACGCACCGAGGGTATGCAGATTGGCAACGGTATGACGTGTAACAACAGTGGATACAGTGACAGACCGTTCTGCTTCTTTCAATTGGGCAAGGCGGTTCATAATAATTTGAAAATGCCCCCCGATCTGATGAGGAAAATGGCGTACACGGTTGTGCTCTGTCCGGGTGGTACCATCCAGAGGAAGCACATAACGGTCAACACAGTCGGGGTAGGCAGCGCCATCAGGCATTTTAATTCCGTTGGTGCCCACCTGAACAAGAAAGCCTTTGCTTTTTGCAATTTTTGCCGCATTGTGAAGTCCGTAGGGCCAGGTAAAGGGCTCGCCGCCACCGATTACAATATTTGTAAATCCTGCTTTTTCTAGTACAGTCAGTGTTTCAGCGAAATCATCCGGTGTCATGCATTCAACTGCATTATCTGTAATGCAAAATTTGCAAAACATATCGCACGACCCGTGCAGCATAACAACAGCTATATTTTTTTCGTGAAGGTGCATAGTAAAATCTCAAGGCTTGTCAAAGAGGACCGGGGCTGGTGTGCAGTCTGTGCAGTCTATTCTGCAGCAGTCTGCACCGCTTCTGCTGCGGCAGGGGTTGAGGAGGCAACCGTTGGCGCCTGCTGTGTGTTGGGATCCAAAGTCTCCACGATTTCAACGGGCGTGGCGCGTACCACGAGATCGTACAGTTCTTCCACATCTTCATTCAGCATACGCGCACAACCTTTGGACGCAAAAGAGCCTATTGTTTCCGGAGCGATTGTTCCGTGTATCCCGAGATCTCTGGGAAGGCCTTCTGCTGCCGGTTCAAGAGGCATCCATCGGGTACCCAACTCATTATCAGGGGCATTGGCTGCAATAGGACCCGCCCCGGGCTTATGCCAAACGGGGTCTTTCTGCTTGGTTCCAATCGTATATTTTCCCAAAGTCGTCTCATGTCCTGGTTTGCCCAGGCCGGTTTTATAGCGCTTGAAAATACCTTTATTATCCATCAGGTAAAGAGAGCAGGTACTTCTTTCAATAATGATGGAAAAATCTTTTGGTGTATATTTTAAACGCTGTCCGAGAGACAGTTTTTCTGGGGATGTAATGGAATTGGCTTCCATTAAGAGCCCCTGTGTGGTATTCAGTTTAATACCTATACTGTTGAGATTATCCCCTTTTTCTACCGTGTAAATCTTACTTTCCGGGGTTTCCTGGGGCGAAAAAATGAGTGCCACATTCAGCGGTCCCAGCATGTCGATCGCTTCGTTCCATACGACAGTGCCCCATGGTGAGTCTTCAGCAGCACGCCGTGCCAGATCTCTTGCTCCAACGAGGTTTCCCGCCCGCTGATCAAGTCGCGCCAGACCCAGATAGCCGAGCGAACGGATTTCTGCAGGAGCATGATCTCGGATGGATTCGTAGATATCCCGGGCTTCTGCTGTTCGGCTCATTTCTTCAAGTTGCCGTGCTTTTCTTGCCTGCAGGTAGGGATATTCAGGACTGCTTTTAAAAGCATCACAAGCTGCGGTAAGATTTGCCAGCGCTGTTTCCGGCTGGTTCTTGTAGTGCAGAATATCTGCTTCCAGAATAATGGCTCGGGGTGTTGTCAGAGGATTCCGTCCTTTAAGAAGCGGTTTTATTTGTGCCATTGCTTCGTCATAGTTGCCGGATGCCACATTTTTTTGCGCCTGCTGCAGGACTTCCAGTCCGTCACTGCTTACTGGCAGGACTACAGGAAAGGCCTCTTTTGTTTTAGAGAGGAGATAAGGGGCGGCAATAATCACAGCCATGACGGCAGCAACGACCAGAGCGATAATAAAAAGTCCGGGTTCCCAACGTGATTTTTTACTGAAAATCCGTTTTTTCATAAAAGTCAGATCCTTGAACCGGACACGCGTGTAATGTCCAGCAACATTTCCGTACAGGATTGATAGCGTGTGTCAAGATTGCGGCGCAGCGCTTTTAAAATAACCCGATCCATCCGCTCGGGCACTTCTCTGTTAATAGAGGAAGGTGCCGGGAATCTGTACTTCGAACTTAATAATTGTTTTTGAATTTCCCGCGGATTGTTGCCCGCACAGGGGTGCCGGCCTGTAAAAAGTTCAAACATGGTGATGCCGAAAGAGAAAATGTCTGAACGGGCATCAAGCGTTTGCTTTCTCAGCTGCTCTGGAGACATGTAAAGACGTGTTCCGCCTTTCTCTTTCAGCCAGCGGGTGCGCCAGGTTGCACTTGATTTTGAAAGCCCGAAGTCGCATATTTTCACCTGACTCATATCTCTGGAGATCAAAAAGTTGGCGGGCTTTATATCCCTGTGCACCACACCGTTCTGGTGCAGAAAGTCAAGACCTTCCGCCAGACGGATTGTCAGGTTGGTCATTTGTTTTATTGTCAGGATCCGGTTGTCGATAAAATGCTTTAAATTGTACCCGTCAATGAATTCCATTATCAGGCAGCGGCGCAGATTGCCCTCAACATCTTCCTGATTAATGATCTCCTTTTCCATTTTAATGACGGTAGGATGATTGAGAGATGCCGCAATAAGAACTTCCCGTCCGAGATAGTCCTGTTTACTTTTTTTCTTGTCAAGGTCATAGCGACGGTCAAGTACTTTTATGGCAACTGTCACGTCGCGGGCGGGATCCAGGGCTTTATAAACAGTGCCCATACCGCCGCTGCCGATGGGTGCCTGTATTTGATAGGGGCCCACGTGGGACAGCTCAAATTCGCTGCTGTGCAAACCTGCAGCGCCACCCAACTGGCCCGGAGAAGCCGTTTTTGCAGACCCTTTATGCAGACCGAGTTTTGACATAATCCCCATGACTCATGACTCCATCGACTGCTTTTTAAAAACAATCATTAAATAGTGGAATAACAACATATAGTGTAACATCAAAAGGATTCGCAAATCTACCACTACAGCTATGCATTAAGAGTCCTAGTTGATTCCTGAGGAACAGGAATTTCCTGAATCAGCTCTTTGAGCACAGATTCGGTCGAAACCCGGCGCAGCCTGCTTTCAGGGTGCAGCAGAAGCCGGTGCTCGAGAACGGGGCGTGCCAGAGATTTGACATCATCAGGCAGCACGTAGTTTCGTCCCTGAATTGCGGCGAAAGCCTGGCATGCCCGGAAAAGCATCATGGAGGCTCGGGGACTGGCGCCCAGGCTTAAATGGGTGCAGTCGCGGGTCCGGTTAATGAGTTTAAGCATATAATGTCGTACTTTTTCATGGAAGTGCACTTCTTTAATAGCAGCCTGCATTTTTAAAAGTGTTTTTGGATCACACACTTTTTTGACAGCGTCTATCGGATGGGTAAGCCTCGTGTTTTCAAGGAGTTTTGCTTCCGCCAGCAAGCCGGGATAGCCAAGAGAAAGGCGCATCATGAAACGGTCAAGCTGTGCTTCAGGCAGCGGGAAAGTGCCTTCATGCTCTACAGGGTTTTGCGTGGCGAATACAATAAACGGCTGCTCCAGCTGATATGTGTGCCCGTCGATGGTTACTTGTTTTTCCGCCATTGCTTCCAGCAGAGCGGATTGGGTGCGCGGTGTTGCCCGGTTGATTTCATCGGCGACCAGAATCTGTGAGAAAACGGGACCTTCCCGGAAGGAAAATTCCTGTGTTTTTGGGTTGTAAATGGAAACGCCGGTAATGTCTGAAGGCAGCAGATCGGGTGTGCACTGGATACGATTGAAAGCGCAGCCGCTTGCTACTGCAAGGGTTCTGGCTAGCATTGTTTTTGCCACACCGGGAACATCTTCCAGAAGGACATGCCCGCCTGAAAGAACAGCGGTGAGTGCGAGTTTGATTACAGGACCTTTATCCAGAATCACTTCATCCAGTGCGTTCGTCAGTGCGTTAACCTGCTCTCTGAAATTATTCATACTGTCTCCTGATTCAAAGGAATTACCATCCCCTGCTCTTCATTGCTGCAAGCGGTTCCCGGTCGGTTGCATGAGGCGGCTCCGGCGAGAGAGCAGAAAGGGCGGCTCTTTCTTCCGGGTCTAATACAATATCCAGACAGCCCAGGGTGTCCTGCAGCTGCTCTATTGTTCTGGCGCCGATGATGGGCGCTGAAACGGAAGGATGCGATTTGACCCAGGCAGCGGCAAGCGCCGCCGGTGAATATCCCTTTTGTGATGCATAGGCGATAAAACGCCTGGTTACATCTTCATATTGAGGGTTTGCATAGCGCTGCCGGTACATTTCCGCTTCTTTAAGACGGCCTGATCCGCCTGTTAAATATTTGCCGGTAAGTAAACCGGCACCGATGACGTTGTACGGAAAAACCGCAAGTCTTTCATACTCCGCCAAAGGAAGGAGTTCCACTTCCGCCTGCCTTTTCACAAGGCTGTACATCGGCTGTATGCAGCTCACAGGAGCAAAGGACTTGATCCGGGTGATGCCCATCGCTGTTGCCACCTGCCAGGCGGAAAAATTAGAAATGCCAAGGTAATGTACTTTCCCCTGCTCTACAAGTGTATTCACTGCGGCCAGGGAAGACTCCAGGCTGCAGTTTTCATCCCAATGATGCAGGTAGAGAATATCAACATAATCCGTCTGGAGACGGCGGAGTGATCGTTCAAGAGACGCGAGGATATTACGGCGGGAAAGCCCCTGATCGTTTCTGCCGCCGCCATAAGGAAAAAATACTTTCGTGGCGAGAATAAACTCGTCCCGCCTGCCCTTCAGCCAGCGCCCGACGATTTCCTCCGTCAGTCCCTTATTATAATTATGGGCACAGTCAAAAAAGTTGATCCCCAGCGAAGCGGCATAATCCATGATGGAAAAGGATACCGCTTCATCGGCTTCATTGCCGAAGGTCATGGTGCCCAGACATATTTCAGAAATCTCCAGTCCCGTGCTGCCGAACTGAACGTACTTCACGCTCTTATGCTCCCTTCTTGTCTTTACAAAGGATGTTCATGTTATTGTATAGCCTTTATGGATAGAGGTTCCAATTACGAGCGGGAAATGAAACAGCAATCAAAAGCAAATACGGAGAAAAAAGCACAAGTTTTTTCTGCACTGTACGGGGATTGTCAGGAACGTGCTTTTGAGCAGACAGTACTGCAGGAAACGCCTGAAAGTGATTTGCAGGCACTTTGGCAGGGACTGATTCTTCCGACTACTCAGAATACGGTTGAAGGACATCCTTTCCGAATCATTGCTCCGGGGTGGTGGAACAAACTGAAGGGCCCCGATTTCATAAATGCCCAGATTGAATTTAACGGAAAACTGATCACGGGCGATGTGGAGATTCATCGTCACAACCGTGACTGGTTTCATCACGGACATCATGAGGACCCCGCATACAATAATGTTGTTTTACATGCCGTGGAAACAGAGGGAGCCCCTGCGGCGGTGACCCAGTCAGGTCGCACTGTTCCGACCTGGGTTTTTCCGCCGACTTCACAGAGCGATCTGGATATGAAGCGCCAGATAAGCAGACAGCAGTGCGGTGAATGCGCTAAATCTTATGCATTTCGCAATCCAGCTCTGCTTGAGCATTTTCTGGATATTGCCGGTGACTGGCGGATTCGGGAAAAAGAACGGCGTATACGAAAACGCGCCGAAGAAGTCGGGTTTGACCAGACCGTCTACGAGAGAGTGCTGGAATCTTGCGGCTACAGTGCTTTTAAAAAAGAGTTTGAACTCCTTGGAAAAGCGCTGCCTTACGAACGGGCACTGCAGTTGGGGCGTGAGGACAAGATGGCGCTTGAAGCCGCTTATTTAAGGCTGGGCGGCTTTCTTCCTGTGGAATGGATGGTGCCGGATACAAAGGCGCCCGCTCATTTTACCCGGCTGGTGCAGGCCTATGAACAGTACCTTCATCCCATGGAAAGCCTGGGAATCAGCTGGAAAAAGCAGGCAGTCCGACCTGCCAACAGACCGGAGAGAAGGCTTGCAGGGATGGCAGGCTTCATGTGCAAAGTCACCGACCGGGGGCTTGAAAGGCAGCTGGATTTTTTGTGGAGACAGCCTGTTTCTGTCCGGGAGCGTATAGATAATTTCTGTGCCCTCTTCGGAAAGAATCTAAGCTACTGGGCAAACCATTACACCTGGGGAGGAAAAGAACTGGGGAAAGCGGCTGCCGTACTGGGAGAAGGAAGAGCGCGCTCCATCCTGGGCAACATTTTTGTTCCGGCAGGTTTATTTCTGGCACGCCAGGACGCAGCTGGATCCCTGCTTGAAAATAACGTTCATGAATTGTTCAGAACAATGAAGGCTGAGCCCAAAAACAACGTGTATGAATCCATGCTAAAGTGGATCGTACCGCCCGGTGTCAAAATTAAAATGAATTTCAGACGACAGCAAGGACTTCTGCAGCTGAGTGCGGACTGGTGCGAGCGCAATCCTTCGTGTCACAACTGTATTCTTCCTGTTTTCCTGCAGGTAATAGACGAAGGCGCATACCAGTCTGTATTTGATTCAGGTCTCTTGTAACAAGGTGTGCCTTCAGGATGCAGACCTATTTCAGAATCTTTCCTTTTTAGGGGAGTAGCGCTTTTCCCGGACGACGGTACGCGCTGGATGATTTTCCGAAAATAACTTACTTTGCATTTAGGTGTCCCAACTCTTATGCTTTATGCATATACGGAATCGTTCCTTCTATGAAAGACCGTTATGCGCCTGAATAACCTCCAAAAACAGAGCTCCATCGGGGGGATGCTAATTCTGCTCTTCCTCACTTCCGGATGCTTTTCAAACGTCACCCGGGAAGCCGGTGTACTGCAGGTTGGCAACGGGGCGGAAGTACAGGAGCTGGATCCTCATATTGTGACAGGTGTGACGGAACACCGTGTTCTCACTTCGCTTTTCGAAGGACTTACAGACTGCGATTCATCCACTCTGGAGCCGGTGCCCGGCGTGGCAGAAAACTGGGAAGTGAGCGAGGACGGGCTGCATTATCGCTTTACTCTTCGCAAGGATGCCCGATGGTCTAATGGTGACCCGGTAACGGCAGAGGATTTTTCTTATGCCTGGCAGCGTATTCTATCCCCTGCTTTGGCTTCAGAATATGCCTACATGCTTTATTGTTTGAAAAACGCCCGGGCATTCAATGAAGGAACAATCACTGATTTTGCTGAGGTAGGGGTTTGTGCTGTTGATTCCTGGACTCTGGATGTTTTTCTCGACAACCCTACTCCTTACTTCTTATCCATGCAAAACCACTATGCCTGGTTTCCAGTGCATCGCAAAACGATAGAATCTCACGGAAGCATGGATGAACGTGGCACACGATGGACGCAACCCGGACATCTTGTCAGCAATGGACCTTTTCTTCTTCAGGCGTGGCTGCCCAACGAAATACTGAGCGTCCGGAAAAATCCCTTTTACTGGGATAAGGAGCATGTGCAGCTTTCCGGGATTGATTATCTGCCTATAGACAATCTGCAAACAGAAGAACGGGCTTTCAGATCCGGGTTAATTCAACTGACCTCAACCATTCCGCTGCAGCGTGTTGAGAGCTACCGGAAAAAACACCCGGAACTGCTTTGCCTGCTTCCCTACTATGGCAGCTATTTTTACAGGTTGAATGTGACCCGCCCTCCTTTTGACAATGCAGACGTGCGAAAAGCCTTTGCTCTGTCTCTTGATCGTCAGGAAATCGTTGATAATGTGCTTAAGAGCGGTGAAACCGCTGCGTTCAGTTATGTTCCTGAAGGCGCTGGCGATTATACCTGCACCCATCCGCTGCGCTTTGATGTCGCCAAGGCGCGCGCGCTGCTTGCGTCTGCCGGGTATCCGTCCGGCCGGGGTTTTCCTCCTGTGGAGATCCTCTACAATACCAGTGAAGCGCATCGAATTATTGCGGAGACCGTTCAGCGCATGTGGCATGACAATCTGGGCGTGGAAGTTCGGTTGTTAAATCAGGATTGGAAGGTCTATCTCTCAGCACTCAATACGCTGGACTACTCGATTTCCCGCTCTTCCTGGGTTGGAGATGTGGCAGATCCCATTAATTTTCTCGAATGCTTTCAGACAGATGTGGGAAATAACAGAACGGGCTGGTCGTCACAGCATTATGATACGCTCATTAAGGAAGCGCATCAGTGTCCTGATAAGGAAAAACGCATTGCCTTACTGCAGGCAGCGGAAACAGTGCTTTTGGATGAATGTCCTATTGTGCCCGTTTATTTTTACACCTGGAAATTCTTGAAAGCTCCTGAAGTGAAGGGGCTTACCCCCAATATATTGGGTTACATTCGCTGGAAAGACCTGTCACTCGATACGGCGGAAGGGTAAAAAATGGCCGCCTTTATTACAAAACGCCTGCTTGAATTTATTCCTGTACTGCTGGCTATTATTACCATTACTTTTTTTCTTATAAGACTTGCGCCGGGCGGTCCTTTTGATACGGAAAAACGGGTGTCTCCGGAGGTGCTGGCGCAACTGGAAGCGCATTACCAGATGGATCGACCGCTGCACGCACAATACTTTCAGTATTTGAAAGGGCTGATACGTCTCGACTTCGGACCGTCTTACAAAAAACCGGCGCGGACAGTGGCGCAATGGCTGCTGCTCCGCTTGCCTGTGTCTATTGAGCTGGGACTCTACGGGCTGGCCTTTGCCCTGTTTTTGGGTCTGGGTGCAGGCGTACTGGCGGCACTGAAGCCGAATTCCTGGCTGGACCATACCGTTATGTCGGTCGCCATGCTGGGCATTTGTGTTCCTGCCTTTGTTCTGGGACCGCTTCTTGTCCTGGTCTTTGCTCTGTGGACAGACTGGCTCCCGGTGATGGGATGGATTTCTCCCGCCCATAAGATTCTGCCTTCCATCACACTGGGAGCAGGCTATGCAGCGTACATTGCACGGATGGCGCGGGGCGGTATGCTGGAAACACTGGCACAGGATTTTATTCGAACAGCACGGGCAAAGGGCATGAAAGAAAGCCGTGTTGTCTTGAAACACGGGCTGCGTGCCGGTCTTCAGCCGGTTGTTTCATTTCTCGGGCCTGCTGTTGCGGGTTTGCTGACAGGCTCTTTTGTCGTGGAAACCATTTTTATGATACCCGGTCTGGGCAGAGAGTTTGTGGAGTCCGCTTTTAACAGGGATTACACCATGATAAGCGGCGCCGTACTGGTTTACGCTGTGCTTGTCATGAGCCTGAATCTGGTTTCCGACATACTGCTGGGACTGCTGGATCCGCGCATTCGGGGACAATGATGACTGATCGCCGCAGCAATGCTGTTCAGAACAATTCCAGATTTTCCGGAGGGGGCGGCGGCTCAAAATGCCTGTGGAGCCGGATCATAACTTCCGCATCGGCTGCCGCATAGTCTATTTGCTCAGGCATAAGCGGTCGACGTGTCCAATCCGATGTCTGATAGTGTTTGTCCAGATAGATATTGAGAGCGCGAACACACACATCATCGAGGCGGTAACTGCCGACGTCAGTTTTTTTGTAGTGCTTTCTTGCATGAACCAGTGTATCGTAAATGTTGTGGATGGCAATGCCCTTCTCTCCGAGGATCTGCTGTTCAAAATCCTTGTTATGAATAATTTTTAGGATTTCTTCGTTTTCCATCAGATGCTTCAGCGGCTCAAGATCGGTGATCTTGAGAGCATCAAAAACATAAACCTCATGTGGGCTGGCAAGCTGTACCGTACAAAGAGTTCGTGGCTCTTCAAGGGTCGTTTCCACATCAAGTCCCAGCAGCGTTTCTTTATGCAGAGCCGTGCAAATTGCATTGAATTCCTCCTGAATATCCACATAGCGTACCTGCAGCTGCGATTTGTATACACCGCTTTTCTGGATTAAGTGGAGGACGTGCCCGTGCGTTACAGACACCTTGGACGGCTTGATCTGCAGAACAGGCAGTCCTTTAAGCACGATGCCCACTTCTTCTGTAATTTTGTCTGCCGGTACAGCCCCGGCCTTTTCGCTGAAACTGGAGACAAGAAGCATGCGGCCGCCGGGGCGGACATAATTAAACCCGTCTCTAAGTATTTCTTTATTTTGCTCTGAAAGGGCTCCCGCATCTCTGATCTGATCAATGAGCACCAGATCATAGTACCGGCGGACATTCTGCAAAGTACTCCCCGCTTTCTTTTCCGGTTCCGGCCCTTCGACATTATAGCGTCGGGTGCGCAGCCAGGAAAGCGCAGTATCCTCTGCAGGACGGTAACAAAGGATCCGTTGTTTTTTGCTGAAAAGCAGTGTCGGGCGCAAGCGCACCAGAATGGAAGAATTCATTAGTATAAAACACTTGTTCTATTGTCAGTAGTAATTAAAACAGATGTATATAGTGTCGTAATGAATTGAACAGATTTCAGACCGGATCACCTAAAGCCAGCGCATCGCGGCGCATGCGCTCAGCATCGTTTTTATCCAGCGCAACATTGCCGGCACCGGCGTTGTCCAGTGCCTGCGCAACAGTGCGCATGCCGCACAGGACATGGGTAACTCCGGGCTGAACCAGTGTCCAGGCTATCACCAATTGTGCAAGGCTGCATTCGTATTTTTCAGTCAAATCCGACCATCCGGCGAGCATATCCAGGACTTTAGGCCGGTTCTCAGCTTTAAACCAGGGATTCCAGTCCGTATTGGTTCGAAATTCGCCTTCTTTAAACGAGCGGCTCAGACCGACTTTGCCGGTGAGGAGGCCTTGTTCCAGAGACATATATGTGAGGGTAGCAAGATTGTTTTTCTGACAGAAAGGAAGAATATCGCTTTCCGGATCCCGGTAGAGCATGCTGTAGCGGAATTGATCGGAAGCGATATCACCGCATGCGCAATAGCATTCGAGCTGTTCAACAGATACATTCGAAACGCCGATAGATCTGATTTTTCCTTCTTCCTGCAGCTTCAGCAGGCATCCCATTGTTTCCGGAATGGGTGTGTTTTCCGGATCTTTGGCGGGCCAGTGAACCTGATACAAATCGATATAATCGGTTTGCAGGCGCTGGAGGCTGTTTTCTATTTCCTCCGCAATGGTGTCCGGACGTAAACTGATGAAGGTGTCCTTTCCATTCAGATGGTAATGAAATGAGCCACGGTTATCCTGCCACCAGATACCGCACTTGGTCGCCAAAACAACCTTATCCCGTTTGCCTTTAATGGCCTGTCCCACAATTTCCTCGGCATGCCCCCAGCCGTAAGAAGCGGCTGTATCAATAAAATTAATGCCCTGATCCAAAGCGGCGTCGATGGAGCGGATCGATTCTGCATCGTCTACGCCGCCCCAACTTTCGCCGCCGCCTGTCACCCAGGTGCCGATGGCGATCACAGATGCTTCAATACCGGATTTTCCCAGTGCTTTGTATTGCATAGTTCCTTTTCCTTTGTATTTTTGGAGAATTGCTCTGCTGGTTTGAAATCGGAGTAATGATACCACCCTTTTTCTGTAAAACCAAAGCATGTTTTTCTGAAATCTCTCTTCGCACAGTGAAAACAGCAGAAAGTTGCATTTTATATCTGCATTTGCTACAATCTGGCTTCCATCTGAAAACTATCCCTCCAGAGTGCTGTGCAGGCACGGTACTTTTTATTTTTTACAAGGAGACAATCATGGCAAGAGTATGTCAATACAGCGGAAAACGCCCTCAAGTCGGAAACCGTGTCGTTCGTCGCGGTAAAGCAAAACGCGAAGGCGGTATCGGACAGAATGTAACCGGGCTTTCCAAGCGTCGCTGGAATCCCAATCTGCAGACGATCCGTGTGCTTGATGAAAACGGCACCGTCCGTCGCGTTAAAGTCTGTGCCAAGTATATCAAGGCCGGAAAGTTCGTGAAAGCCCCTCGTGGTACCCATGCTGCATGGAAAGCCGCTGAAGGAAAATAATTTTAACTGCTGATTACAATGCCCCGGACCGGCGCCAACCCGGCTCGGGGCATTTTTTTTCAGCCTCCGGGAACCAAAGAAATGGCACAATTAACCGATTTAACGACGGATAGCCTTGTAGAATTACAGATTGACAGTGTCGCCCACGGCGGAGATGGAGTCGGTCGCCTGTCGGGTCTCGTGTTCTTTGTCACTGGTGCTTTTCCGGGTGATCGGGTACGGGCACGGGTGACCCATAAAGGCAGGCGTGCTGTCTGGTGCTCTCTTGAGGAAATCATGGAGAGCGGCCCCTGCCGCGCACTAACAGGTATTTCGGACACGCTGGCGTGTGCTTCCTCATGCTTGTGGCATGACTTTCTGTACCCTGCTCAGGCGGAATGGAAGTGCAGAATCGTGGAGGATAATCTGAAACGAATCGGCGGGCTGAGCGCTGAGATAAAGTGGCTGGAAGACCCGCAATTACGTACAGGTTACAGGACGCGTGCTGTTTTTCATGGCGATGGCAAAGTGCTGGGCTGTTACGCCCGCCGCACTAGAGAAATTAAAACAGCAACGCCCTGCCCTTCCAATCACCAGCGACTGCTTCATGCCTTTCAATCACTTCAATCTGCGGGTATTTATGGAGATGTCCAGATAACTGTCAATCCTGAAGGTGATGAAGTACTGGTGCATCTGCAAAAAGACTCTCCGGAGGCCAGACTTCGTTTTCCGCTGGTGAATACCGGAGATGACAAAAAACGGCACCACTTTGTTTTTGACGGCGTCCCTGTAGTGAACAATTCTTTTTCACAAGCAAGTCTGCTCCTGAACCGTATACTCAGAAAAAAAGTGGATACCTGTATCGCTGGGGCGGGCAGTCTGCTGGATTTATACTGCGGCAGCGGGAATTTCAGTTTGCATTATTGCGACTCTGCAAAAGTTCTGGGCGTGGATTCCAATGTGCATGCGATAAAAGCAGCGCAGAAACATGCGCCGGGGAGTTATGAGTGTGGCACGGAAACGCTTATGAAAAAGCTGATTCAGGAATCGGTATGGGACGTTATTCTTCTGGACCCTCCGCGAACCGGTGCACAGCAGCTCATCCACTGTCTGAAAGAAGCGCGGGCAAAGCGGATTGTCTATATTTCATGCGATCCGGCGACACTGGCCCGTGATTTGAAAATACTGTCTTCATCAATGAGATGGCACCTGAAAGAAGTGACTGCAATCGACATGTTCCCCGGTACGCCTCACGTGGAAACCGTGACGCTTCTTGAAACAGACTAAACCGGGCACAGTCCGGAAAAGATCAGGAAGATAAAAGTGACTATTAGCAAGATTTGTGTATATGCGGCGAGCAGTAATGTAATCGCACCTGTGTACAAAGCGGCAGCGGAAGAGCTAGGTGTTTTATTTGCCGAACATGGGAAAACGCTGGTCTATGGCGGTGGCAATGTAGGGCTTATGGGTGTGTGTGCCCGGGCAGTCCACACCCGTGGCGGTAAAGTTATTGGCGTAATTACAGACAAGCTGGTCGATCTCGAATTGGTTTATGAAAAGGCAGATGAACTGGTTATTACCACGACCATGAGTGAGCGGAAGCGGATTATGGCAGACCGCGCCGATGCTTTTGTTGCTCTCCCCGGAGGTCTGGGCACTCTGGATGAAATAATTGAGATACTGGTGCTGAAACAACTCTGGTATCATCATAAAGCCTGTGTGTTTTTAAACACCAACGGCATTTATGATTCTCTCTTTCGTTTTCTTGATGACTTGACCAGAGACGGTTTTTCACCTGCTTCCCACCGCAGCTTCTACCATGTTTGCAGCACGCCTGCGGAGGTCATGTCCTATCTTGAGGCGTTTGAACCGGAACCTGCACACGAAAAATGGTTTTGATTTTCACCACCATTTGTTGCCAGCCCCGGTTTGAAGGTGATGGCAGCATCTTGCCATACTTAGAGAGGGCGCAGGTCTTCATTTTTCAGAGAACGGTTTGAGCGACAACAAGAATTAGTCCCGGGAGAAGATGATTGGCAACCTCGGATTCTAAAGACAAAAAGGAATTGTCCTTTTTTATTCTTTTTCTAGTGCTGGGTCTGTTTTTCCTGTCGGGTGCCTGCTCCCTTGTGTATCAGGTCGTATGGACCCGGAAGCTGGCACTGCTTTTCGGTGTCACCTCCCATGCTGTAAGCACCGTCCTGAGTGTTTTTTTTCTGGGGCTTGGTGCAGGCAGTTTTGCTGGCGGACGGATTGCCGACCGAAGCAGGCATCCGCTGCGGCTTTACGGTCTTTTTGAATGCATTGTCGGGGTGAGCGCTGTCCTGGTGCTTTTGCTGCTCTCTGTCAGTGAGTCCTGGATCCCGACTGCACTCCGGCTCTTTGATTTTTCCAGAACCACAGGCGTTCTTTTACGCGCAATACTGAGCTTTCTTCTTCTCTTTATTCCTGTAAGTCTCATGGGCGCAACCCTGCCTCTCTTAACACGCTTCGCTGTGCGCGCTCAGGAGAAAACCGGGTTTCACGTCAGTATTCTCTATGCAGTGAATACTTTCGGCGCAGTTGCCGGGTGCGCCACAGCAGGCTTCGTGCTGATTGCGTCTCTGGGATTTTCAAAAACTGTATATCTTGCCGCTGCCCTTAATATAGGCGCCGGACTGGCTGCCGTTCTGCTCTCTCTGTTGAAGGAGCCTTTAACGCAATCGGCGGTTCCCGAAAACGATAATGCTACACCGGGGTGTGGCAGCCGGGGTGGTGCCGGTCCGATGCGGCTGCTGATATTTGCAACGGCACTTTGCGGCTTTTGCGGGCTTGCCGCTGAAGTAGTGTACACGCGGCTCCTTTCCATTGTTTTTCTGGGAACCACTTACGCCTTCACCACTATGCTGACAGCATTTCTTTGCGGTATTGGCGCTGGTGGCGGTTGCGCCGCTCTGATCCAGCGGAAAATGCGCAAAGAAAATGCGCTGCTTCTTGTGGGGCTTATTTCGGGCGGTATAGCTGTTGCCATGCTCTGGAGTCTTCCGTGGATTGCTGGACTTCCGGACCGTTTTCTTGACCTTCAGCGCAGCACCGGGCTTGTGTGGGATGCCACACTGCGCGGCACCTTTTTTCTTGCCTTTCTAACATTATTTCCCATGACTTTTCTTTTTGGAGTGGCATTTCCTCTGGTCATCGGGGCGGGCGGATTATGGCGAAAATCAGTGGGCAGTCTGGTGGGACTGATGAACGGCGCCAATACGCTGGGCGGTGTTGCCGGTGCGATGGCGGGCGGCTTTTTTCTTCTGCCTTTGCTGGGGAGCCAGAACAGCATAACCTTCCTCGCAGTTCTTTTGCTGGTAAATGGTCTTGCCTTGATTGTACTGGGCAGAACATCGGGTAAAAGTATCCGGGTCTCAATCGCTTCAATACTTCTTCTTTGTTTTTTTGTTACATTCCTTTTTTTGCCTGCGGACGTGAATCTGGCTTTAAATAAAGGATATATGCCCCGGGATCATGAAGTGCTTTATATGAAGGAAGGCACAGAAGGAACCGTTGCCGTGAGCGGTCCCGTTGGTGCACAGCATGGCGAAGACCGGGTTTTATGGATTAACCGGGTGCAGGCGACCACTTCCATTGAACGGGGCGTTAAAATGAACCGTTTGCAGGGCGTTTTGCCGCTTCTTTTTGATCGAACCTGCGAGCGGGTTCTCTTCATGTGCTTTGGATCCGGCATTACCTGCGGTACGCTCGCACTCTCGCCCTTTGAACAGATCGATGCGGTAGAGATTAGTCCGGAAGTACTCGCAGTAGCTCCATACTTTGATAAAGACAATCTGGGTGTCCTCTACAATCCGGCTGTTTCTTTTCATATTGATGACGGCAGAAATTATCTGCTCAGAACAGACCGGAAATATGACCTCATTACCTTTGAACCCATGCCACTGGCGCTGGCAGGTGTCTCCACTTTTTACACAGAAGAGTACTATCGTTTGTGCCGAAAATGTCTTGCTTCTGGCGGCATCGTATCTCAATGGATCCCTTTGCACAGCAATGACCCTGAAATGGTGAGATCGCTGGTGTTTACTTTTATCTCCGCTTATCCTGAATATTGTGCGTTTTTTGTCAATGCGGATCTTTTTCTGCTGGGGTCGGACATGCCGTTGCGCCTGAATTATGCCAAGGCAAAGGAACGGCTGAAAAATTCTGTTCTTGCAGATGCGCTGGAAAAATCCGGGCTTGGTGATCTCGCTGAAATTATGTCCTTCTATCTCTTTGATAAACAGGCACTGGATGCTTACGTATCCGGGGGTGTCAGTATGAGCGATGATCTGCCCTGGGCGGAGTTTACCGCGCCCCGGCTTGTCTATGCCCGTCTTGTGCCTGAAGCGGTAGATACTCTTTTGCCTTTTATCAGCAATCCGCTGGAAGCAGTGATTCCCGGGAGTATTACTGCTGAAGAACGCCAGCGCCTGGAAAGACGCTGCCACTCCCGCCGCCTTGATTTTCCTGCATTGAAAGAATATTACGGAGGCAGCATGTTTGATGACAGGGCGGCCGATGGTTTCGCTGCCTCTCTCGAAGCTGATCCGGAAAATCTGAATGCGCGCTATTACCTGAAAACGATTGTGCTGGCACAGGGAGAGCGTTTTCTTCAGTGGGATGACTGGGAGCGGGTTATAGCCCTTACGGGGAAAGCACTTCGCTTCATGCCGGATGATAAGGATTTGACTGAACTTTATCAGGCGGCGGAGCAAAAGAGAGACTTGTCTGCGGGCAGATAAAAAGGAACAGCGCTTTGGCACCGAAAAAGCTCGGAGAACACTCATGAAGTCTTTCTGGAAAAGAGGGCGACTGCGGGCGGCAGTAGCTTGTGTACTTCTTATTATCTTTTCCGGGGTTCTGCTGAAAAAGGCCGGCAGAGATGAGAACAGAGCGCCCGATTTTGCGCCTGCCACTCCCCCGTTTTCGTCACAATCTTATGTTCAGTCCGGCAGCTGTGCCAGTCTGCCAACAGAGAGCATACAGGTTTTTTTTACGACGCCCGGGATTGAAGCCGCCCCGCCTATCCTTCACGCTTTTCTGCAGCTGATTGATTCCGCTTCCGTACAGATTTGCTGTGCTTTTTATGACCTGGAAAATGAGGATGTTGCCCGGGCACTGATAAACAAGCATCATGCAGGGGTACAGGTTGCCATTGTTTCCGACTCCAATTATGACCGCAGAAAAGCAGTAAAGCAATGCCTCCGTGCAGGAATACCTGTGGTTTTTGATACAAGCAAAGCCTTTATGCACAACAAATTCTGTGTAGTTGACGGCCGCTTCGTCTGGACCGGTTCAACAAATATAACGCAAAACGGCTTTTATAAAAATAACAATAACGCCCTGCTGATCAATTCTCAGGAGTTGGCAGTCAATTATATTAATGAGTTTGAAGAGATGTTCCTTCACCGGCTTTTTGGTGCAGGATCTCCCAAAAACACAGCCTTTCCCCTTCTGTCCGTTTCGGGTATTTCCATAGAGTGCTATTTTGCACCGGAAGACGGCGCAGCACAAAGAATCATCGATTGCATTCAGACTGCAAAGACCAGCATTGACTTTATGGCCTTTTCTTTCACTTCCGTGCCCATTGCTGAAGCAATGGCTCAAAGGATGCGTCATGGCGTAAAAGTCCGCGGATTGTTTGAAAAGCGCGATGCGGACAGCCAGCATAGCCGTTACCGGTTTTTAAAAGAGAATGGCGCTGAGGTACATCTGGATATCAACCCGAATAATATGCATCACAAGGTCATTGTGGTGGATCGGGAGCATGTAATTACGGGCAGCTACAATTTTTCTAAAAGTGCCGAAACCAGAAATGATGAAAACATTCTGATCCTCCACAGCCGGAATATTGCGGATTGTTATGTGCAGGAGCTGGAAAGACAGGTGTCCTAACGGAAGCTGCTTTGCTCTTCAAATTTCTGTTGCAGGCCGGGCGACCATGTCGTAAAGTTCCGTCCGCATAAGGCGGACATCTATAAAACTTCCCTGTTTCAGCGGTGTTTTGCTTTCAACAAAAATGACTCCGTCCACTTCCGGCGCTTCCGATGCACTTCGCGCAATCCAGCAGTTTCTTTCATCGTCGTATCCCTCAATAAGCGCCCGGACGGTCTTGTTCTCTCTGGACATGTTAAAGGCTTCAGTGATAAATGCCTGAAGCTCCAGCACTTCATTGCACCGTCTTGTAATGGTATCCCGGCGGAGCTGCTTTTTCATTAGTGTCGCTTCGGTTCCCTCTTCCCTGCTGTAAGGGAAAGCGCCCAGCCATTCAAAAGGCATGCTTTCCATGAATCTGAGCAGGTGTCTGTGGTCAGTCAGGCTTTCCCCGGGAAAGCCGATCAGCATGGTTGTCCGAAGTGTAATGCCCGGCACTTTCTCCCGGATTTGACAGATCAGATCGCCGATATTCAGGGCGTGGGCCGGACGCTGCATTGCTTTCAGGACTTTGGGCGCCGTGTGCTGCAGCGGAATGTCCAGGTAAGGAACGATTTTCGGCTGTGCGGTAATTTCTTCCAGAAGAGCCTCTGTAATGCCTCCGGGATAACAGTAAAGACAGCGGATCCAGAAATCGCCGGGAATGGCGCAGAGATCAGCCAGTAAATGCTGAAGTCTGTACTCTGCGTAGAGGTCGCGCCCGTAGGCAGTGCAGTCCTGCGCTACCAGATTTAATTCACGTACACCTGACTCAATGAGGACTTTGGCTTCGTCCAGAATCTCTTGGGAAGGTCTGGAATGAAGGCGTCCTTTAATGGCGGGGATAATGCAGAAGCTGCAGGCATGATCGCACCCGTCACCAATTTTTAAAAATGCATAGGGCTTGTTGTCCAGCCGTTTTCTTGATCCGGAAGAGCAAGAGGATACGGCGCAGTAAGTGCGTGGTGCTTTTTCAAGCAGCAGCGCCTTGAGTTTTTGAAGATCACTGATCCCTACCCAGGCATCGACTTCGGGTATTTCCTTCTTCAACTCGTCCGCATATCGTTGTGACAGGCATCCGGCGACATAAATTTGCCGGGGGAACCCGAACGCTTCACGATGGTTTACCCAGCGGAGGATAGCCTCCACGGACTCTTCTTTCGCATCATGAATGAATGCGCAGGTAAAGAGGACGACGGCATCCAGATGAGGCAGATCGTCTTCGGGAAATCCAGGGCATAAAACAGTTATTTCCCTGCCGGCATCGAGATCCAGAAGACCGGCAAAGTGTTCGGCATCTGCCGTATTCTTGTCACATCCCAAAACAGCAATGCCGCATTGAAAACTCGGTACTGTCATAGCCGTTACAATCCTGTCTAATTAAAAAAGGCGCAGAGTAAAAAAGAAAAAGGCTTTTTACTCTGCGCCGGGGAAAATCACGATGCCATCACGAAACGTTGGGTACGAACCGCCACAACACGGTGCCGATAATCATAAGCGCTACAGAAACGCCCAGTGCAATTTTGAGGCCCTGACGTATGGAAGTTTTTGCCGTGTAATTGCCGATAATGGGCGGAATAAAAATACCGCCGAACAGTCCGATGGCAAAAATGAGCCCGAAGACACTGCCGGCTGTGCCCTGATTGATGGCGTCTGTTTTGCCGAAGCAGACACCGACCAGTGTCGGGAAAACAGGGCCGAAAGAAAATCCTGCCAGAAGCGTTCCGAAAACACCTGTCGCAGGGTTTGGCGCGATGATCATGAGGCCGATGGCAAGGGCAGCGATGAGCGCCAGCACAGGCACAAGAACCGCCGGATCCAGACCTGTGAGAAAGATAGCGGTAATCAGGCGCGCCACCATAAGAGCGATCCAGAAGCCGCTTAGAAAAGAGGTGGCTTTTTCATCGGAAAATTGGTGCGATTTAAGGTAGGTGGAGACGAAACCTGCCATGGAGGATTCCAGTGCTATATAGCAGAAAAGCGCAAGACCGCCGACAAGCACTACAGGATTGGAGAGCAGTCCCAGTGTTTTCGCAACGTTGAAGCCTGCTTCAGGCTGAGGCAATTGCTTCATAGTGAGCGCAACGAGGATGATCGGCAGAAAAAGGATAGCGCCGATCAGACTGACTGTCTTTTTGTACCCCATGTTGCTAAGAAGAAGCGCAATGATCAGAGGCGTGATAAACGCACCGATGCCGAAGAAAACATTGAGCAGGTTGGAGGCGCGGGGTGCATTCTGCCCTTCAAAAAGAACTGTGGGCCCCAGTGTGTTTCCGATGGTGTTGGCGCACATGGCGGCAATACCCAGTACAAGGCAGGCTATCAGTGCAGTAGTGTAATTGCGTGCGGAAGCGAGCACAAGGACACTGACGCATGCCAGCCCGAAACCGATGAGCGCAACCATGCCATAACCGACTGTATCGGTAAGAGGACCAACAATCAGCACCGCTATAAGGCAGGTGAACATCATGGCGGAAATCAGGCTGCCGACTTTGGTGTCGTCTATGTTTAACGTTTCTGCCAGTTTGAGTTTGACGCTTCCTAAAATGGAAAAAAGAACACCCAGTGTAAAAACGCCGGAAAAAGCGACAAATGACGGTCCGGTAAACATTACATCTCCTTCCGTTGCGCCCTCTCAGGTTGGAATAAGGGCTGTTGGTATAAGACATTTACTCAAAGCATCTTTTGCCTTGAAATTTGGTAACGCTTATCTTATATGTTTTGCGCTGCAGTTGCAACTTAGTTTGTCGAAAAATTCCGACCATGAACGGAACATGAATCCGGTCTTATTCTTTTTGAGGTATTGCCTGTATAGCCCGAAAAAAGTATAGGGATCGCAAAAGACCCAGTCATCGCCCTTATGCCGTTCTTGTACAGCGGCAATAACTTTTTTCATCGTGGAGGGTGACTGCAGAATCCAGCGAAAGATCAGAAATTGCGGTGTTTCCGCTTTTCCGAAAGCGATCATCTGATCCGCTGCTTTTTCCGGATGATTTCTGTCCGGGTAGATATCGGAGCTGTGTCTCAGAAAGGGTGTATTGTTTACCAGGCTTTTTTCCATTCCCAACTGCATGCCGACACCTTCCGGGGAAAAACGGCTGTACGCGTCCTGTATTACCAAAGGCATTTCTCCATGAAAACCGTTAATCACAAAGCCGGTAATGGAGTAGTCGAAGCGTCTGTAATACTTTTCGTTATGCGAAACCCACAATTCTAATGCTTCGGGAAGACCGCTGCCTGCACGGTCACCTATAAGAAGGTTAGGGTTCAGATACCCTGCTCCTGAGTCTCCGGCAATAAACCAGTCCTGCGGTGATGCCGTGCCGTAAAAATGGTCGAACACATGAGGCACTCTGTCGGACAGGTTGGGGTTGAATGCCCACGCTATGGGCAAGGTGCCTCTGTTCGGATCATCCCAAAATAAGGGCACATGCCGGGAAAGCCAGGCGGCAGAATCATAATCTCCCATATAAATCAGCACATAATGCTTGTTTTCGAGAGGGGGCAAAGCGGGCCGTGGTTGCTGGCTGTATTTCTTTTTTAGCGGATAATGCCTGTAAGCGGACGCATTCGTAAGACACGCCAGTCCCAGCGCATCTGCATCAAGAAAGGCGTTATATCTGCTGAAGAGGGAAACATATTCCCATTCCGTCGGGACAGGTTCATGCAAACCACCGGCTGCGCCGTGATTAGTATACTTCAGATCCCACGATACAAAACCGCCAATGGAAGTAAAACACTTACCGTGGTTTTGGTGGTACTGGCTGTTGAGCAAAGCGACGAGTGTTTCATAATCGGTACCCGGGGACTGTGCTGGATCATCCACCGGGAGTTCATCCTTCCAAGCCAGCAGATCAAAGAAAAACGCACGATTAGCAATGAAATAATCGTGATTTGTTACCATGGAGTTGGGAAGATCCCTGTAGTGAAATCCGGGCTTTCCAGGCTGCTGTGAATAAGCGTCAATATAAAAAGCCATCAGAGCAGGATTGCATTTCCCTTTATCCAGATACTCTCTTTTCGCCCAGAGATAAGCATCGCATTTTGCACTGCCGCTTTCCGCTCCTGTAAAAAGTCCGCACAGATTCCTGCCTTTATTCGTTTCAAAGCCGGATTCCTGCAGAAATGGAAGCAAGGGGCTGTCGGCGCGCAGTGGCAGAAGCTTTTCTACGCCGCAAATAGTAGCCGCCACGTTGGCAGTAGCAGGAACAGCTGGATCCCAGAGAACAAAACCATTGTAGAATTCCTTAAAGCGCTGAAGCACCACACGTAAAGAACGAACGTTTTCTGTATGCTGCAGTACTTTCCACTGTTCTTTTGTAATTTGCAGCCAGTAGTCATCCAGATTTATACGGCCACCCTGCCCTTCTCCTTCAAGAAAACGAATCAGCATGCGGGGGGCATCACGGTTGACGAGACCCTGTAGAGATGCCACCAGCTTCAACGCATCATAACGCGCAACCGAATCGTCGGGAATCTCTTTGAAAATTTCATCAACCCATACATATACAATCGGAACCTCTCCATCATCAGGAGAATGGTGGGCAGTATACACATCTGGTCTTTTATGCTCCTCAGCATCCAGTTCTTTTGCTTCACAGCAGTTCGCCAAGGCGATGCACATAAAAACCAGGATTCCCGTGAATTTAACCATTGTTCCTGCCTGTTTTGGGTGGAGACCACGCGTTTTTGGTGTTAAAAGTGGATGAAAACGCATTATTCATATAATTGTCAACTGCACTTTAAAAGGACACATGTCAGCCCTTTTGAGACAGAGAAAAATAACTTGATATATCAATTGACTTATGTTATACTTGTTATGGTCAGTGCCATATATGGCGTTTCTCCTTCCGCGGAGGCCTGGTGCGAACGAGCGTCAGGCCTCTTTTATATTGCCGGATTTTCTGTCCTGTTCAGGACTTCCCCCCTTCTGCGTGGCTTTGCTGTTTAATCCCCCAGTACAGTTCGTGACCGATGACCAGAAACAGCCCTGCCATAATTGCCAGATCTGCAACATTGAAAATGCCTGTCCGTAGCGAATACCCTCCGATTTGTACGCCCATATTCATAAAATCGACTACAGACCCATCACGAAAGATTCTGTCGATCAGATTTCCGATACCGCCACCGGTGATGGTTGCAAAGGCGACAAATGGCAGTGGTTTAATTAATTTCGCAAGAAGAAGATAAGCGACCAGGACCCCCAAAATCAGAGCATTGACTCCTACCATAATCAAGGATCGGGTTGCCGTCGGTAAAGCAGCACCCAGACTCAGGAAAGCTCCTTTATTTTCGGCGTATTGAATGCGGATCATATCACCCAGAAAAGAATAACAGTTTCCTGAATGTTTCAATGTTCTGATGGCATGCCATTTTGTCCCGTGATCCAAAAGAAGAACGGTTGCAACAATGGCTATGATGATAATTATTTTGCGTTTAATTGTCATACTAACTGCCTTTTATAGTAAAAAACATTTGACCTCTTCTGTTTCAACTGTCTTAAACCAATGCGGTTGAGGCATGGAGACATTTCAAACCCTGAATTCGGGCGGCAACGAGCATGAACTGACAGTTAATAGGCAGTCCCACAGGTACTGAATTGAATCTGTTTTGAAGTCCATACAGCAAATACGGGTTTATTCACCTGTGCAAATGGCTGATCGGTAGACAAAGGTCCCGGCGTGCCGCATAAACCGTCAGGCTACAAGTCACCGGTTGGCGGAATCGGTGGCTTCAGCATTAATTAAGACTCTCCTTTTTCAGAAGCCCCTACTCTTTGCTGAATGTCGGCAAGAACGGTGCGTGCAAAAGACTCCATATTGGGATTCTTTGTCCAGTCAATAAACTTCTGGATGCTTTCGCATTGAGCGGCGGTACCATGGGTTTTCAATATCTGCAGTGCATGATAATGAACGGCTTCTTCCAGTCCAGTCCGCGCCAGTGCATCGGCAAACAAATCCAGATGATCTGCTGCGAAAATTTCCGGAAATCCGTAGATAATTTCTGTTCTGTCCGCATCCGTTGCTTCAGGCAGAAACCAAAGTTTTGCCGCATCCTCCACCGCTTTTCCATCTCCTTTGCGCATCAGAACAAGAATGGCAATTTTCCGGACATGCAGTGCTTCATCCTGTGACAACTGCTTCAGTAGATCGAAAGCCTCAGGAGTTTCAATGGAGCCGATCAGGTGTGCCGCACAGCCACGGGTGGCAATATCTTTATCCGGCGCAGTCAATTCCTTTAAACGGTTAAAGTCTTCTTTTTTTACATGGGTTCCAAGAGAGACGACAGCAAGCATTTTGGCGCTTGCCGGCTGCTCAGGATCAGCCAGAACAGCGAAGATTCCTTCAAGTCCTTCGCCGCCGGGTGCTGCCATCTGCTGGGCAAGCATAAAGCCTTTGTGCAGATCCATGGTTTTAGGATCCATAGTGGCAACAGCGGTCCACTGCTCCATGAGGCTGGTCCCGGAAGAAATCCCTTCGGCGACCTTGGTTTCCTGTGCGGCAGCAACAACATTAGTATTAGCGCCGCTGTCTCCCGGCTGCGGCTTAATGCAGCCGTAAAGACACAGCAACGGAAAAAGAAGTGCCAGCGTTTTAATTTTCAACAGTGGTGAAAGAGACATGAGAAACCTCCAGTTAATTGATGTCGTGTTGAATATCAGTTATTTGCACCTATTGTATTCATGAGAGCCGTAAAAGAACAATGTTTTTTTAATACCCTCCGGATTGCTATTATAGTCGAAATGCAAAACCATAAGCGCCGGAAGCGGTATGAGTGCGGAGTTTTTACATGGATGACTATCAGAAACAGTTCAATCAGATTATAGATGAGGTGCGCCTGCTTGCAAAAAAACATGCTCGAGGAAGACCGCCCCATATCCTGTTATCCAAAGAAACAGCAGAGAAACTGCTGCAGATTGACGCATTGAAAATGCGGACTGAGAAAGAGGCGTGTGCCGCAAATATGCCTCCGGAACAGGAGTCCTGTAATAAGGCGCAGGACAGCGCAGGAATGCCTGCAGTATCAGGAAAAGATACTGATGCCCTTGCCATTTCTGTATCTTCGCAGGCAGCGCTGGAAGCGATTGCTGAAGAAATTCTTATCTGTAAAAAGTGCCATCTTAGCGAAAAGCGAACCAAAGCGGTTCCGGGCGAAGGCTCTGTAAATGCTTCGCTGGTCTTTGTTGGCGAAGCGCCCGGTGCCTCCGAAGATGCCCAGGGCAGGCCCTTTGTCGGGAGATCGGGACAATTACTGACAGATATTATAGAAAAAGGCATGCAGTTGACGAGGCAGGATGTTTTTATCTGCAATGTGGTGAAATGCCGTCCTCCGGACAACCGTGTGCCTTCTCCCGACGAGGTGCGTATATGTGAGCCTTATCTGCTGCGCCAGTTGGAGATTCTCAAGCCTAAGGTGATTTGCGCATTGGGCTCAGTTGCGGCACAGACACTGCTGAAAACCACCGATCCCATTTTTAAATTGCGTGGCCTTTGGCATGACTACCATGGCATCGCCTGTCGCGTTACCTATCATCCGGCGTATCTGCTGCGTAATCCTCCTGATAAAAAGAAGGCGTGGGAAGACATTCAGGAAATCATGCGCTTTATGAGAGAGAATGAAATTCCCCTGTCGCCCCAATGACTTCCAGAACAGCCACCATGACCAATGCATCTTTTGTCGCCCCTCCCTTACGCTGGAGACGCTCATTGTTTTTCCGGGTTGTCCTCCTGTGCGCCGTACTGCTGATTTGCCTTCTGGCATCGGTCATCGTGATCACCCACCACTTTTTTCAGGAAATCATGCGTCAGATGGAAACGCAGGCTATGGAGATCGCGCACAGTCTGGAGATTCAAATCGAAGAGGGATTTGACGGCGATTACGAAGCGCTGGGCAGTAAATTAATGGATCTGTATCACGGAGTGGACATTAAACTGGATGAACAAACCGGAGACTTGGGTGCGGCAACCTTTACGCTGCAAAGGCTTGATGATGGTTCTATTGTTCGCATGGCGCGTGTGCCGATCGTCAATAATGATCAGCCAATGGTCATGACTGTCATTATGAATATTGCGCCCAAAACGGAAATATTGCGGGCATTCCGCAATCGTAATCTGGTTATTCTGATAATTGTTTTTCTGGTAACTTTAGGGTTTATGGTCTATTTCATCGGCAAAGCACTGCGCCCTCTTGCTGTTCTATCTGAAAGCTGCGCTGCTGTCACTGAAGGGCATTTGCGGCCTGTCAATACGCAAGGGGCTGTCGGAGAAGTGCTTCTTCTCGAAAATACCTTTAACCGTATGATCACCAGTCTCCACGAAAAGGAGCTGATGGAAGCGAAGCTCCGTCAGGCGCAAAGGCTTTCGGCGCTGGGCAATCTTGCTGCCGGCATCGCCCACGATGTCCGCAATCCTTTAAATGCTATCAAACTGCTGTCAAGTCACGCTGCAGCGCTTCTGGAAAATGACAACCACCCTGCCGAAAAATCATTGAAGACCGTGAGCCGGGAAGTTGACCGGCTGGAAGAAATTGTTTCCAGTTTTTTGTCGCTTGCCCGCGAGACTGAAATGCATCGTGAGTTTGTTGAAATTGACGGTCTTGTGGCGGAATGTGTTCGTTTATTTCAAAAAGAGGCGGAGTCACGGAGCGTCAGACTGACTCATGATCTCCGCTGTTCCGGGCTGAACCTTTATCTGGATGCGAAACAGTGTACGCGTGCTGTTTTAAACGTGCTGATGAATGCGATCGATGCCTGTCCGCCCGATGGTAGAGTACGTGTGTTTACGCGTCGAACAACAACGCACTGTGAAATTGAGATAAGAGATGATGGCCCGGGTATCCCGAAAGAGGTGATGGATACTGTTTTCGATCCCTATTTCACTACCAAGCCGGGAGGTACAGGGCTGGGGCTGTCCATTACTCGCAGTATTGTTGAAGAACATGGCGGCACCATTCAACTTTCGGCTTCCTCAGACAGAGGATGTCAGGTGCTCATCGTTTTTCCTCTGGATAAAGCTGCTGGAGTAGTTCAATAGAAAACATGCAGAAACAAAGAATTCTTGTAACAGAAGATGATCAGGTGCAGCGGGAGATCATCGCCGATATACTCGAATATGCCGGTTATGAAGTGCGGCCCTGCTCCTCAGGAGCGGAGGCGCTTAAAGCGTTGCAGGAGGAAAATTTTCATGTCCTGCTTACCGACATGAAAATGCCGGGCATGGACGGGTTGGAATTGTTGCAGCAGGCAAAAAGGCAGTGTCCTGATCTGGATACTGTGGTGATGACGGCGCACGCCACCATCAAAACGGCTGTGACTGCCATTAAAGAGGGTGCTGCTGATTATCTTGAAAAGCCTTTTGGAAAAGATGAGCTGTTGCTTGTGATGGATCGGACGCTCGAGAGAGGACGGCTCAGGCGCGAGAATGCCCTTCTTTCCCGGCTTGTAGATGATTCTGTTTCTCTCGGTAATATCATCGGTCAAAGTCATGCAATGCGGGAAGTGTATGAGCGCACCAGGCGTGCTGTGCAGGTGCCGAGTACGGTGCTGATACAGGGCGAGTCCGGTACTGGTAAAGAACTGATAGCCCGCCATATCCACTTCACGGGTCCCCGGGCGAAGAAGCCATTTATAGTTGTCAATTGCGCAGCTATTCCTGATATGCTGGTAGAATCGGAACTTTTCGGCCATGAAAAAGGCTCGTTTACAGGCGCTGACAGCATGCGCACCGGAAAATTCGAATTAGCGGATGGTGGCACGCTGTTCCTGGATGAGATTGGCGACATGCGTCTGGAAAGCCAGGCAAAGCTGCTGCGAGTACTCCAGGACGGACTGATAGAAAAAGTAGGAGGCTCAAAAAGCCGGAAAGTTGATGTGCGCGTCATTGTTGCGACCAATCAGGATTTGAAACGATGCGTTGCCGAGGGGACTTTCCGTCAGGATCTTTATTACCGTCTGGAAGTGCTTTCCATTACCATGCCGCCTCTTCGGGAACGTATGGAAGACCTTCCTTTGCTGATCAATCATTTCAAAAATAAAATTGGCAGGAAACTGAATATTTCTGTTCCGGAAGTGGGGCCGGATGTGCTGGAAGCCTTCCGGTGTTATCGCTGGCCCGGTAATGTGCGAGAGCTGGAGAATACCCTGGAGGAAGCATTTATCCTTGCCCGTTCTCCCCTGCTTCGAAAGCAGGATCTGGCTTCGAAATTTCAAAGCCCGGAGCCCGAGGTCTCAGACATCAAACTGCCGCCGGGGGGACTTGATCTTGAAGAGCTGGAGCAGGAACTGATCCGTCAGGCACTGGAACGCAGCGGAGGCAGCATTAAAGCGGCTGCTCCTGTTCTCGGTATGACTTATAAAACGCTGCAATACCGTCTTAAAAAATACAATATCGACCCGAAAGGCGATGCCGAAGACACCGGAGAATAAATGACGCGATCAGGAAAAAAGAAGCGGGAGCGTTATATTTCAACGCTCCCGCAGTAAATTTAACCTGATGAAGAAATTATTGGGCAAGCAGACCGATAGCGTTGGCGATTAGAGCATTGCAGGGAATATCACCTTGCGCCTCATACTTCTGGAACGCAACGTGGCCATCCATAAACAGCACATTGCAGCCGCCGGGAATATGATTGAACAGCTGATCCGCTCCTGTGTTGGAGAGAAGGTCGGACATAATCAGGATCTCACTCTGCGCTTTATTGCTTGCCGCAGGGTTGTTAATGTCCGTGATCATAAAACGTTCCACACCTTCGCGAAGCCTGTAAATAGTATCTGAAGTGCCGTTGCCGCTGTTGGGATAGGCGAAGGGACCTTTGAGATCAGAGTCCAGCGCTTCCGGTTTCGGTTTCCAGTCGTCTCCGACCGCAGTGATTTTAAAATAGGCAGATGCAACCTGGTTGGATACTTCCAGAGTTTTACTGCCAACAGTAAGCTGGAACACATCAGAGGGGCTGATGGTCTTCATGCTGGCTTTATCTACAATAAAACCAAGATAGAAATAACTCATGTCGGGCTGGGCGATCATCCCTTCATACTGAAGGCAACCCGGTTCCTGGGCTGAGATTTCGGGCGTCATCATTTTAACGCCACCTTGACGGGCACTGGATGGACAGTTAAGAACGTTGATGTCCGTAAGGTATTCAGGGTAAATAGCAATGCCGGAAGGGCCGAGCGCCGGATAATCGTAATGCTTGTTGCATGTGGGATCCGGGTCAATAACGGGTCCGTCCCAGATCGGATATCCCTGCATGGGCGGGAACTTGTTGGACGGTGATTCACCGGCGTACATTTTATAAATAATGCCCATTTGCTTCAGGTTGTTCGCACAGGAAGAACGACGCGCCGCTTCCCTTGCCCGCGCAAGGGCGGGCAGTAAAATTGCTGCAAGAATGCCGATAATGGCAATAACGACCAATAATTCAATCAGAGTAAAACCATGCCGTTTGTTCATACTTCCATCCCTTGTGTTTTGTGAATAAATAAAAGTTAATGAAAACGCACAATACCTCATTTCACTAATTTGAAGTACAAACAAAAGTGTATCATAGCGTAGGGTGCCTGTCAAGCATTTTAAAACGACTGCATAAAAGGATAACAGTGTTCAGAAAACTTTTTATTGCAGAAATGCGGTGCATAATCCATTGTGCTATAATTCATGAATAATGTTTTTTCTGCGAATTTAAGTTGACCTTGACAGAACTTTAATTTATCTGGTAGTATCATTGTGTGCAGGCATGTATTCTTTTATAACCTATTCACAATGGTGGTAACACAACAGCAAACTGGCAGGTCAGTAAACCCGGAGAGTGCAAATGAAAAAGATATTATTATCCAGTCTTCTTCTCTTATGCCTTTCATTGTCTTTTCTCATGCCTCAAGCGGAAAGCGAGGCGCTTCAAATCAACTTTGATCAGAAGATGCTTAATCTTTGGACTAAATCAGCGTGGTGGGATATTATTATTGCAACAGACTACCTGCCAGAGGCTTTCTCGCTTCATCCTGACGTATGTGACATCAATGGCGGCTTTGATATTTCGGTAAAGCCGATTGAACTGTACCCGAACAATATGCTGGAGAGCGACGAATTTGCGCTGTTTGCTGCTATTCTTGCAGACCCATCGTATGATGCCACCGCCCGGGGCGGCGTTTCTCACCAGATGGTCTATGATGCCTGGACACAAAATTTCAACCAGATCAGACTTGATCTGGGATGCTGTGTCGGTGGACCGGAAAATGTATTTACCATGTTTCCGGATATTGACTATCTGATTGCCGCACTGATCACGCTCGGCGATCAGGATAGTCTCGCCTTTCCCATGATTCTATTGGACCTGGTTGTAAATAACGATACTGTAGCGCAGCTGGTGCACGATCCGAATGTACGCATGATCGACTTGGATAATTACAAGCTGATGCGTGAGTATCTTGCCTGGTGCGGGGATGCGGATGGAGACGGCTGCTCCAATTTTTCAGAATACAGTCATTTTAAAGCCCAGGGCGGCCGGGCAGCGTATCTTAATGCGGCGATGAATTTTGCACAAAGACCGCCAGGCTGCACGGGCAAAGATCGGCTTTGCGATGGAACAGGCGGACTGCATGCCGAATATTTTAATACCCGTTTTATGACTGACCTGGCAATGACGCGTATTGATCAGCAGGTTACCTTTAATTGGGGACGGAGTGCTCCTAGCTCGCGAGTGAATGCCAACGACTTTACCGTCTGCTGGACGGGCTGGGTGATCCCGGACTATACAGAAAACTACACTTTTTATACACGTACCGATGACGGTGTGCGCCTTTGGGTTGACAACGAACTGTTAGTTGACCAGTGGAAGGCGCAAAGCTCCACGACATATACGGCCGTCAAAGATCTGGCTCTGGTAGCCGGGAAAAAATACCCTATCCGCATGGATTATTATGAGCAGGGCGGAGATGCCGTAGCCTGGCTCGGATGGTCAAGTCCCCGGCAGACAAACGGAAAAGCAAAAGCCATATATGAAATCAATACAAAACCGGGCATTGGTCTTGGCGATCGCGCTTCCGCCTGGATTCAGAATCCCAATAATGGGCATATGTACAAATTAACGGAACCTCTGAGCTGGTTCGACGGGCGTACCCGGGCGGATTCTTTAGGCGTGTACATGGTCACGGTGAATGATGAGCGGGAAAACCAGTGGATCAGACATACTTTTGGCGTGCTCGATAAAAGCATTTACATCGGTGCCAATGATATTGATGAGGAAGGACGCTGGGTGTGGCAGGAAAACGGCACTCAGTTCTGGAGTGGAGTCGCCGACGGAAGTGCAGTAAATGGTCGCTACAGCAATTGGAACAGCAACGAGCCCAACAACTACAATGATCACGAAGACTGCGGGATGATGTACGGTTCCTCCGGAAAGTGGAACGACCTGTCCGGCACGGCGCTAAATCCTGTACTCCTGGAGAAAAATGCAGGTGTGGTCATTGTCGAAGGACCCTTCCCGGCAAATGCTACGATACGTGCCGGAAAGAAATTCCAGTTTCAAGTGGATGTTCTTCAATCCTGGGGCACAATATCCTACCAATGGACGCATAACGGCGTGGATATTCCCGGTGCAACTTCGGACGTGCTGAATTTTGACCCTGTGGTCGAAGAAGACGCGGGACTGTATGCCTGCAGACTGACAGACGGCACGGGCGCCCATGCGGAAACAGGGACAGCGGCACTTTCCGTGACACCCGGCGGCGTCATGCCGTTGCTGCATTCAGCTTCCTTGCTGCTTTTGGTTGCGCTTCTTATGAGTATTGTTGGTGCCGGCGCACTCTACCGGAGAAATGCTGCCTTATAAAAAAAGCGGTGGCATGAATGCTTTAATCAGCTGAGGCGTTGCGAAGGCGGCGCCTCAGTTCTTTTGCACTGGAGATGGGTGGCAGACAACTTCGATGCAAACAGAGGTATACGGCGCTGTGTGTGCTCTGATTTGTCTGTGGAGGGGCTGTGGCATCATCAGAAGATTCAGGATCTCTTTCGAGTTTAAGCAGAGTATTCAGCGGCGCCTCCTGTCGCAGCACTTCCAGTAACGCTTCCAAATCCGCAGCAGTGCATCCAGGGCGAAGGGTTGCTTCTGTAAATCCGTGCTGCAGTGTGTCGGCAAAGAGTGCCAGATGCAGGTGGCCCTGAACGGCATTTTGTGCGCTCGGAGCGCCTGTCTGCCACACAGTTAGTGCAGCGTTTTCAAAAGCAGGTTCATCACAGTGCCATGCCAGTTTCATAAGTCCCAGTGCCGCTGTGCTTGCAGCAGATACTTCCGCTGCATCATGCACTGTCTTCATGCGTGCGAAAAGATGCTTATGCTGCTCGCCGGTAGTGAAAAAACCGCCATTCTTTTTATCCAGAAAAAGATGAATCATACGCTCCCCTGTTCCCTTTGCAAGAGCAAGCCACCGCCTGTTAAAAGTGCATTGGTAGAGATCTAAAAAGGCATTGGTTACCGTGGCGTAATCTTCCAGATAAGCCGGATGCGATGCCTTGCCGTCACTCCATATCCTGAAGAGCCCTTCATCGGACAGCAGATGCGTTTCTACAAAGTGCCCCGCTTTTTCTCCGGCATCCCGGTAAACATCATTTTTCAGATAAAAGGCTGCCTTTGCCAGAGCCGTTATCATGAGTCCATTCCACGAGGCTATGACTTTGGTGTCAAGACCTGGACGGATCCGGCGGCTTCGTTTTTCTAAAAGTATTTTTCTGATTGTGTCCCACGGTTCTCCGATGATCCACGCCTTTGCAGAAAGAATATTCAATCCCTCATGCCCCGGTTCATGAGACTCAAAATTGCCTTTTTCGCTGACAGAAAAATGCTTTTTCAAAAATGCCAGATGCTCTGCGCTGAGCCCCTTTTGCAGCTCCTCATAAGACCACAGATAAAATTTACCTTCCAAGCCTTCACTGTCTGCATCTTCTGAACTGTAAAAAGCGCCTTCCGGACTGGTCAGATCTCGAAGTACATAGTTTAAAATGGACTCAGTAATATGCCTGTGCTTCTCTTTTGCAGTACTCTGCCACGCTTCAAGGTAAGACAAAACAAGGTGGGCGTTGTCATAAAGCATCTTTTCGAAGTGTGGCACTTGCCATTGCGCATCAACAGAATAACGATGAAAACCGCCGCCCAGATGGTCGTGTATCCCCCCTGCCGCCATACACTCCAGCGTTTTTTCCGCCATATGAAGATAATGAGGTATCTCTCGCCTTTTCCCGTTTCGAAGCAAAAGGGCAACCGCTGCATGCGACGGAAACTTGGGGGCGTCGCCCCACCCGCCCCATTGGGAATCAAAAGTTGCCGCAAGCACAGCCAATGCCTGATCGACCAGTGTTTCAGGTTCGACCATATGGCTGGCTGGGACTACCGTAAAATGATGTTTTAAACGGTCTGTCAGTGCCGCTGCCTGAGTCTGTATGCGGCTTCTATCAGAACGCCACAGGCGGGCGATTTCCTCGAGTATCTGGCTGAATCCGGGTATGCCATATCGGCTTGTTGGCGGGAAATAAGTCCCGGCATAAAATGGCTCCAGATCAGGAGTCAGAAAAATGCTCGCAGGCCACCCGCCCCTGCCGGTCAGTGCCACGACTGCGCTCATATACAGATCGTCCAGATCCGGTCTTTCTTCCCGGTCAACTTTTATATTGACGAAGAAACGATTCATCAGAGAGGCGATTTCAGGATTATCGAAAGATTCGTGCGCCATTACATGGCACCAATGACAGGCGGCATAGCCGATAGACAAAAAAATGGGCTTATCTTCCAGCTGCGCCTTCAGAAGTGCTTCCTCGTCCCACGGCTGCCATGCAACGGGCTGAAGCGCATGCTGCCGAAGGTACGGGCTGGATGCACCGGAGAGCCGGTTTAAATCGGACAGGACTTTGTCTGAGGTTGAATCTGAATCCGTAAGGGATACCATAAGCTACGCTCCTGTTTACGCAGAACATCTGCTGCTTTAAAGCTTTAACAGAGAGATCAGCGGCAGCATTCCTCTTTGAGTTCGTCAAAGCGATTCCGCATGCGCTTCAGCAGCGGTTCATATTCCTCTTTGCCTGCCAGATTAATTACCTCATCCGGATCTGCATTCAGGTCAAACAACTCTTCATACAAAGGATTCTGCTCATGATACCGCAGATACTTGTATTCCCGGGAAACGACTCCTTCCGACTTCGGGATTCCGGGGTGATGGAAGTTGTGTTCGTAGAAAAAATCGCTACGCCACATCGATTTTTCTCCTTGCATCCGGGACACAAGGCTTTTCCCCTGCATTGTATCAGGAATAGGAATATTAGCAAGTTCAAGGATAGTGGGAGCTATGTCAATATTCAGTACGGGAATGTAATGTCGTACGTCCTGTTCTTTTCTGCTGCTCCGGGGGTCATAAATAATAAGAGGCACCCGGATGGACGCTTCATAGCCGTACCACTTCCCTGCCAGACCGCTGTCCCCCAGAAAAAAGCCATTATCTGAGGTAAAAATGAAAAGAGTATTTTCGCCAAAGCCCAGAGCGTCCACTTTATCGCGTATCTCGCCGGCTACTCTGTCCAGACCGGTAATCAGACGGTAGTATTTTCGAATACTTTCCTGCTGCATTTCAGGCGTGGCGAAGCGGAGTTTCCACCGGCGGCGTGCTTCGTTGTTGTCTCTGAAAAACTCGGGGAACCTGTCCTCATAAGAGACCGTGTTTGAAGCGGGCACCGGCATGATCAAATCCGCATATAAATCATTATATTCCTCTTCATGGATAAATTGCCGTGCATCGCCGTCCTGACAATGGGGCGCTTTAAAACTGACATTCAGGCAGAAGGGTCTGTCTTTCGGGCAATTTTCCAGAAAAGCCAAACTATCCTCTGCTGTGATACGGTTCAGATGCCTGAATGTGCCTGCTTCATCGAAATTCTCATAGTTGCCCTGGCCGCCGAAACCGCGCCAGAAGTCGAATGCTTTTTCCGGAAGCTCAGTGCCGACGCCGTATTTGCCCACAAAACCTGTGTAATAACCATGATTTCGCAGCAGAGCCGGGTAGCATTGGGCAAAGGCTTCCGGAGTGAAGGTTTTAGCAAAATCATCAATGCCGTGGCGGCAGACATATTGCCCGGACAGTATGGAAGCACGACTTGAGCAGCAGATAGACGTTGTAACTCTGCACTGATCAAACACCTGTCCTTCGGCCGCCAGCCGATCCAAATGAGGTGTTTGAATCACTGGATTGCCCATACAGCCCAGGGTGTCCCACCGCATATCATCGGCCAGAAGAAAGACTATATTCGGGCGAATGGTTTCTTCTGCCTTAATCCTGCTGCTGAGGGTCTGCGAAAGCACAAGCCCCGCCCCGGCGGCGAGGCACTGATTGAAACGGCGTCTGCTTATTGTACTCATCATTTTCTCCCTGCTTGCCTGATTATCCGCTTTTACCTTATTTGCTTCAAGAGCGGTCTGTGATAGACTGGTAGACATACTGTAAACCTGTGTTGTCTGCAAGTGTATAAAAGGTTTTTCTTGTGAATTCCAAAATGCTTTTCCTCTTATGGTTCTCTGCCCTTTTCACGCTTCCTTTCAGCGGTCTGTATGCTCAGGAAGAGAACACGCTTCTATATTCTGCCCGGGACTTCGGAGTGGTTCCTGATACGGAAGAAGATATGGGCCCTGTATTCCGGGCTCTTATTAAAGAAGCCATTGATTCAGGCCGGCCCTCTGTGATTCTTCTGGAAAAAGGGTGTTACAGGATCAGCGGCGGTGACAGGCATTATTCCGCACTGGTCATCGAAAAAGCCAGAAACATGACTGTTCGGGGCGAAGGAGACGACACAGAACTGATTTTCACGGATCCGCGGCAGGGTGCTTTTTTTGTCGGGCAAAGCGAAAATGTGTTTATTGAAAGTCTTTCCATAGATTATGATCCGCTTCCTTTTACCCAGGGAACCGTTCTTGCCTTGTCACGTTCGGAAGGGTGGTTTGATTTGGCGGTTCAGGAAAACTTTCCGCTTTTGAGTGAGACCTGGTTTTCTGATGCCCCGAAACCGCATGGGCAATGGGGTATGATTTTCGACAGAAACACAAAAACTGTCAAGGCAGGTGCGGCGGACTTTATCTTTATGGAGCTGTGGAAACAGATAAGCCGTCGTGTGTGGCGCATGTATCCCGTCGATTCTCAGAAGGATCGGCTGACGGATATGCAGATGGGAGACCGCTTTGTTCAGCTGGCGCGCTACGGTAATGGCGGTGCGTTATTTTTTTGGCGGTCTTTTCATTGCGGTGCATCGCAGGTAACGGTCTATGCCTCACAAAGTGTGGCAGTCGGTTCTCTTGAATCGGACAGGACGCAACTCCGTAAAATCAAGGTATATCCGAAACCTGAATCCGGAAGGTTCTTAAGCACTAACAGTGATGGAGTTCACTCGCAGCAGGATACAACTGGGCCGCTGATCGAAGCCTGTTCTTTTGAGGGAATGGCTGATGACGGAGTGAATATTTATTCGCGTCCTTGTCTTATGGATGCACTGATTGACAGCAACGTTATCAGGATCGGCACGGGCGGGTATTTTTGCGAAGGTGACAAAGTGCAGATTGTTGATCCTGTGCAGGGCGCCCTTCTGTTGGAAAGCACCATTGTCAGAATGGACAGGCAGGAAGATGGCAGACTCCGCCTGACACTGAAAGATCCCCTGGTAATGCTTCGTCCGGGTATCGTGGACTGGCAGGTATACAATCTCTCGCGATGCGGAGCAGATTTTGTAATTAAAGACACTGTGTTTATGAATCACCGGCGCCATGGAATGATGCTGAAGAGCACCGATGGAACTGTTGAAAATATCTGTATAACCAATGTCGGCGGTTTTGGTATCGTTATAGGCAATGACCCCGAGTGGCCCGAAGGAGTCATCCCGGCTCGTCTTGCTTTTTCTGACATTAGAATTGAGCATACAGGGTACTCTCGATGGTATGGTAGTATTGATCGTGGTGCTGCAATTCAGATTCTGACCAGGACACTGGACGGAAGGATGCCGCTCAGCAGAGCAGTCAATGCGATACGTTTTGACCGCATCGCCATTACAGAACCGCCCGGCGCCGGGATTGCTGCAGATGGAGCAGAGAATATAGTGATAGAGGATGCGTCTGTTGTGTACCCTGAAGAGCAGAAGCTGCCGCGAAAATGCAGTGCATTGGAATTTGGTAATGTCGGGAACCTGTATCTGGATAAGGTATCGGTGAAGGCAAAAGGAGTGCCGTTGCAGAGCGGCATTTTGTTTGGGAACGCAGCGGAACCCGGTGAAAAAGGGGTGTTTCTTAATGAATACCATTTTGAGGGAACCGCCCCTGCCGAAGCGATTCTGGACAAGCGCTGAAGCATTTTTTTAAACGCAGGATTCTGTGCCCCAAAGGTACTTTTTGCAAAGGTTTTTTAAATTACTATACACAAACAAGGGAAATATATGCAGACGAAATCATTTCTCCCCGGCTTAGTTGTGGCAATACTGTTCAGTCATTTTGCGGCATCCGCTCCGCTGGATACTGTCGGGAACAGAACCGTTCTGATTGACTTATTGCATCCCCTTCCACCTTCTGTGCAATTTCACGATTCACATGCAGGAAAAGTGACAGAATCCGGGCTGCAGATACTTTTTAAACCAGCGGACTGGCCCGGAATTTACGTCCATGCACCTGAAGATACCTGGGACTTTTCAGGCCATTTCGGAATGGGCTTCACAGTACACAATCCTTCTGCCGCTCCTGCTGTCATCTGCCTGCGTGTTGATAATGACGGTGCTGATGGAACCAATCATTGCAACAATCTCGAAAGCGAGATTGCTCCAGGAGAGACCAAAGATGTTTGTATGGCATTCAGCCGCAATGACAAAGAATTCTTCTGGGGAATGCGCGGCGTTCCACCGGTTGATGCGCCACTGGGAAAAGGGGCGCCTCTGAACTTAAAGGAAATTACAGGGTTTCAAATTTTTTTAGCTCATCCTGCGCAAGATACGACGCTGGCCCTCAAGCAGGTTTTCCTTTTCGGCGGCAGTCATGCGGACTATATAAACGCGCATATGCCTTTTGTGGATGCTTTCGGCCAATATAAGCATGGGGACTGGCCGGGGAAGCTGAAAGAAGAGGGTGATTTCGCACAGCGGCTGGAAGAAGAAAGAACTTTGCTGGAAGCTACTCCTGCCCTGGCCGAACGGGATTCTTTCGGTGGATGGCTGGCGGGTCCGCAGCTGGCAGGAACAGGCTGGTTCCGCACAGAAAAGATAGACGGGAAATGGTGGCTCATAACACCGGAAGGTAGACTTTTCCTTTCTTTGGGGATCAATTGCGTCGGTTTCAGTGAATATACTTTTGCGGAGCAGCGTGATGCCTGGTTTGAATACCTGCCTGATAAAAATGATCCTATCTTTTCTCAGGCTTTTACGGTGCTGCATGGCGTTCACAGTATGGCTGATGTTATCGGGGGCTCGGGCTCAGCCTTCAATTTTTATGCGGCTAACATGATCAGAAAATACGGTAAAGACTGGAAGACATTCGGTCGGGAAATGGCGTATAAACGGCTTCGTGCCTGGGGATTTACCACCATAGGCAACTGGAGCCCTCCTTTTATGCTGGAGACCAGCCCTGTTCCTTTTACGTCCAGTGCGACAACAGGAAATGCACCTCGTCTTCAGGCAGCAGAAGGATATTGGAGTAAAATATGCGATGCCTATCACCCGGAATTCAGAGAAAGCATCGAACCGGAGATTTCAGCCATGACGGCAAAATATTCCGGGAATCCACTTTGTATCGGCTACTTTGTTGACAATGAACTCTCCTGGGAAGGAGTTATCGGCGGCGTGCTCGCCAGTAATGCAGAGCAGCCCGCCCGACAAGCTTTTTTAAAACAGCTGCAGGAGCATTATAAAGATATTCAGTCTCTCAATGATGCCTGGGAAAGCGACTTTTCGTCCTGGGACGCCATTGAAAGACCGTCAAAAAGAACGAAAGCTTTCAAGGATGATACAGATAGCTTTTTATATCAGTTTGCTTTGCAATACTTTACAACTGTTCGTGATATTTTGAAAGAAAAAGCACCGAACCAGCTCTATCTCGGCTGCCGTTTTTCACCGGCGACCGAGCCGGCGGTGCGCGCATGCGCTGCTGTTGCCGATGTAGTCACTTTTAATATTTACAGGCGTCAGGTAACGCCGGATAGATGGGCGGGCGAGCATGATCTGAATAAACCGCTCCTGATCGGTGAATTCCATTTCGGGGCACTGGATCGGGGCCTGTTTCATACAGGACTGGTTGCAACCCGGGATCAGGATGACCGGGCGACCCATTACAAAAACTATGTCCGGAGTGTTCTGGAGCATCCGGGTTTTGTCGGATGCCACTGGTTTCAGTTTATTGACGAACCCTTAACGGGGCGCAGTCTGGACGGCGAAAACTATAACATCGGGTTTCTGACAGTAACCGATACCCCTTATCCTGAGCTGGTCGAAGCGGCTAAAGAAATTCACGGTAAAGCCTATGAAATACGCTTTAACGCAGGGCGGGAATGAGAAGGCCTGTTATTCTGAACCGCTTGAACGGAATTGCGCACGAACCATTCTATTTACACTCCTGCACGATATACCTGATATTTTCGGGCAGGCTGGTACGGATGGATTCAATATCATCATCATTGAGAAGCGGTTGCATAAAAGTGGTTCGGAAGTGGCAGTCAATGGCAGAGCCGGCAAGGAGTGCAATGCTTTTTTGGATGGAGGGGTAGTCAACAGCGGAACCTGAGAGAAGGTCGTATTTGCACTCCGGAGCTTTGATGTCCATGGCGACGTAATCGAGAAGATTATCCCGAAGCAGCCGGGCGAGGCAGTCGGGGTTGCTGCCGTTCGTGTCCAGTTTGATTTTTAAGCTGAGGGTGCGCAGCTCACAAAGAAAGTCATATAAATCGGGCTGGATGGTCGGTTCTCCGCCAGTAATGACAACGCCTTCCAGAAGACCCTGGCGGCTTTGGATCAACGCAAGTGCTTCCTTGCGTCCGAAAGTTTTATCCGGATGTGCGCACAGTGGAATGAGCTCGGCATTGTGGCAATAGGGACAGCGGAAATTACAGCCCTGCGTAAATAAAATGGCGGCTACCCGCCCCGGAAAGTCGCTGAGTGAAATCGGTTGATAGCCGCCGAAAAGCATGTCTGGATTACTTGGCCGGAGAAGCATCGACGCTGTAATGGCGTCTGATATCAAATTCGGCCTGTTTGCCTTCGTTCCATTGGTTGATCGGGCGCAGATATCCGACAATCCTGGCATAGACCTCTGTCGTGCTTCCGCATTCAGGGCAGACTGGGTGCTCGCCGTTAAGATAGCCGTGGGTCTGGCAAATGGAAAAACTGGGAGACACAGTAAAATAAGGCAATGAATAATTTTCGCAGACTTTTTTCACAAAAGTTTTAACGGCCTGCGGGTCGGCGGCGGCTTCTCCGAGAAAGACATGGAGCACTGTTCCACCTGTATAACGCGTCTGCAAAGGATCCTGCCGGTCCAGAACTTCAAAAATATCGTCGGTGTAATTGACCGGCAATTGGGTGGAATTCGTGTAAAAAGGCTCGGCCCCTTCCGACACCTCTTTGTGGTTTGCGAAAAGAATACCCTGATTATACTTCCTGTCAAGCCGTGCCAAACGATAGGCAGTACCTTCCGCCGGGGTGGCTTCCAGATTGTACAGACTGCCCGTTTCCTCCTGATATTCGGCAAGGCGATCCCGCATGTGATCCAGCACACGGCAGGCAAAAGCGGAACCTTCTTCCGTGCCGATATCTTTTCCGAATAGATTCAGGCATGCCTCATTCATGCCGACCAGCCCGATCGTTGAAAAATGGTTGTGCCAGAAGGAATTGAATCGATTGTACACATCGCGAAGGTAAAATTTTGTATAAGGGTAGAGGCTTTTGGCAGTAAAAGCTTCCAGAATTTTTCGCTTCGTTTCCAGGCTCTCCTTCGCAAGATCCATAAGCCTGTTCAGCCTGTCGAAAAACGCCTCTTCTGATTGAGCAAGATAGCCGAGGCGGGGCATATTGATGGTTACAACACCTACGGATCCGGTGAGCGGGTTGGCACCGAAGAGACCTCCTCCCCGTTTCTCCAGCGTTCTCAGATCCAGACGAAGCCTGCAGCACATGCTCCGTGCATCGTCGGCAGACATGTCCGAATTGATGAAGTTGGCGAAGTACGGGATGCCGTATTTGGCGGTCACTTCCCAGAGCTTATCCAGGCCCGGCCGCTCCCAGTCGAAGTCCGGCGTAATATTGTAAGTGGGGATAGGAAAGCTGAAGACACGTCCTTTGGCATCGCCTTCCGCGAGCACTTCAAGAAAAGCGCTGTTCAGCATGGTCATTTCATGCTGGTAGTCTCCATATACAGTATCCTGCGATGTGCCGCCAATAATCACAGGCTGTCCTGCGAGTGCTGCAGGCGGCTGAAGATCCATGGTCAGGTTCGTGAAGGGCGTTTGAAAACCAACACGAGTGGCGACGTTCAGGTTGAATACAAATTCCTGAAGAGATTGTTTTACTTCTTCATAAGTGAGCCGGTCTTCGCGGATAAACGGTGCGAGAAGGGTATCAAAATTACTGAAAGCCTGTGCACCGGCCGCCTCTCCCTGCAGGGTATAGAAAAAGTTGACAATTTGTCCCAGAGCGGCACGGAAATGCCTGGGAGGTGCACTTTCCGCTTTGCCCGGTGCGCCGCAGAAACCCGAACGCAGAAGATCCTGAAGGTCCCAGCCTACACAATAAACAGAAAGCAGACCCAGATCGTGAATATGGAGATCACCACGGCTGTGGGCTTCGCGGATGTCACTGGTGTAAATTTTATTCAGCCAATAGGTCTTGCTTACCTCACTGGAAATATAGTTGTTCAGTCCCTGCAGAGAATATGCCATATTGCTGTTTTCACGCACTTTCCAGTCCATCTGATCCAGATAGCGGTCGATCAGCTCAACGTCTGCCTTGTTGATCAGTTCCCGGACCCGTGCATGCTGATCCCGATAAAGGATGTATGCCTTGGCGGTTTTTTTGAAGGGCGACATGAGCAGCACTTCTTCCACCACGTCCTGTATGGCTTCCACCGTAGGCACGGCATCCGATTCCGCCTGCTGGCAGAGGCTGAGAACACGCATGGTGAGCTGTCTGGCAGTTTCTTCGGAAAATTCTCCGGTCGCCTGCCCTGCTTTCGCCAGTGCGGCAGTGATTTTGGAAGATTGAAAAGCCACAACCCTTCCATCCCGTTTTTCAATCTCCGAAAAAAAGAAAGGTACAGCGGTTTGCTGCGCAGCAAATGCGTCCTGTGCGGCAGGGGTCATGGCATAGATCTCCTCGCTTTTCAGCCCGGTACCATCGCCCAAGAAAGCACCGGGCAGACTGAATCATTGCCTTATTTTAACCACTGTCTACCACAAAGTCAAGTGTATCGAAGCGCAAAGACCACAATATACTGTATGTAAAGCATAAAAGAAAGAATACCAATAAAACCTCCGGAGCACAGCGGTATTCCCATTCTTTCCTGAATCTGCTCCGCTGCTAAAAAGAGGCTCTCGAGTCCTTCATCAGGGCAGGGTTGAGCAAACAACACGGAAGCCGACATCATGCACGCCTTGAGAGGCGTTATAATGCAGCCTGAAAGCGGAGCGCGCCCTTTTCGGGATATCCATCCAGGAACCGCCCCGCACAACTTTACGCTCCTCGGTGCCGTTGCTGTCGCTATGGTAGGTGCTTATTGTCCATTCGGCTGCGTTTCCGTGCATGTTGTGAACGCCCCATGGATTTGCCTGAAAAGCATCCACAGGCGCAGACACGCGCCAGGTATCGTTAAAACAGGTGTCGGCGGGTCGCCACGGCGGATGGATGGAGGGGACATGGGGATAATAGACTTCATAATGCGTCGCATCGGAAAGATTGGCGGTGGCAGCAAAATCAGTATCCAGAGATCCGTACCAGAAGGCTGTGTTTGTGCCTGCCCGGCATGCATATTCCCACTGCTCTTCAGTTGGCAGGGAAAAGCGGAGACCTGTCCGGGCAGACAGCCACTCGCAGAAAGCAACAGCCTGATTCCAGGAAATCCGGACAACAGGCTGTTCGGGACGGTTAAGGGGGAAGCCCCGCTCATCGTCCCCGAACTGGTATCCCTCCCCTGTTTCCAGTCCGCTGTCGTGATCAGGATCGAAAACGGCGTATTGTGCGTTGGAGATTTCAAATTTTCCCATATAAAACGCTTTTTCGATGGTGACCTTTCGTGCGGGTGCCTCATTGGGATAGCCGCTGTCTGATCCGAAAATAAACTCTCCCGGAGGGATCAGAACGAAGTCCAGAGACAGTTCCGGCGTGATTGCAATTGTGCGTGTTGTTGAGTTGGCGTTATGCGTAAGTATGCCAGCGGTCTCCTGGACCGTTCCGTCATACTCTCTTGGAAGACAGTCCGAAGGATCCGATGCCGTGCTGTGTGTGATGACTGCTTTTTCAGACAGGGCGTCGAAGGCCTCATCGATGCCTGTATATCTCTTGTGCAGCTCCCTGCGTCGTTCCGCGCCTTTCAGGGCGGCAGCACTCTTTTCCGGGCTATAAGCGACACATTCCTGCCACGAGCCATGAAAAGGCGCATTCAGGTCAATCCATGTAATAAGCCGATCCATGCATTCCTCATCCAGTTGCACGGAATAATGTCCGTCTCTGAGTATCTGAATCAGCATGCTTGTATCCGCATGAAAGGCTTTAGCGGGAAGCATATGGGCATCGCTTTCCAATGTTGGCGTATGTACCCAGCTGCGCAGCGCCATGTAGGAGGGTGAAAAATGAAGTTGAAATGCGGAGTTGTATTTTTGTACCGGTTTGTCTGTGAAATCCGGTATGTTTTCGTGCTTTGCACCGTCATGGCATGTAACGCAGTGCGCGTCCAGCACGGGCTGAATTTCCCGCTGGAAAGAAAAGCCACGCGCAGGACCGTACCAGGGGGCAATGTTGTCCGGCGGCCTTTTAAATGCCTGCGGGGTATACTGCGGCGGTGCAGCAGAATTCTGTGGTTCGTGGCACCCGACACAGGACAGAGCTTCTCCCGGTGCTGCGGTAAACCAGCTGCGCATCAGGGCTACTGCTTTTCCGTCCTCATCCAGCGGCTGTACTGCTACCGGAGTCATGGCTGGTACAGTAAAATGCGCGGATCCATCTTCTTCCACCGGTACAGTGCCCAGAATACGGCGCACATCCCAGGGGCCGTCCATACCCACGCGATCAGGTTCGCAGCCGAAGTTGTGAAAAGTGTATTCATAGCCGATAATTCGAAGTTTTTTAATAGTGCCCCGGGGAATACCTGCAGTACCGGGCCCGTGATAAACATCGGCGAGCTGGATAACGGATTCTTCCGCGCCGGGAACGCTGCAATCAGGAATCACAGGCGGGCGTTTTGTTTTTCGCCAGGCGGTCGGTTCCAGCATGGCAAAAGATTCTTCTTCATGGAGAAGTGTAAAATTGTCGAAACGATCAACAAGATAAATGCCCCACAGTGCATTTTTATCCGGCTGGCAGGCTGTAATGTAGTAACTGTCGCTGAGCGGGTATGGATGCAGGAAACGTGGCCAGCTTGCTGAAATAAGTCCGTCAAGAATAACAGGTTCCACTTTCTTTCCGTAGCCCGGGATACGCTGGACGACACCGTCTGCTTCATGCCTGCCCAGGCTGGTGTCAAAGAGAATTAATTCGCCCTGGCGGTGGGCATCATGGTGACCGCCGACAATAGCCACAAAGCGCGAAGGATGGTCGGGCACCGCTCGCGCAAAAAACATGGCGGTAGGCCAGAAGGAGTTGCTGCCGTAATATTCCATCTGGCGGCAGCCGTCCGGATTAGCACTAAAAAGAATACGCATGAAAGCATGGGCTATGTCAGCATACTCCCAGCGCAGATAGAGGAGTCTGCCGTCATTAAGCACAGCAGGGCACCAGTTGTGGTCCTGGTCATTGGTCAGCCGCCGGATCGCTCCATTTTTTTCCAGAAGATACAAATTGGTAACCTTTGACCTTCCTCCGACGCAGGGTACTCCGATATAAGGCGCCGTCGAAGTAAAGACAATACGCTCATCAGGAAGGTAACAGGCATCAAAATTATGTACGTCCTCGTCCGGGATCAACGGCAGCATCCGAAGCGTCCCTGACTCCAGATCCAATTCTCCTACTCCCCATTTACCGGACAGGTCCGGTACGGACAGCAACATTTTAGCTCCGTCATAATGCAGGTCGAGATCACCGATAAATACATCGTTTTCAGGGGTGAAAACAGTGTAAGGTGCCTCATTTGTCTTATAAGACAGCGCCTGCAGTGAGTTGTTGTAACCTGTCGGTGCAAGATACTCATTGCCGTAACTGTTGTCGGGAAGCCCCAATTGCTCGGCATTTCGTTTGATAAAAAGAATTTTTTCAAAGTCCAGAAGCGGGTTTGCCAGCATGGCTTCCCGCTGCAGCGCCTCCAATCGATCGGCCACCATTTCCAAAGTTGCCCGGTCCCCTGCCCTTTGTGCCTCCTCATAGATTCTGACGAGTTCGTCAAGACGCGTAAGATATTCCTCCCCCTGGGGATAATGGCTTCCGTACTCGTCAATTAGATGCGAAATAGAGCGACGGAGAGGTTCAAACCGCAACGGGTCAATCATGCCGGTTCCGGCAAGTCTTGTATAGGGGAATTCGCTGCGGATACGAAAAGGCTGCCACTGTTCAGGAGTGCCAAGATAGTTGAGCATATTGCATGTAAGCCGCAAAAGAGCGTCTCTGTCCGGATTATCCAGATCGGCGTAATCAGGCCAACGCCACCCGAAGGTGAGGAGTCTGCCCTTTCCGGATGCATATTCAACAAGAGGCCGATGCACGCCGGCAGGACTGTTGGCAAGCACCATACCTTCCCCCGGACCGCCCCAGTAAAAATCAGCTACAGCACGGCAGCCTCCTCTGCTTAGTGGAATCTCTTCTTCGCCTGTATAAAGTCCATGAAAAACAGGATGTGTTTTTTCAACAAAGACTAGCGGGGCAGGATCGCGCCAGTTTTCCTGATAATGTCGTTGTGGTCGGATCAGCTTCTCCAGACCGAAATAGATGACCATTTCCAGAGCGCCTCCCGAGAGCAGAACACCTTTGCCGCTCTGCATGAATTCAAGAATTTCGGTGCGCTGTGCCCCTCTATACAAAGATGTGTCCCGGACATCGTCGCCCTGATGATACCAGACAACATCAAATTCACTCAGTTCTCGCGCAGTGCCTGAACGGTCAATAAAACCTGCATTGTCGCGGTTAAAAAGAATTTCCGTATCCGGCTGTTCAGCCAGAAATTGCCAGGCGGCAAGGCTGTGCTCACCCATTTCTTCCAGAGTAGCTTCGGCTGTCAGAAAAGCAACACGCATTCCCGGGCGCAGTGTGTTGTCTTCTGCCGCACTGCTGAATGGAAGGCTGAAACAAAAACAGATCAGAAAGGATAAAGGAAGAAAGCGCATCATAATGTAGTTCCTGTTAGCTGAGAGCAAAGTGGACAACGTTAATACTGACGTATTGAAATGAATAGAGTCAAGTAATTACACTTAAAGCGTTCTTTTGCAAATTAAAGATCTCTCTGATCAATAAGTCATTCGCGTTTACGGGTCATCACAGTAAGGATATACCATGGAACTGCTGAAAGAAATCTGGGCATTTATGCGTGTTCGCAAAAAATTCTGGCTTGCCCCGATCATTATTTCCCTTATTCTGCTCGGATTACTGTTTTTCTTTGCCGGTCAGGCAGGCGTGGTTTCCCCTTTTATTTACGCGCTTTAAGAAAAACGGCCCTTATTTTCGCAGATTCCGACCGGATACCTGTCCGCCGGCGCAGGAGAATACCCGAATGCCTGAGAGCCATTTACCCGTAGAATCGCCGTCCGATGCGGGACATAAGCCTTTGCTTTCCCGTACAGAATTATGGGTTCTGACAGGCATTTTAATTGCCGCTGCCCTGCTGCGTTTCTGGTATCTGTCCGCTGTGATGCACGCCCCCGATTACTCAGCACTGCAGCAGGATCCTGAAGTGCAGGATCATTTTGCCCGTGCTATTCTGACGGGTGACTGGTCGGAGCGTCCCGGAGAGACCGATCCGGAAATACGGACGACGCCCTTTTACAGACCTCCCGGCTACGGATATCTTCTGACAGTTCTCTATTTTTTCAGTAGAGGAAGTTATCTGGCGCCCCGCCTGCTGAATGTATTTCTCGGGCTTGCCGCTGTTTATTTTCTATTTCGTCTCGGCAGGCATCTTTTCGGGCCGGCAGCCGGGCTTGCCTGTGCTTTGTACAGCGCTTTCTGCGGGATTTTTATCTATTGGGAAGGAGAGGTTAACGATCCTGCCATTTTCGTGTTCCTTGCTGTTGCCTTATTCTCACTTCTTCTTCGATGGAGTGCGTCGTTCAAACTCCGCTACCTGTTCCTGCTCGGTCTTTTGTTCGGCGCATACGGGCTAGCACGGCCGAACATCCTGGGCTTTGGACCTTTTGTCGCTTTATGGCTCGGCTGGATTGCGTGGCGACATAAAAAGCTGCGCCTTCTTCCGGCGGCATGGGGTACCCTGCTGATTAGTACTTTCATTCTCATCGTTCCGGTTACAGTTCGTAATTATGTCGCATCCGGGGAATTTGTGCCCATTGCCACTTATTTCGGGCACAACCTGATTATCGGCAATCATGAGCAGTCGGACGGTGTTTCCCCGTGGCTGCCTTACTTGCAGGAACTGGAAGGTACGGGAAAATGGGCGGCAAAAGACTATGTGAATGTAGTACGCGGGCTCGCCAAAGAATTGGGGCGCGATTCCATCTCTCACACGGAAGCCTCCGCTGTTTTTGCGCAGAAAGCACGGGCGTATATGCGTGCACATCCGGCGGAAACAATCAGATCTATGGTAAAAAAATGGATTCTTCTTTGGACACCAGTGGAGATTACCTGCAACAAAGTGGTGCAATGCGAGCTGAATCATTATCTGCCGCTGCGCTTTCTGCCGACTTTCCGCTGGATAGCGGCGCTTTTTACCTCCGGTATGCTGCTGCTGCTCTGGGCATTGTTCAGGCGCACTTTTAACGGCAGGCATCAGGATGCCATGCCTCTTGTCGTTTTAATGATACTTTTTGTTCTCTATTACCTCACGTCTTTTCTCCCCTTTTTCGTCAACGGCAGGGCGCGGGTACCCGTGTTTCCCGTTCTGATTCTCCTCGGGAGCTATGGCGTTCAATGTTGTGCTGGCTGGCTAAAAAACAGGCAGTATGGGAAAGTTGCCGCATACGGAATCACTTTTCTGTTGAGCTTGATGTTTTTTTCAGTTGAATGGATTCCTGTTGAAATCGATGCATCCCGCTGGCATTACCAGCGCGCTGATTCCTGGCTGCGGCGGGGCGAAACGGCAAAGGCGTTGGAGGAAGGAAAAGCTGTTATTACTGCTCAGGGCAAAGCCTATATGCATCAGCGGCTCGGCAGAGAATTCATGGCACTGGGCTATCCGAATGACGCCATCGCACAGTACCAGGCTGGACTCGAGCGGGACCCCGAATATCAGGATTTATGGTTTTTACTGGGGCGTGCTTTGGAAGAACGAGGTGATTTGAAAGAGGCGGAAAAGACATATCAGGATGCCCTGGCTTTGAATCCTTTTGACGCTCGGGCGCTGAATGCTCTGGGCATGCTCTGTTACGGTCAGAAACACTACGAAGAGGCTCTGAAACTTTTCGACGCTGCATTAAACGTGGCTCCGGATTACGGGGACGTTATTGACCACATCAGCCAGTGTATGAAGGCACTGGGGCGTGTTGATGATGGCATCGCCCGGTTTAAATCAATGCTTGCAGAAAATCCCGACCAGAAATATGTGCATTTCTTTCTGGGCCGCGATTTACTGGAGCTGGGACAATCCGAAGAGGCTTTTACTCATTTTGCTGAAGCACTCCGCCTGGATCCTGCCCTTGACGGAGCCAGTTATCTGTGGGCAAAAGAACTCAGCCGACTGGGAAAACTGGAGGAGGCAATCAGACTGCACGAGGCGACGCTGAAGATAAATCCTGATTTGAAATATACCCAGGCGGCGCTTGGAAGTGACCTGTCCAGGCTGGGGCGTACGGACGATGCCATCCGGCATTTTTCAGAAGCTGTGCGTATTGATCCTTCTTTTCAGGATGCGCGTTACTTGCTTGGAAAAGAGCTCGCCCGTGCCAACCGGCTCGATGAAGCACAGGCGCAGTATCAGGAAGCCATTCGTTTAAACCCGCAGGATGCCCGGGCACATCACGAAATGGGCATGTTCTTCGCAGAGCAGGGTGATTTTCCTGAAGCACTTCAGCACTTTGAGGCGGCTTTGAAAGTGGATCCCGAATTCGCTTTTGCGTTGGATCGCATGGGCCGTGTTCTTTCGATTATGGGGCGTTCAGACGAAGCCATCGCACGCTATAAGCAGGCTCTGGAAGTAAAGCCCGATAATCAGGATCTCTGCTATTTACTCGGTCGTGAACTTCTGGCGCAGGACAAAAAAGACGAGGCGGAGCGCTATTTCCGTCGGGCACTGGTGCTTAATCCATCGGATGCCAGGGCACACAATGAACTGGGCGCGCTCCTTGCCGCTCAGGGCAAAAAAGATGAAGCGATGCGTCACTACGAAGAGGCACTGAGAGCGGCTCCGCAGTTTGGTTATGTGCTTTACAAAATGGGGCAGCTGCTCGCTGAGGAAGGAAATCTGAAAGCCGCGGAGGCACGCTTTAAGGAAGCCTTGAATCTGGATCCGGATAATCAGGATCTCTACTATCTTATCGGCAGAGAGCTGGTATCTCAGGAACGTAATGACGAAGCGCTTGCGTATTTTGAGAAAGCGCTTGCCATGAATCCTTCCGATGCACGGGCGCATAATGACTATGCGTTGCTTATTGGAAGTAAGCAGCCCGAGGATGCCATTGCCCACTATGAGGCAGCTTTAAAAATTGCACCCGACTTCACCCTGGCGTTGAATAATTGGGGTAATTTGCTCCTGGAACTGAATCAGCCGGATGCTGCAGAAGAAAAATTCCGGAGAGCGCTGCAACACAGACCCGATGACGAATACGCCTGGTACAATCTGGCGCGCGTTGCCGAAAAGAAAGGCGATCTGCAGGCTGCGGAAGAAGCTTACAGGAAGGCAATGGAAAATAGCCCGGAAAACTCACAAATTCCCAATAACCTCGGGCTGCTGATGGCGCGTCAGGGAAGAGTTGTCGAAGCGCAAGAATATTACGAAAAAGCCCTTTCCATTGATGATGAAAACCCACTCCCCTACAACAATCTCGGGCAATTGGCGGAAAAATCGGGCGATGCGGAAACGGCGATAATGCGATATCAGCAGGCGCTCGAAAAGAAACCTTCCTTCCTTTTAGCGTTGAATAACCTTTCCGCCTTGCTCACCCGATGCGGAAAAACTGAGGACATGGAAGTTTGGTATACCCGGGCGTTTGAGGCGGATCCGGATAACGGAGACGTTCATAACAGTTACGCCTTTTATCTCTTCCGTCTGGGCAGAGACGAGGAAGCACGTCGGGAGTACCTGAAAGCCATAGCGTGCATTCCTGTTTTTCCTCTTGCCTTAAACAACCTCGGCAATCTCGAATTTCGAGCACAAAATAATGCTGAAGCGGAAAAATGGTATAAAAAGGCTCTTGAGGTTCACCCCCTGGACTTGCATGCCGACTTTAATCTTGGGCGTTTGTTCCTGGCAGAAAACCGGAAAGAAGAGGCACTGCACATGCTTGAATCTGCGGCGGTGAAGCAATCTGATGAGCCGCGGCTTCTGCTGGAAACGGCGAATGCCTTTGTTGCCGCCGGTTCGCTTAAAGATGCGATACACTGTTACAAACGGGTGATAGAACTGGCGCCCGACAACAAAGCCGCCCTTTTTAACCTGGCATCGGTTTATCTGGACGGATACAGAGATGCTGCGCAGGCGCGCCCTCTTCTGGAAAACCTGCAGCAGATGGATCCTGATTTTCCGGGGCTGGATCAGCTTCTGGCAAAGATGAAGCAATAGCAGAATCGGCAAGCAGCGGATTATTCAGCGCTGCTTTCCCCACTCTGCCGACTTTCCAGAGGTGCTGCAAAAACAGCAAGATTGTTTCCGTTTTTCCGTTCCACGCCGGGCGGGTTCAGCACGACACCTTCAGGGACAGTTGCAGGCAGAGGAACATTGACAACTCGCGGCTCCGGATCGGCGAGTACAAGTGTGGATGAACCACCTCCATCCAGAGCGAGCGCACGCACGGCGTTAAATTCCACAAAGAGTGTTGCCATGTCATGATATGTCAGTCCGGTACAATGGCCGGGCTGTCTTCCATCTGCGATAAGGAACAGCATTTTCTGATCTGCTGTAAGCCCCACAGCAGTACGCGGGTGGCGGTCACCTTCCTCTTCTGTTTTGACCTTTCCATCTTCCACGAGCATGATATTGCCTGTCAAGGCATTAAACAGTTTGACCGGCGGTACTGTTTCACTGGTATTTTCGCCCCCTTCCGGGCGTGCTACAAAAGTGACCTGGTTGTCTTCCGCAATATTAACGGCATATTTTGCCCAGCCTTTATCCCACAGTGAAACGACGGTTCCATCTGATACAGCAAGTCCCAGCAGATCCGTGTCTTCCTGATGATCATTGATAAAAAAATTGCCGTTAATGCCCAGTTGCGCTTTTTTTTCTTTGACAAAGGCAAGTGTTGTTTCGCAGCGTGTTTCCCGCCTGGCTTTTTCTGTGTTGGGCGGTGTGGAAGTAAAACGGATCGCAGGATCCTTTAAATCAATTTTAACCAGATGAATTCGCTGCGGGAGAGGAGTCTCCTGATGGAGAAATAGATAATCGACCCCGCGAAACACAGGGATCCAGGCGTGGCATTTTTCGGGACTCTCCGCAAAAGCAGTTGCCGTAAAGAAAAGAAAGAGAAAGAACAATGCCGGAAGAGACAGGCTGCCTCTTTTCCGGATCTTTCGGTAGAAAGTATTGGTTGCCGACATAGAAGCCAAAGTGAATTCCTTTACAGTGCCGGGCTTTTCGTTGCGGTTCTTTTTTATTTTGGTGACTCTCCAGTATAATTACAAAAAAAGAGGCGATGAATCCATTAATTACTTTAACAGAAGGAAGATCCATGGCTGATAGTATCAAAGCGAGTAATATAACCTGGCATCATGCAACGGTGTCGCCCGAAGACCGGTCGGTGAAAAACGGACATCAGGGGGCCATTCTGTGGTTTACCGGGTTGTCAGCATCAGGAAAATCGACGGTAGCGCAGGCAGTGCAGTCCGTGCTTTTTGAAAGTGGGTGTCAGGCCTATGTTCTGGATGGCGACAATGTCCGTCACGGTCTGAACAAAGACCTCGGATTCTCACCGGAAGACCGGGAAGAAAATATTCGGCGTATTGGCGAAGTGTCTGCGCTTTTCTGTGATGCGGGCTTTATTGTGAGCACGGCTTTTATCTCCCCTTACCGCGCTGACCGGGATAAAGCGCGGGCTCTTTGCCCGGATCGTTTTTATGAAATTTTTGTGAAATGCCCGGTGGAAGTTTGTGAAACACGGGATCCCAAAGGGCTGTATCAAAAGGCGCGGGAAGGGAAAATCCCGGAATTTACCGGCATCAGTGCCCCCTATGAAGAACCAGAAAAACCGGAGCTGATTCTGGATACAGCGACACTGTCTCTGGAAGCCTGTGTTGCGGAAGTAATCCAGATGCTGCAAAAAGAGGGCATTCTTCAGGCATAACAGCCAATTTCTACAGCTGGGGCGGACAGGTGTCCCCCGCTGAGGGCGAAAGTGCAGGATTTCGGATGATGGAAATCCTGCACATAAGTGCGTAGGTTGCGAGACGGATCAGGCAGAGCAGCAACAGCATGACCCGAAGGCCCCCACCCCCGTACAAGTGGTAGAGCACAAAAAGTGATGCCATGGCAATAAGGCGCCCCACAGCCAGAGGACTCTCCCAGGCGCACAGGTAGGCAATGCGGTCGCCAGGCTCTTTCATCATGCTTTCCATTACTTCAAAACGAACAGCAGTGTCCGGTATCCCGTACAAGGGCAGCGAAATGGAACGCAGAAAACCGAAGATCAGGAGCGTCCATACGGTTGTTTCCCAGAAGACGATCAAACCTGCCGCCACAAGCACCAGCACCCCCCAGAACATAAAACGTTTGCGCGACTGAGGCACCACATAGCGGCCTACAAGATAGGACACCGTAACAGTGACCAGCCCCTGAAATGACACATAGCCTCCTACGGCGGCTTCATTTCCGATTTCAAAATACATGATCAGCGCCAGCAGAAAATGAAAAATATGAAAAGAGCCTGCCAGTGAAATGCCTGCCAGCATGAGAATGCGCCAGTCCCGATGCGCTCTCGGAGGAAATAAAGCCTGCTTTAGGGGAAAAGAGCCGCTTTTCGGGCTTGCAGGGATTTTAAAGCTGAAAGTGATGGCAACAGAATAAAGCATCAGTGCCACAACAAAAATAATTTCGTAGCCCTGCTGCGGAACAGGTGCAAAAGAAATAATGAGTCCGCTCATCAGTGGCGCCAATATTTTCGCACCGGCGGAAACGGCAGAAATCATGCCCAGAAAGAATTCTCTTCCGCCATTTCCTGAGCTGAAATCATACTGATATGTGTTGTTGCCTGCCCAGAAAAAACCCCACGTGATCCCAAGCAAACCGCCAAGCATTCCGGCATATTCAGGGGAGCTGTCCCGCAGAAACAGCAATGCCGCATAATACAGTGCATGCAAAACCAATCCCGCCCTGAACAAAAAACTCCGGTCTCTTTTACGGGTAAGCCAGCCGGCAAAAACAAAGGCAAAAGGAGTTGTCAGGTATAGCACAGTATAATGAAAAAAAACTGTATTGATGTTGTGGCTGTTGATATAGAAATAGACCCCTACAAAGACCGAGCAAAGCGCTTCCGCAATGCTGTACAAAGCATTGAGGGCAATGATCAGCCGGGCGTGACCGGAGAGTTTTTCCTGTCGCCTGAAAATCCAGGGCACTATTTACTACCTTTAAGGCTTTGCTTGTTATAATGAAAACGTCTGAAGTGTAAGGGCATGCCTGACCGGTTTTCCGGATAGGGCGTATTTCTATAATAACAAAATGGAAGATGTGATGACAGAAAGCGCTTAAAGCAGCGCGACACCATGGTGGAACCTACAATGGCAGAATATGTTCTTGAAATGCTTGATATCACCAAGCGTTATCCGGGAGTGATGGCATTAAATAAAGCGCAGCTTCAATTGCGGCCCGGAGAGGTACATTGTCTTGTCGGAGAAAATGGAGCAGGGAAATCGACTTTGATGAAAGTGCTTGCCGGTGCGATTGCCCGGGATGAAGGAAGCATCCGGATCGACGGCTGCGAGTATGACTACCATACTCCGTTGCAGGCGGCAAAACTGGGTATCAGCATGATTCATCAGGAGTTCAATCTGGCGCCGCAGTTAAGTGTAGCTGAGAATATTTATCTCGGTCGTGCTCCTTCCAGCCGTGGTATTATTCGCTGGCGACAGATGTACGATATGGCGCGCGATGCGTTGGCAATGTTGGATTCTGATCTAGATCCCAGGCGGCTGGTCGCCACGCTCAGTGTAGCTCAGCAGCAGATGGTGGAAATTGCCAAAGCCCTTTCGATTAATGCGCGCATTCTCGTCATGGACGAACCTTCCGCCACGCTTACTGACCACGAACTGGCATCCCTTTTTCACATTATGAAAATTCTGCACAGGCAGGGCATGGGTATTATTTATATTTCTCACCGGCTCGAGGAGATTTTTGCAGTCGGCAACCGTGTAACCGTCATGCGAGACGGCTGCTGGATTGGTACGCATGATCTGTGTGACGTGACCCGTGAGGAATTGATCCGCATGATGGTGGGCAGAGAACTGCAGGACGAATTTCCGCATCGAAATGCTGAAATCGGCGAGGTCAGGCTGGAAGTGCAGTCTCTGGCACGCCAGGGATCCTTCCATCCCCTGTCTTTTTCTGTGCGTGCAGGTGAAGTCGTGGGGCTTACGGGTCTTGTCGGCTCGGGCAGAACAGAGATAGCACGCGCCATATTCGGGGCTGATCCGCCCACGTCCGGCGCTGTGCTGGTGGATGGCTGTGATGCAACCTCCAGAACCCCCCGCCAGGCTATCAGGAACGGGATAGGACTGCTGACAGAGGATCGCAAAGGCCAGGGGCTTGTTCTGGGCATGAGTATTAAAAACAATATTTCGCTGGCAAATATGAAGGCGGTGCAGAAAGGCGTTTTTCTGTCGCCATCTCTTGAAAAAGCCGTTGCTGAATCCTATGTTGCTGAACTCCAGATAAAAACGCCGCACGTGGAAGAAATCGCTCACCATCTGAGTGGCGGCACACAGCAGAAAGTTGTACTTGCCAAATGGCTCCTCACCGATTCCAAAGTACTGATTTTTGATGAGCCGACCCGAGGGGTCGATGTAGGCGCCAAAGTTGAGATCTATCGTTTGATCAACACCATCGCATCGCAGGGCGTTGCCGTGCTGATTATAACAAGTGAACTTCCGGAAGCGCTTGGCATGTGCGACCGGCTTCTGGTCATGCGCGAGGGACACCTCATGGGCTCCCTTTCTATTGAAGAGGCCGATCAGGAGAAAATTATGGAGCTGGCAACCGGTGATATCCGCAAAGCCGTGCCTGTATGAGACCGTATCTTTAAAAACCTGTCTTTGAAAAGACCACGACCTTAAATTTGCACAATTTACCTTTTGTGTAAGAATGTTTTTTAGTCAGAAAAACGGAGGAGAATCTGATATGAGCAAGCAATTGCTGCTTTTGTGTCTTTTTTCCCTGATGATTATGGGCAGCATTCAGGCAGAATTATCAGCGCCTTTCGCGCTTAAGTGTGAGTATCGGGTTAATCCCGAGGGGATTGATACGTTTGCTCCGCGGTTCTCCTGGAAGCTGGATTCGCAGGATCGCGCCCAGGCGCAGAGTGCCTGGCGAATACTTGTTGCGAGTTCTGAAGAAAAACTTGCGAATAATGAGGGCGATCTTTGGGACTCCGGCATTGTGCGCTCTGATAATGCCATTCAAGTGATGTACGGCGGTGTGCCGCTCCAATCCTTTCAAAAATGCTGGTGGAAAGTGTGCGTCCAGGACCAGGACGGTAAGGAAGGAGAATGGAGCGAAAGCGCATTCTGGTCTATGGGTGTTCTGGGCGAGCAGGACTGGGCAGGTGCTAAATGGATGGGCATGCCCAAAGGCGAGGAAGAATCAGCCGAGCAGCTTGCATTGAACGATTCTTTTTGGATCTGGCATTCAGAAGGAAGCCCGCAAATTGAAGCACCCATCGGTTCATGTTTTTTCCGAGCCCATTTTACCCTGCCCAATGAAAAGATTAATCAGGCGGCGCTGATGCTTTCCGTCGACAATTCTGCCGTTATCTTTGTGAACGGAGAAAAAATAGGCAAATGGACCACTTATCATAGTGCAGGAACTTTTCCCATTCAGAACGCTCTTGTTCCCGGCATTAATACTCTATGTATTGAAGCCGAAAACGCTGGCGGTAATCCCAATCCTGCCGGAATGATTGCCCTGATTCAGATAGAAACCGCATCGGGCACTATATTGAACCGAAGTACCGATGCTTCCTGGAAAAGCTCTTATAATCGTGAACCGGGCTGGGAAAAGAGTTCCTTTGATGACAGTCACTGGAAGACAGCGCAGGTTCTCGGTAAAAATGGCTGTGAACCCTGGCCGATTGCTTTGATTGCTGAAGACCGTACCCTTCCCGCCAGGATGATGCGGCGGGAATTTGAGGTGGAATCTCCCTTGAAACGGGCCGTTGTTTCCTTTTCCGGATTGGGGCTTTCCGAACTCTACTTGAACGGAGAAAAAGTCGGAGACCATGTTCTCTCCCCTGGTCTCACTCAGTATAACAAACGAATATTCTATGTCACCCACGATGTAACCGGCGATCTCCGGGAAGGGAAAAATGCCTTGGGCTTATGGCTCGGTAACGGTCGCTATTTTGCCCCCCGTATTTCCGACCCGACAAAAACAGAAACCTTCGGGCTTCCTGAAGCGCGCCTGGTGCTGCGCCTGGAATACGAAAACGGAAGCGTGGCAACCGTTGTTACTGATGCAAACTGGCGGGTGACGGATCAGGGACCCATCAGGAAAAATAACGAGTATGATGGTGAGACTTATGACGCCCGCATGGAGATGCCGGGCTGGGATATGCCCGGTTTTGATGACAGCAGCTGGCAGCAGGCGCAGGAACTTGAAGGCGAGCGCGGCGCCCTTTCCGCCCAGATGATGGAGCCCATCCGGGTGGTGCGTTATGTATATCCGAAAGCAATAGCCAATCCTGCCCCGGGAAAATATATTTATGACATGGGACAAAATATGGTGGGCTGGGTTCGCATGAAAGTTGAGGGCCCGCAAGGTGCCGTGGTGAAACAACGCTTTGCAGAAGTTGTGAAGGACGACGGAACACTCTACCTTGATAATATCCGTGGTGCCAAAGTCACCAACGAATATTACCTGAAAGGCAAGGGTGAAGAAGTGTGGGAGCCTCGTTTTACATATTTCGGTTTTCGCTACGTTGAAATTACAGGCTATCCCGGTGTTCCCGCTCTGGATGACATCGTCGGCTGTGTTGTTCATGATGATATGGAAACAGCAGGGCATTTCAGATGTTCCAATGACCTCGTAAACCGGATTGTGAGCAATATTTCCTGGGGCGTCCGGGGCAATTACCGCAGTTTTCCGACAGACTGCCCCCAGCGGGATGAACGTCAGGCATGGCTCGGAGACCGATCTGCTGAGTCACAAGGAGAAACCTATCTGTTCGATGTGGCGGCCCTTTATGCGAAATGGGTTTGCGACATGGAAGACGCACAGCGGGAAACAGGGAGCGTGTCCGATGTCAGTCCTGCTTATTGGCCTTTATACAACGACGGCGTGACCTGGCCGAGCAGTTTTATAATTATTCCGGGTATGCTCTACCGGCAGTATGGAGATGCATCCGTTATGGCCCGTCATTATGACGGCATGAAAAAATGGATCACCCATATGTCCGGCTATATAAAAGACGGTATTATGCCGCGTGATACCTACGGTGACTGGTGTGTACCGCCGGAAGAGCAGCATCTGATACACAGTCAGGATCCGGCGCGCAAAACAAGCGGAGATTTTATCGGAACGGCTTACTTTATCCATGATCTGCGCTGCATGGAGCAGTATGCGTCACTGCTCGGCAAAGAGCAGGATTGCACGCAGTTTAAAGCACAGGCAGATCGGATGACTGAGGCGTTCAACCGGACTTTTTATAGCAGCGATCAGGGTTTTTATGTCAACGGCACGGAAACTTCCTGTGTACTTCCTCTGGCATTCGGACTGGTGCCCGAAGCTGCCCGCTCCTCCCTTTTTTCACATCTTGTAACCAGTATAATGGATAAGGGACAGGGGCATCTCTCCACAGGACTGATAGGCGGTCAATGGCTGATGCGCGCTTTAACGCAAGGCGGACGCCCGGATGTTGCCTGGACGCTTGCAAGCCAAAGCACCTATCCCAGCTGGGGATATATGGTCAAGAAAGATGCAACCACCATTTGGGAACTTTGGAACGGCGACACGGCGGATCCGGCGATGAATTCGCACAATCATGTAATGCTGGTGGGTGATTTAAACATCTGGCTCTATGAGAATGTGGCAGGAATCCGCGCCGCAGCCCCGGGCTTCAAAAAAATAATTATGGATCCCGTTATGCCGGAAGGTCTGACTTTTGCCGAAGCCTCTTATAATTCAATTTACGGACAGATCTTCAGCCGCTGGGATAAAACTGACAATGAGATTCGCTGGCGTGTAGGTATTCCGGCAAATACAAGCGCAAAACTGCTTCTTCCCGCCGGAGATCCCTCGGTAATCATTGAGTCCGGAACCCCGGCAAAGGTTGCGAAAGGGCTTCATTTCTTGGAGACGGACGGGCAGAAATGCACGTTTGATGCTGGCTCCGGGTGGTATGAATTTGCCATTTCACAGCAATAATATTGCTACTGTAGTTTGAGAATGTGTTCGGTTGTCTCTTTGCCTCTGGTGCGATCTGCATCGTGAAAAATATGAATTGTCCGACCTTGCGGTCAATTATTAATTTTTGCGGTATAATGTAGATAGTATTCGGTCTTTTAAATTAAGGTATACTATTGACAAAAATACAGGCTTTGTCTTTTTTTCCGCAGAAGTAATATATTTTTTTACATACAAACGGAAGATCAGGCAGTGGTAATGGAATGTATGACCAGATAAGGTGGCTTATGAACATCCGAACCTCTCACCGCGTCCAGGGCTTCAGACCATCTGTTTCACAGGAACGGGGAGCCGCGCTCATTGTCGCACTTTCTGTTTTTCTCGTATTGCTTTCATTGGCGATTACTTTTTCGCTTATTGTCCGATACGAAACGCAGATGACCCAGCAGGCAACCAGCCGTGCTCTGGCTGAAAGGCTTCTCGATGGCGCCATGGCGCAGGCCCAATACCGTTTAAACAGGGATCTGGATCTGCATGCTGATGCAATGAGTCTGGATCATGGCTGGCGTACCCGGTTTAACGGAGCTGCCTTTGTGGGCAAGAGTTGGGCGCAGCAATTTCAGGGGGAGAAAGCGCACCAGCCCCTATATAAAAATGCCGAAGGACTTATCTGTGTTAATCTGGAACCGGTCGAAAGAGTGCTGCGCGGTATGGGACGCCTTGCGGATGGTGTCCTCTATGCACACTTTTTAAAAGATGGCCATCTGGAACCTCTTTTTCGTGGTCCCCGTACGGAATCCTGGCTTTACGTGCCCCGAATGCAAGGGAATGCTATCCTTCTGTATGCAAGCCGGGATGAAGTGGAACTGGTAAATTCGCTTGGGGAGGTGCTTTCCCCTGCAGATCTGAATAATGCTTTAACCGGGCTTCGCTCCGAACGCTTTGCTTTTTGGGATGACCAGATTGATCCGGATAAACCGAACGATGAAATTTTTCCTTTTGCAGTTCCCAACGATTTGTCGCCGGATATCGATCCGGCAACCGGGCTTGTTTTATCGGCGCTTCCCCAGGAAAAAGTGAATCAGTGGGCTGATGTAGACAGCACCGGTGACGGAATGAGCGATGCCATTTGGATGCCGATTGTGCAGGATGTTAACCATTTCGGGGATGGCATCGACAATATGTTGAGCGGAAGACCGGATCCTGCCCGCAGTGTTGACGGTGAGTTTATCCCGCTTCATGAATCGGCTCCTTTTGTGTATCACGGTTTAGGGCTGCCGCGTGCTGCAAGATCGGAGGATCTCTTCGAACTTGATCAGATGAAAAATCTTCATTTTGCAGGGCGCTTTGAAGATCCTCCTCTGGGTGATGGCTATGACAACAATAATGACGGCATGGTGGATGATCTGTCCGAAAATCAGCTGTTTTTAACGGTTCCGCTGCCGGGACTCATGATGCAGGTTGACTTGAACAGCGACGGTCTGTTCGATGAACGGGACTACTACGAGTTCAATAATTATCGGGGTCCGCTTTATGTGCAGCTGCCTCCAATTATCTATGTGCCGGTCATTGTGGGCATGGATGCGCTGGGCGAGCCACTTTATGATCGTATACCCTTGAGCATTGATGCTGTTGATATGCTCGATAATGATTATGACCTTATGGCGAATAATTTCAGAAGTTACGCGTACGTAGGTCCCCATGAGAAATTAACTGATGCAAGCGCTGCTGATCTTTATGCCGGAAAACAAATCCCCTTTTCCCGTGCGAGTGCAGCCGAGGCACATGCGCATTATACGGCATGGATGCCTTATAAAGACCCTGTAGAGGATACAGTAGGCTGGCTTGGTCCCGACAGGAAGGATAGACTTTTTTCTGACGCACATCACCGCGCTTACCATGACATTAATGTCGATGCCGTTCTGAACGGTCCCGGCGCACTTCGGCTTTTTATCGTTCCCGCCGATGCCGCTTCAGGTGGTGGTGTGCTTTCAAAAGTGGAGCTTCCCGCAGGAAATCCTCTGGCAAAAATTCTCCGCCAGCCCAATGCGCTGCGTGTGACCTGTTCCGGCGAGCCTGTTTCCGAAGTCATCGGGCGCTATGCTGTTCATATATCAGATGAATCAGGCAAAGTGGATCTAAATGCCGCTGGCGGCTACTACTCTGATGAAATTAGCGGAGATTTGCCTTCTTTGCATCTGGGGCAGACCCTCTTTGAATATAACACGAGAGTGCTTCCCGATATTGGCAAGGGGCGCAGCTACGACTTCTGGCTGATGCGTACCGGCAGTGATGACCCGTTGGGCACAGTAGATGAATTCTTTCCCGGATACCATCTGGTGGATGATAACGGAAATGCGCTGCTGCTTGCCTTGAAAGGCTGGAATTACAGCGGACACTTTTTAAACGGGAAAGGGCTGGATATTCCCGCCATGTCCGGAGCCACCAGGGAGTATTTGTTCAACAATGTGTCGTCGCCTCTTGCAACCTATGAAGATCAAACGCTGCGCTTGAAACAACGAC
>MWCY01000008.1 GCA_002070275.1 Candidatus Hydrogenedentes bacterium ADurb.Bin170
CTTGTGTAAAATGGTGTGGGGACATTGTGTACTCCTTCGGTTGTTTTGTTGAAAATCTTATTCTACCGAAAAGAGTCGCAATGTCTCCTTTTTTGTTTCTCAATAATTGCGTTTCGAATTTGAACCCGCGGTCCTCACCATCAGAGCCGCTTTAAAGCCTTTATTTACAGGGTGAATCTATAGAAGGGAATTTAAAAAAACAACGCTTCTCAGTTTTTTTTCAAAATGATGTTGAGTAAAGTCGTGCAGGTAATGCAGTAAATAAACGATTTCTTTTTCCTGTGGCTTTTGCTGATCTTCCAGGCAACGCAGCCCCTCTTCAATCAGTGCCCGCTGTCGGACAGAGTAATTTTTTGTGACCGGAAGTTCAGCCAGCGTGCCGGAACTTGCGGAGACTCCCGAAGTCTCCAACACCTGAAAAAGCGCAAGGCACAAGGAGGGCAGAGGTTCTGCGTCGGGCGAGTCAAGTTGTTCAAGTCCTGCTTTGCTTTGTGTAAACAATTCAGAGTTCGGGCACCCTTCAACGGATGCACACAATGCTGTTTCCAGCAGAACCGCTGCAGCAGCGGAACGTATTATGTCGCGTTTAACGACACCATAACTTTTCAACAACGCAGCATCCGTTATGGTCTGGACATTTCTGCTGTCTTTCCAAATGAGGGTAATATCAAGAAGATTGTATGTATCAAACAGTGCAGTCAGAGGACTCCCTTTTCTTCTGCTGCCCTTTGCCATACCGGGCGTAATACCGCGCTCGGGCGTGATCAGCGTAACAATCCTGCTGGATTCACCGAAGTCAACTTTGCGTGCAACCAGTGCCTGAGTATGTTCGTATGTCAAGTAACACTCCCCGCCTTTTTTATTTCGCCAGAGGCCTGTCCGGAGCTGGTGAACTTTTTATTAAATCCAGTGCTTCTTCGACATATTTTTCCGCTGCCATTTCGCCCAGACTTGTTTCCGAAATATAGTCGTATCGTTCAAAACTGTTGAAATCATATTTCGTCAGCATATAACCGAAGGCATCATTGGCAAGACCGAGCAGAAACGGGTGCCTTGCAGGCATTTTCCGTTTTAAATAAAAACCGATATTCGGAAGTGCTTCACCGGGGATGGTAAGCAACTGAGCGGTGCCGACAGACAAAAGATTCACTTGGGTTTTCACCTTATCGTACTCGCCCAGCGGATCTGCCATGGGAACACTCTGCATCAGAAGCTGCATCAGGATGTTTTCTACCGGCAGAGAAATGATCCGGGCACTGCAATGCAGCACAGGCTGTTCCTGTTCTTCTGCATCGGCAACAATGCGCAGCGCTTCATCGGCAAGCAATTCGCCTATACGCACACACTCCTCCCAAATCTCCATATCACCCTGCTCCGACCGGTTGTCGGCTGTGACCATTCCTCCTTGTGCACTATTCATAAAAAGAGCGATGCCGCCCGCTTTGCTTTCGATGCGGTCATAAAAAGGCCCGCAAAGATCAGGGCTGATAATCCCTTTGTCGCTACCGAGCACCTCCGGATGAATAGCATAATTTACAAAAGTTGCAATCACTTTTTCCGCTCCATCCGAAGCAGAAGCGACCGCCTGAATCACACCGCAGCGGGGATCATACAGTTGAGGCGCATAATAGTTGTAGGCAATTTTTCCTTCCGCTTTACCGACAGCAATTTTCAATCGGGCAGGCTGTCTTTTTTCCCACGCCTCATTAATGGCATCTGCAGCCTGTACACAAACCCATTCAAGATAATTCAAATCTGCATGATGTTTTCCTTCAAGGTCAGGAAAGCAATAAGCATCAGGGGCGCTGTGCGTATGTGTTGCGGCAATGATAATATTTTCCGGCGGAATCGCTGAAACCCTCTTTCTGGTTTTATCTCCCCAGTAAGCCGGCCAGCCGAGATTATCCACTGCTACCAGCGCAACAGCAGTATCGCCACTGTCAAAAACCAGGGCGCGCACCGACAGTTCTCCCCTTTTATCCGTCGTCGGTCGGGGCGTTCCTATGCCGCCCGAAGCGGGAAGAAGCGGATCGGGCGTAATAATGCGCATGGCGGCACCTGCTTTCAGTGACTGGGCATGCACCCCGGGAATCACGCAAACAAGCAACAGAAGAAATAACCAGCGGGTATTGTGCTTCATAAAACAGCGAATGCTCCTTAAAAAAGAATGCAGGTGCAAAAGAAAAAGATACACCTGAAGTAAAATAGAGGCTTCTTTTGTGGCACATTTTTTTAAGATATCAGCACTGCCTCAGAAACCTTTTGGATCTTTCTGTGTTTAATTTGACTCTTCTCTTTTCTACTTTTTTTTCAGATACATTTCCGTCACATAAAAGCGACCGCATGGGGTACCGAAGACACCTAAACCAGTGTGCGTATATACGGGATTAAGCAACACTTTCCGGTGGGACGGACTCTCCAGCCAGGCGTCAATTGTCATGGCGGCAATCTTTTCCGGGCGATAGCCCTCAGTATAAAAGATTGTTTCTCCTACATGGCTCCAGGTAATCCCGGCTTGCGTGAGGCGGTCGCAGGGACGCAGCCCATCAGGATTTTTATGATCCAGGTATGATCGGTCAAACATGTCTTTAGAGTGCGCCAATGCCACAGAGGAAACGTCTGCATCATAAATCAAGGGGGTGAGCCCCTCTTCGACTCGGACTGCATTGACATACTCAAATATTGCCGCTTCTACCTCCTCCCGGATAACAACCTGCCCGTCATCAGGCGGATCTGTCGGCTCGATGCATTCGTCTTCCTCAGGCGGAACAACTATGGGCGGCACGTCTGGCGGACAGCCGGGCAGCACCAGGCAAATCATCAAAAGCAGGAGCAGAACAAGTTGTTTTTTACTCATGGCACACATTCTCCAGCATCCGGCCAATCATAACCGGCAAATGTTTCATCAGATCAAAAAGGGCCTTTGCTGTCTGTTTTTATTTTACCATTTTTCGAGGCATTCGTAAATTAATTTTCAACACATTCTCGTGCCTCTGAACAAATAGTTTGCGGCTTTTTCCAGGAAGCATATTCTTCAAGCAGCAGGGCAGGTCCTGTTCCGTACCACGCATAGCCGGAACGCCTTTCATGCTCCAGCTCCTCGATAGAATAGACTTTTGTGCCGTCCCGATTTGCCATAAACGGCCGGTTTGTGCCTATTTCGTAAAAACGCGCCCAGAGGGGAGGTGCTTCCGGATCCGGCACAGCAACGACATCTTTTCTGGACACTCTGTATTTGTATTGAACGGGCTCGCAGTCAATACGATCAATTCGCAGTCCGTTTAGCTGTGATTTTTTAAACCAGTCAATAGCGCATTCCACCGCATAAACCGTTTCCTCTGTTTGAGGGGCTTCCTTCATGAGATAGTGCACAACGGTGGCACTTTCAAGGCTTACAAGTCCGGGCAGTTCAAAAGAGCGTCCGGCAGCCGGTTCCAGGGTACGCTCATCGTATTGCCCCGCCCACACAGTAGGCATGCCGTCCACGCGCACCTGCAGATCAAGAAGGCATCTGTGCCCGCATTGCCAGGCTTTTTCAGCACGGAGCCGCAAAGCATCATCCAGAAAAGAAACGCTGCTTTCTTCCGAACACACTTTCCGAAGAGCGGAAAGCACCCCAACCATCACATCATCCATGATGGTTATGCGGGACAGATAACCCTCTTTCTGAGGATAGGAATGAGGCCAGCCGCCGTTCTCGTACTGGGCATCCAAAATGAATTGCAGCGCTTTTTCGGCGCCTGCCCGAAATCGCTCTTCGGCCGTACGTTTATAAACTTCGCTCAGATAAAGCATGTGCGTGTAGGTGCTGCGGTTGTCGAAAGTTGTATCTTTTGCAGCCTTTCGGTCCTGATGCACGGAGATTTCTTCAGGCGGGATCACACGCAGCGGGTCCCAGTTGGAAGCCCAGCCTCCGTTGTCCCGCTGCATCAGCAAAATATTATCCGCAATATCTGTCCATTGTGTTTCTTTAAAACGGGGATACGTTTTGCTATCTGCGAGTGCCTGATAATGATGGATGTTATCGAAAAACATGCTGACAGATACCGGCGCTGCCTTTTCTGCACAGATGGCAGAAGCGGACAGAATAAAAAGAAGCAAGAGGTGCGGCATAGGAAAAAAGCCTTTCGTGTTTCCCTATTTGCAGGACAGCAACAGTTGAATTATGCTTTAATGCACTATAGAGAAATCATCCGGATTATGCAATGTTTTGACCGGATGCATTTTTGTGCGATAACTGAAAACTGCTCCCCCTATTTTTATTTTTTAAAACATGCCGTTTAACAGCGTGCAGCCTGCTGAAGCATTTGACTAAATAGACAGGCACTTCGTATTATTGCTCTGTCCGCCAGATGCAGTTAACGAACCGGATGAGAAAGGATCTTTTAGTGGTGTTGGAATTCACAACAGTCCACGTTTTTTCTCTCTCGTAAAATCACATACAGCAACGGAATGTTTTTCCCTGCTTCTTCTTTGACCCGGCTTACTGCCGCTGACCTGCCCGATCAAACAATTTGCGATGCATAGCATAATCAGGAAAAGAAATGAATGCTAAAAAAGTGGCAGCTGTATTGCCTGCCTATAATTGCGCCGCTACGTTGGGTGGCGTATTGGATATGCTGCTTTCCGAGAATCAGGATGGCCTGGAACTGACTGTAGTTGACGACGCTTCAACAGACAACACCCGAGAAATATGTGAGACTCGTGCTGTTGCTGTTTATACCCAGCCTCGCAATTGTGGCCCTGCCGTATGCCGAAATCTTGCCATCAGAGTGACAGAGGCACCTGTACTTCTTTTTCTCGATTCCGATATAGACTGGGATGCGGGGCTGCTTGCTGCTATGCTGCGCTGCCTCGAAGAAAACCCGCATCTTGCCGGTGTCGCCACACTGACCTCTCCTGTTCCGCTGAACCCTTCCTTCGCATCCCGTTATTTTGCCCTCCAGGAGTATCTGCGGTACTCTGAATTGATCGACAGCGGAATGACAGACTGGTCTTTCATCACTACCCGCTTCGGTTTACTGCGTCGCGAAGTCTTCGAAGAAACCGGCGGCTTCAATGAGTCCTTTTCCATGGCTTCCTATGAAGATCTGGAATTCAGTTCGCGAATGGACAACCGCCATCGTATTGCACTGAATAAATCCTTTGTAGTCAGACATCACTGGCCTGATTCGGTGTGGAAAATTCTGAAACGCCTGCATATCAATGCTCGGGGTGTTATGCAATTTCCTGCGTCCATGCGGAAAAAAGCCGGTGAGCCTTTTGCCCGGGATCGCAATGCGCGTCTTTATCTGGGTCTTTTCGGTATCTTATTTCTGGGCGGTCTGATCCATCCGGTGCTATGGATCGGCGCCGTTGTGGCACACCTGGCTGCACTTTGGCAGGCAAAATGGCTTATTGCGGGGTGTATCAAGCACGAAGGCGTGCTATTCACGCTAAAGGCCTGGGCGGTCTACAACCTGACACTTCTGCCTTTTGCCACGGGGGTCGCTGCCGGCCTGTTTTCTATGCTGAGCCAAAAAATATCAGGATTTTTATATCATGGGCGCCATTAGAATTCTTTCAGGAATCGCGCATACGATGATGCACCCGCACCATCCCGGGCAGTTAGTGCTATTTGTGACCGACCGGTGCAACTGCCGCTGCCCCATGTGCTTTAACGCAGATAACGTATTTTCCGGGTGCCGGGCTCCGGACTTGCCTCTTGAAAACATCCTTGCCATTGCACGGTCATTGAAACCTCTGCCACAGCTGCTGCTCTCGGGCGGAGAGCCTTTCCTCAGAAAAGACATCCCGGAAATCATCCGCGCCTTTCATCGCCTGTCGCACACCTCGCAAGTCAGCATTCCCACCAACGCCACACAGACGAACCGCATAACGGCAGCTTGCGAGCAAATTCTGCAGGAATGCCCCAAAATCTTATTGAACATCAATCTGTCTCTGGATGGCATAGGCGAAACACATGATGCCCACCGCCAGTATCCGGGTTGCTATGAAAAACTTTGTGCTACCTATGAAAAACTGGCTGCCCTGCGGGAACGCTATCAGCAATTGACTGTCAATATCATCACAGTCATCTCCGAGCGGAATGTGAAGGATGCCGCTTCCATTATTGCTGAGATCCGGGAAAAATTCTCGCCCAACTATCATGCGCTGGGACTGCTTCGCAACGACACCATGGAAAGAGAATCCAGCCATATTCTGGATGCGATGACCGACTCCATCAACGTCGTAAACAGCGAAAAAGAATCTTTCACCCGGCTGCCGGCTTTCAGTCACCTCGCACCTGCCGTTGCTGCCGTTGTAAAAAGAAAAGCGCTTCAGAGCCGGAAAACGAAGACACGGTGCTTTAAGTGTCTGGCAGGATCACGCATCATCGTTATCACCAATGACGGTCGCCTTATGCCCTGCGAACCGCTGTGGCTCGAAGATGATGTCCGGAACAGTGCTGACCAGAATGCCTATTGCATGGCTTTTCTTGAAGAATTCCAATACAACGTTAAAGAGGCACTTAAAAGCGATTCCGCCGCAAAAGTGCGTGATTTTGTGAAAAAGCGCCTTTGCTGGTGCACCTATGCCTGCGCCATTCAAAACGGCATCCTCTACAGCCCGACCCAATATATTCTGCTGATTCAGGAAATGATGCGAAAAAGATGAGGGAACGGGGATATCAAACCCCCATTCTTTGGTTCAGTCGTTATGAGAGTTTCGGTGTTTCATGATTGTGTCTCCTGGCCGGATAGCATGGGCGCTCGTGTAACCGAGGTTTGTGATGTGGAACAATCCGCAGGAAAAGCCCTTTTCAAGTTTATGGGGTACAACATCCGATAAAAGCATGGGGCTACCTTTGATTGTTGTTAATCTTCCACACGACTATTCGGAGCCAGCAGTGTCACAGGTCCCAGCAGGCCCGAAGGCTGCAAGGGATCGTCCGCGTGCCAATGCCGCCAAGTGGCGAAGCTAATCCTGCCGGAGGGGCTGCTCTTTCCATCCAGCAGCCATTGCGGCCAGAATTTCAGCGTACCGTCCGGTTTACGGTCGCTGTCTGCAGGCAGCCGTTCATCGCCGATCATTCGGTTGACCCACAGATTCACCACCTCGATTTCCAGATGGTTTGTGCCTGCATGCAAAGCGGCACCCGGAGGCAATCGGTACGGCTTCTTCCAGCAGATACCCAGATCCCGGCCATTCAGTTTTACCGATGCCGCAACGTTGACTGTACCAAGATCAATCTGAAGCCCCGGCAATTCAGCCAGCTTCTCCCCTATCTCGAAGTCACGTGCATAAATCGCGGGACCTGAATAATATCTGATTTCGGGTGAAGTATGCAGAGACCAGTCCGTCAACTCGCTGAAGAGAACCGGCTCTTTCGGCCCGCCCAAAGCGGGATCAAAACTGACCTGCCAGGGCCCTGGAATCTCCGCCCGTTTTTCATAGGCGACAAAATTCTTTTGGGATGCCGGAATGCTGGATTTCGGCATCTCCGGGCTGAAGAGAACAAAATAACTTTCTCCCGCTTCAAAATGAAGGGGGATCTTCATGCGCCCGTCTTCAAGCCTTGCATATTCCGGCAGGGCACGAACACTGCCGTCTTCAGGGTGAAGCAGAATCGGCAAGCCACCGGCGGAGCGGAACACTGCCTCTGCGTCCAGAGCGGAGGCGCTGCCATTACTGACAAAATACAATGCGCCTTCCGCTGTTCTTTTATGAATGAAGCGGAGAGCCGCCGGCGCTTCAAAGTCGGGCGGAATACCCAAATCGCACAGAAGCGCTTCCAATGCGGCAGAGGGCGGATAAAGACCGGAGCGTTTCCCGACAGGTTTTATCATGCCCCAAGGCGGTATGCCCATCTGCCCCAGCACCTGCACAGGCTTCCACTCTGCAGGAACCGCAGGCTTTTCCTGCCATCCGGATACTGCTTCTCTGCTGCTGTACCAGCTGCTGTCGGTACACAGCACCTCCTCTTTGCCGGACCGGCTGCGGATATGCAGAGCGGCAATCAAACCGGCAGGGTTGGCTTCCTCTCCTGCATTGTCCACTTCAAAGGCAATCAGATTTTTGCCGGGGTACAGTAATGCACACACATCAAAGCTGCGGATTACCGTAAAGTTGGTTCCTTCGCCCGCATAAGCACCGTTTATCCACAGGCGGAATGCATTGTCTGCCGTGACGGAGAGGGTGGCATCCGCGGGAGCGCCTTCCTCAGTGATCGAGCACTCTTTCATAAAAAAACACCGCCCCGGAAGTGCGGCAAGAGGGTCCTCATCACTACACCAGATCCAATGGGCATCGAGGAGAGGATTTTTCTCTTCCCGGAGCTGACTGCCCGGATGCAGAGCACCGCCCCGAAAAATATTTCCTTTACCGACCCTGAGTTTCTGACGTTCCGCCGGGCACCGCTCTCCGTGCCATAAATCTGCCGCCAGTTCCCGAAGCTTTTCATCCTGCTCCGGGAGTCCCGAAAGCCCAGGTGTCCTGATGGGAGGCAGACCGACCACAGTCGCGCCGTCCTGCACCAGTTGCACTATCTTTTCAAGAAGTGGCAGGCTCATGATTTCAGAATCAGGCAGTATCAGCATCCGGTAGCGGGCATCGCCATCACTTACGAGAAAGCCGTCTTCACACCGCACACGCCGCAGCAATGCATCGGCTGTGCATGCATCATATTTATACCCTCTAGGTGCAGGCTCGGGCCCCTGAAAAACGTTCGGTGCGCCTTCCAGACTCAAATAAAGCAGATCCGCCTCCGCCGGATGACGCAGGGCATTCTGGCAGCGTGCAAGATATTCATGCCAGGGCTGCGCCATTTTCCACCAATGCTGGGTGCGCTCGTAATGCAGCCCGTGCGGGCCGAGGCTCAGCCCGGGTCGTATCTGCATAAAGGGCTGATGGATGTACCGGTGGATGACCAGCCTGTTCACACCCTCGGAAAAAGCCCAGTCTCCGTTCGTTTTGATTGCTCCGGGATGAAGCAGCCATTTATCCACTGAGGTAAACGCTTCTGCGGCGACAATCGGCTTGCCGTAAATATGGGCGGCCGATGCCGCTTCACGAACACTGTAACGTGTATCGAAGGTGTCGCTCCAGAACTCGCACATGGGGACATCCGCTGCGGCACTCAAGTTCATATTGCCGCAGGGTGTCATATCATAGGCTTCAATAGAAAGCTTCAGCCCCGAATCGTGGGCAAGACGCTGCATCTGTAATCCGTGATATTCGACAATCATCTCCGACACGGTCTGCCGGAGATCCCACAAGAAACGCTCAGATGAGGTGCCTGAGTCCAGAATCCTTCCGGACACCACCGGAAGCCACGGCAGGATATCATAGCCGCGGCGTTTCTCGAATTCATCCTGAAAATTATCCGTCCAATTTTGCCCGCCCACCTCCCAGCTGTCAAAATGAATTCCCGCAAGCGTTTTGCCTGCGAGATCACCGCTGTCCTGCAACAGCTTACTTATATAGGCGTTGAAATGCTCCTCCAGTGCGACGGGATTCAGTTTGTCGCATTCCAACCCCGGCAGCGGTGAAGGTCTGTTTGTCTGACCGGTACTTGTATACCCTGCCCGCAACACAATCCAATTGCCCTCAGGCACATCCCAGACAAGAGTGCCATCCGAACTCATATCATCACTGATATTCCGGACAGACTTCGGAGGCACACACTGAGACGGGTCTGCGGACGGATAGTCCGCTACGGGATCAAAGTAAGGGCGCACACCGGGCATGGAGGAAAAAGGTGCTCGGGTGTACAAAGATTTTTCTTCCAGCGCCTCTATATGTGCACCCGGCTGAGGTTCCGGAAAAGCAAGTACAGCAATATCCCGGTAGAAATCGCATACACTTTCCGGCTGCGGAAGAGAAGCCTTGAAATGCATAGGTCCGGTCACCCGTATTTCTGAAAAAACAAGTTTCTTCATCGATTTTTCAGCCGTGATCCAGGGACCTCCGCTTCCGGTCCAACCCGGGGCACTGTTGATAACCATCTGTAACCCCAGCCGGTTCGCCTCCTGCAGAGCAAAGGCGAAATGCGCCCGCCATTCATCGCTGAAAAAAGAAACAGGGCCCGGCGGAACGCTAAGCGCCACTTCCATCACAATGGCTCCGCCGATCCCGGACTGTTCCATGGCCTCAAGATCGGCGGTAATACCCTCACGACTGATGTTGCCATTCTTCCACATCCAGTAAACCCAGGGGCGCGCCTCCGAGGTCAGCTTCAGAAGATCGGTGGGATCAGCAGCAAAGGTACTGCCTGACAAGAAAATGAAAATCAGCAAGCACCACAAAGAGGCACAGATAGAAAAGCGAGCCCGTAAATTAATTCCCATGACATGGCTCTCCCGTTTCAGGATTGATGACAAGATAATAAGTAACACACGGAGAACAATACAAGGACTTGTGGCGGTCGGCGTTAAAATCATAGGGCTCCATCTTTGGTATTCTTTTCCTTTACAAGGTACAATAGATCACCTTTGTGTTCTTTTCCAACCTCCAAATCAGAAAAAGAGATGTTTTATGAATGTCCGGTTCCTTTTTCTTTCAGTGCTATTTGCTTCCCTTTTCATTTATCAGCAACAGGCACACGCCTATCTGGACCCCTCTTCCGGATCGGTACTGATCCAGATTATTCTGGGCGGTGTTGCCGGTTTTTTTGTGCTGCTGAAGATTTACTGGCGGCGCATCCGGCGTGCGCTGGGACTGTACAAAGAAGACAGCCATCCTGAGAACGTGTCCGATGAATGAGGGATTATTTCATCAGGAGCCCGGCTCTTTCCGTGACCGAAACAATCAGGTTTATATGGTTGACGGCCGCATTGTGCGGGGCATCTCATCCACGGCACGTGCGCATTGGGAAGCACTGAAAGAGAGTTCCTTCTACAAAAAACACAGTGCTGCCGGTCGTATTGTAGCCACCCGCGAGATTGCGCCGGACAACCTGCCTTCGCCTTTTACTGAAGAGCAGCTCTGGGACTGCTACCTCGAACATGACCGCCTTCCTTTCATCAGCTACGTTTATGAGTGGTGCTTCGGCATGCTGAAAGATGCGGCGCTCCTGCATCTTGACCTGATGGAAGGAGCACTTCGTGAAGGTCTTATTCTGAAAGATGCATCGGTTTTCAACATTCAGTTTTCCGGTGCCCGGGAAGTATTTATCGATCTTCCTTCTTTTGAGCGGTATGAGGCCGGAATGCCCTGGGTGGGCTTCCGCCAGTTCTGCCAGCATTTCCTGTATCCTCTTATGCTGCAAAGTTACAAAGACATTTCTTTTAAAAACTGGTTTAAAGGAAATGTGGACGGCATTACCCCAAAAGAATGCAATAACATTCTTTCGTTTCGCGATAAATTCCGTAAAGGCGTTTTTTCTCTCGTATATCTCCAGTCAAAGCTGGTTGATTCCATGGGAAATGCAAAGCGCTCCATTGTTTCTGAAGCACAGGACAGCGATTTCGGCAAAGAAATTATTCTTGCCAATGTTAAAAAATTGCGCAAAATTATTTGCGGGCTGGAGTGGAAGCCTGCCCGATCTGAATGGTCGGATTACACGAAAACACACAGTTACGACGACACCTGTTTTGAGCAGAAATGCCGCTTTGTAAGCGAAGCCGTTGCAGAGAAGCCCCTGAAGCTGGCGTGGGACATAGGCTGCAATACCGGGCATTTTTCCCGGATACTGGCGAAAAACAGTGCATATGTTGTAGCTCTGGATATTGATGAGCTGTCCGTCCAGCGGCTGTACGAGTCGCTTCGTCAGGAAGGGACAGACAATATTCTTCCTCTGGTATTTGACCTGACCAATCCCTCTCCTCCGCTTGGCTGGCGTTGCCGGGAACGGCATGCTTTAGAGCAACGGGGTGCGCCGGAGCTGGTCCTGTGTCTTGCACTGGTACATCATCTGGTGATCACAGGCAATGTTCCGCTGCGGGAGGTTATCGAGTGGCTCGCTTCTTTCCGCTGCGCCATTGTTATCGAAATGCTGACAAAAGAAGATGATATGGTCAGAAAGCTTCTTCTGAACCGGGTGGATCAATATCCGGAATTTACCATTGACGGTTTTGAAAGCCTTGCCGCTCCCTATTTCACCGTGAAGAAAAAAGAAGAGGTCATGGCAGGAAAACGTTTCCTTTATCATTTACTCCCACGGGAATAAGCGTCTGCATAACAGACATTCGTTTTAATGGCACCGCCTTCAGGCAGTGCCATTTCTTTTTCTAATGTATGCAGCCGTTTCGCCGATTTTACCTTCCGTTATCTCTTTTCTGTTTTTGTGTCTCTTTCTGTTAAATTTCTTTTGAGACGTTTTTTTCTGTAGAATGTAGAAATCGCTTATACAGAAACAATACCGGACACCAACAAAGTACAGGAACAGAACCTATGAAATCCTGCCGAGCTTTTCGTACCCTTTCCGCAGTTTTCGCCTTCATCGTCTTGTGCGTTTTTTCTGCCGCGGGCAATACGCTCACAGATCAGTCGCTGGCACGCCTTGCGGCAAAACCGCCTGTGTGCGATGACGTGGTGGACTTTGTCGTCTGTGCCGACCCGCAGCCGGGAGGATTATTAGGCACACCGCAAGTTTTTCTTGATATGCTGGATGAATGGAATGTACTGCAGCCTGACCTTGTCATGTGTGTGGGCGATATGATCATGGGCGGTCCGGCGGATGTCGTCGGTTCCATGTGGGATGAATTTCTGGGCAATGTGGGTAAGCTTCAGGTGCCTTTTTTTCCGACAGCCGGGAACCATGATGTCAATCCGGAGCCTGCTGTCATGAGCACTTATGAAGAACGGGTATCCCCTTTTTACTATTCGGTCGTACGGGGCAACAGTGAATTTATTGTGCTCAATACGGAGGAGCCGGGAAATCCTGACGGCTTTTCTCCGTCTCAGCGGAAGTGGCTTGAAAAAACGCTTGCCGCCAGCAAAGCCAGACACATCTTCATTTTTCTGCATGTCCCGCTGTTTCGCGGCAACTGGGCGCGGGACTGGCAGCATATGGAAGATCTTTTTGTCCAATACCCGGTCCGTGTTGTTTTTGCGGGACATGAGCACCTCTATCGTGACTGGGGCACGCATAAAGGAATCCGTTATGTAGTCGCCGGCAGTGCAGGCGGCGGTTTCCGCACGCCGGAGGAAGAAGGCGGTATGTTCTGCTATCTCTGGGTGAAAGTCCGGGGAGAAGAAGTATCCTGGTCTGTGGTCCGCCCCGGTGCTGTGCTTCCTTCCGATGTTGTGACTGAAACCAACGTGCAGAAACTGCATGCGCTGCAGAAAATTCTTGACATTGAAGAAATTGCTGTACACTGGAACAGCACACTGGATCAGAAAATCGAAGTACGCCTGCACAATCCCTTTTCCGAAGAAATCAGCAGTACTTTCCTGTGGGAAATACCGGAAGGCTGGACGGTAACCCCTGCCTCCCATACCTTTAAAGTCGCCCCGGGAACCACCGAAGTGCAGCAGTGCCATGTGAAAACAGATGGCGCCTTCCGTTTTCCCAGTCCTGTACTGCAGGGAAAAGTGGAAGCGGAAGAACTCGTGAGGACGCTGGAATTAAGCCCATCACTGGATGTAAAACCGCAGGCTTCAGCGCCGCAGGCTCCGGGAAAGGTTGTTTTGGATGGTGACCTTTCTGAATGGTCGGGGGCTGTTCCCCTTCCCATGCTATACGGAAGCAGTTATGACCCGGCAGAGACGGAAGATCTGCAGGCACAGGCGCGGCTCATGTGGGATGAAAACAATTTGTATATCGCTGTGGAAGTGGAAGACAACGAATTTCATCAGCCTCACTACGGTGATGTTGTGTGGATGGCCGATAGCGTTGAGCTGTGGGTGGAAGATTCAAACTGGAGCTTCAGCCTCACTGAAAGCGGGCCTCAGGTGTTTCTGGACGAACGCCCGGACAAGCATCTGGATGCGGTCATCGACGGCGTACCGCTGGCTGTAAAACGGGACGGAAGGCGTACCGTTTATGAAGCGGCCTACCCCGCAGAGGAGCTGCCTCAGATCGCCTGCCGTGCCGGAAGTGTCATCCGTTTTTCCATTCTGGTCAACGATCTGGATCCTTCGGGTCCACTGACAAAACGGCATTATGCGGAACTGACGCCGGGTGCCGGGGCTCACTTTGACTGTGCCAAATATTTTATAACGCTGGAAGCAGCCCGCTGATCCTGTTGTTCGGAAGCACGTCACTGGGTGGTCATCATATAGGTGACCTGCACCTTTGCGGTACATCCGATCTGCGCGCTTTCTCCATATTGCTTTTGAGGCTGCTGCTCCCACACAACCTCCTTAATCTCCACTTTTTCAATGGCATAAATGGTGCTTTTCAAGGCCTCTGAAACTGCTTCTGCGTGGGGAAAGGCGTTTTCAGTTGCCCGTGCCACCACTTCGGCTTCTATGGCTTCTTTCTGCATGGTGAAGAAGAAAGGATCCTCGAGCGAAGCCTGCATCTCTGAGGCAAGGAGTGATAGCCTGTCGGAAAGTGCCGCAAAAAGAGCGGCGCCGGAGGGCGTGTTGAAGGAGCTCATGCTGAACTGAACCAGAATACCCGATGAAACCATACAGCTGGATACCGGCAGAACCGGGGTCATACGGATGTCAGTAGGCTGCAGCTCGGCATCCCGGATCTGAGCCAGGGCGGCATGGCGGTATGCATCACACTGGGCGACCGCTTCACTCAAGCTTTCTCCACCGAATTCCCGGTTGAAAAGAAATTCCACATGGGTCGGCAACGTCAGTTTTGTCGCTGTACCGCAATTTATAATGACCGGAGAATCCAGTGCATGCGCCTGAACAGAAGCAGTCAGGAAAACAGCAACGAAGCTGCAACGCAGCAGAAAATCAGGCAAAGAGCGCATATGCATAAAATCTTTGTCTCCCTACATCTTCAGCATCGGAGCAAAAATATCTTGGAGTCTTTGCTTGTCCGGCTGATTTCCGTATTCACAGACCTGAAACATTTCAGCAAAACGGCAGGATGCTTTACCGGCAGGGGTCCACTCAGCCAGTGCATCGCCGTGCAGCTTTACCGGCAGTTCCAGTTCGGGTGAAAAGAACTGTTTCAACCAGAAGAGGCGTTCCGCAGGATCCGCATCAGCGGGGGGCACCTCTCCGGCCTTCCCTTCCAGCCAGGGCAGCCATTCATAAAACTGTGAATCCATAGCGTCCAGCAATTGCCATTTCCGCGGCATCAGGGTATCCACAGGCAGCGCAACGTCCGCGCGAAAGGGCACCGGGTAGGTAAAGGGATCAAAGAGATAAAGAAAAAGCGGATTCTTCTGAAGCGCAGGGACATCCGGGCAGAACTGAGGAACCGTCACCATAAAGGCAGCATCCTGTACCGCCTGCGCCGCATATCTGTGATCCGGATGATAATCATTGGGACGATGGGTAAACACAATATCCGCCCGGCATCGGCGGATAATACGCACAATCTCTTTGCGCAGTTCCAGTGTAGGCATCAGCTCGCCGTCATGATGATCCAGCACCAGCGATTCATAACCACCGATTTCTGCTGCCCGCGCAGATTCAGCCAGACGACGCGCTGCCAGCATGCCCCCACCCAGAGCGTAATGTCCGATATCACCATTGGTAAGAGAAACAGCGAGCACCCGGTGTCCTGCTTCAGCAAAGCGAATCATGGTCGCACCTGCGAAGACTTCAGGGTCATCGGGATGGGCGCCGAAACACACCAGATTCATATTACTGCACCGCCCGTTTGAAGTTGATGCGGACGGGGTTGCTCATGATGGCGACCTGCTCAGCAGAGGTGGCTGTTTTCGGGTCAAGCAGATCTTCCGCCGTGCCTGTTTCCATGAGCCACGCATCGGCCCGGGCATGTACAAGCATGGTTTCCGGAACAGATTCCAGCCCCGCCATGACATCTACGGTGAACGTGCGAGGACGCGGTTTTCCATCGGCGCCCACGGGTTCCTGACGCGCATCCCTACCCATAATCCAGGCGCTGCTCTCTTCGGTTATTCGTTCATCGTCACGATAGGCATGGATACGGACGACAACAGGCCTCTCAACGAAGGGTCGTTGGGAAAACAGGCTGAAACTGATAGGAAGTGTCTCAGGGAAAGGCTCTTCCACAGTGATTGTTGCCATGGATAGAGAACCGCGGAGTGTTTCCACATAATCAGCGCTCACGGTCGAGGAGGCAGCGCCCCGTGCCAATTCCGCCCGAATCGTCAGACCGCTGTCCACATCGCCCAGATCAATCGGTGGCTTGGAGGGCATGGTTGTGCTCTGAACAGCGGTGCCCGCCGCTACCGGTGCTGCCGCCCGCGAAGGGTCTTTTTCAGAGTCACGTCCGCAGCCCGCAAACATCAGAACAAAGGCTGTTGCAAAAACCAGAAACTTTCTCATAAACTTACTCCAGGTACAAAGGGTTTCAGACAATTCATTTTATCACGGCACAGTCAATAAAATGAAGATACTGCAAAATGGTCCTTTGGGGACTGTGCGCAAAGAGAAAAATATATGGCTCTATCCCGTCACATCTTCTGCGTTGCCCTTCTTTTCACCCTGCCTTTTTTTCTCATGACAGCCGCAGCGGCTTCCGATCAACCTCAATGGGGACAGCGCTTCAGCCGCAATATGGTTTCGGAAGAAGCAGGACTTCCTGCGTCCTTTGATCCCCAAACAGGCCACAATGTGCTGTGGACAGCCCCTCTGGGAGGCGGTTGTTACAGCAGCGCTATTGTTGCGGAAGGCTGCGTCTTCATAGGGTGCAACAACAGTGACCCGAAAGACCCGCATCAACAAGGAGATCGCGGAACGCTCTACTGTTTGAATGAAAAAGACGGATCGCTCAAGTGGCAGCTGCTGGTGCCCCGCATCGGGGGTGACGACTTTCTCGACTGGCCCGGCATCGGCATATGTTCGCCGCCCACCGTTGAAAACGGAAGAGTCTACACCATGACCAACCGGACGGAAGTTGTGTGTCTTGATCTTGCTGGCATGACAGACGGCAATGGCGGTGTATTTCAGGAAGAAGGGCGACATATGACTCCAGCCGGCTCTCCTGCTGTTGAACCGGGTGCTGCTGATGCGGATATTCTCTGGCTTTATGACCTGCGCAATGAACTGGGCGTATATCCGCATGACTCTCCGCATACATCCATTCTGATTGACGGTGACTTCCTTTATCTGAACACCTGCAACGGAACAACCAATACCCATCGCGAAATCGGAAACCCGGAAGCACCCGCATTCATCGTACTCAACAAACATACGGGCAGACTGGTTGCGCAGGAACGGGAGGGAATGAGCCGTCGCATGTTTCATTCCACCTGGGCTCCGCCTTCTCTCGGAGAAGTTCAGGGCAAACGGCTGATTTTCTTCGGTGGCCCGGACGGTATCTGCTATGCCTTTTATGCCCTCAAACAACAGGTTTATGAGACTGTACAAGACCTGGAATTATGCTGGCGCTTCGACTGTGATCCGACCGCTCCGAAAGAAAATGTGTTTGATTATTTAAACAACAATAAGGAAGGCCCGAGTCTTATCATGAGTATGCCGGTCTTCATGAATGGCCGGATTCATGTCACAGCAGGCGGGGATATCTGGTGGGGCAAGCGGCAGTCCTGGCTTAAATGCGTCGACCCGGCAGGGACAGGCGATGTAACGGCAGCCAAAGAAATCTGGTCATATGAAATTCCCTATCAGTGCAGCAGCACTCCGGCAGTGACCGCCGATCTTGTTTTTGTGGGTGATGATGGCGGGCAGCTTCATTGTGTGGATGCAAAAACAGGCGGAGCCTGCTGGGTTCACAAGTTCGGACGGAAGATCTGGGGCTCTGCGCTTGTGGCAGACGGGAAAGTATTTGCTGCGGGACGCAACGGCACTCTTGCTGTTTTTGAAAATTCCAGAGAGAAAAAACTGCTTTGGGAAACACGCTTTCCCGAAGAAATCAACGGAACGCCTACGGCGGCAAACGGAGTCCTTTATGTGGCAACTTTAAGCCGCTTATACGCCTTGAAGGCGATGGACTGACCTACAGGTCGAAGCGCTGCGGTTGAGCTTCCCGCATAATTTTCACACCCCGCGCTTTTTGTTCTTCCAGGCCTGACTTCAGTGCCTGCAACGACGCATTTTCGCCATGAACCAGCAGGATGTTTTTCGGCCGCCTCCTGAACCGTGCTCCGAATTCCAGCAATTCCTGTCGCCCGGCGTGAGCACTGAAACCGTTCAGCGTTTTCACCTCCGCATTCAAGGGGCGCTTTACGCCGAATATCTTGATTTCCGGCTGCCTTTCCACAATCCGTCGACCGAGGGTGTTCTGCGCCTGGAACCCAACAATAACTATGGTATTTTTAGGATTTTCGCAATGATTGCGGAGGTGATGCAGGATGCGCCCGACCTCGCACATGCCTGATGCGGAAATGATAATGCAGGGTCCCTTAAAGGAGTTGATGCGCAGAGAATCATCCATGTTGCGGATGTATTCAATGTGCTTCAGGAGAAAGGGGTCGCCGCCTTCCTGCATAACCTGTCTGAATTCGTCATCAAAATTTTCTGTATGATATCTGAATATTTCTGTAATGTTGACAGTAAGGGGGCTGTCCACAAAAACGGGGATTTCCGGAATAGTGCCCGACATTTCGAGACGCTTGAGACAAAATACCACCTCCTGAGCACGTTCCAAAGCAAAACTAGGTATAATCACTTTGCCGCCCCGGTTGACTGTGCGCAAGACCACTTCAGCCAGTTTTGCTTCGTTGGTTTCTATGGGATCATGATCCCGGTCACCGTAAGTGCTTTCCATCATCACGACATCAGCATCGTCCGGCTCCCAGGGATCCTGCAGCAGCGGCATATTCTTTCTGCCGATATCGCCGCTGAAAATAAAACGCCGGTCCCGGTTCTTTTCCCGGTACTGTACCTCCACCATGGCGGAACCCAGCACATGCCCGGCATCGTGAAAAGTGACATAAATATCAGGGGCAACTTCAAAACGTTCTTCATAGGAGTAGGACACAAAACGTTTCATAGTGGCATACACATGATTTTCATCATAGAGCGGCGCAATAAAACTGCGATGTTTTTTCTGCAGCCATTCAGCGTCTCGTTTTTGAATAAAGGCGCTGTCTAAAAGCATGATGTTGCATAAATTGTAGGTGGCGTGGGTGGAATAGATATGCCCTGTGTAGCCCTGTTTAATCAGCAGCGGAAGCACGCCGCTGTGATCGATATGCGCATGGCTTAAAACAACCGCATCGAGCGTGGACGGATCAAAAAGAGATTCCCTGTTTTTCCGATCCGCCTGTTCGCGGGATCCCTGAAAAAGCCCGCAGTCGAGAAGAATGCGATGATCACTTATTTCAAGAAGGTGTTTCGAACCGGTAACATTGCCTGCTGCACCGAAAGACGTAATTTTCATAGTACCTCCTCCTGTTGTCCGGTAAAGGCAGCACCTTGTAAAAACGGAAAGTTCACAAACGGCGTGCCCTGTCCATTATACGCCTGAATGGCGCTTGCACTGCAAGAGAAAAACCAGAAAAGAACAGAGCCGGCTGATGTGTATATTATCCCTGCCCCCGCGCTTCCTTTCCCGCCTGTTTTTTCAAGGCTTTGAATCCGGGGAAAGCTCAGAGTAAAATGAGCAGGACAGCTGCCCGTTTCCCTGCAAGCTAGAGGAATCTGTTATGTCCACAACACCGCCAGCCGGTTCCATACCTGTGATTTACGCGCCACCGCCTCAGTCCGATGGAACAGTACAACAATATGTGATGGTACCTGTTCCGGCGCCTCAGTCACCGACAAAAAGTTCGAAGAAAGAAAGTGCGTTCGCCTGGCTGGTTCTTTTCCTGATTCTTACAGTGCATCTTGCAGCGAATCTGTACTGGCTGCACACAGACCGGCATCTCATCCGCATGGATGAAGCCCATCATATGAAACAATCGCTGGCGTACCATGACGCTTTATTTACAGAGGATACAGGAAGCACTGCGGAAGGGATCCTGGCGGCGCTTTCCATCGAATCTCCCTATCCGCCTCTGCTGCATATTATCGGTGCCATCTGTATCCGCTACCTGGGAGGGTCTCCCGATTCAGCGGCTCTTGCCGGAAGTATAGCACTGGCATTGCTCCTGATCGGCGTTTTCGTTTTAAGCCGTCTGGTGCTTGCTCCTCAAGCGGCGCTGCTCGTTGCAGTCGTCACCGGCTTCACGCCCATGGTTTTCGGTTATGCGCGCCTCATGATACCGGATACTTTTATGGCGGCGTGGCTGGTCTGGTGTCTAGCTGCGCTGATCAGAACTGGTGCATTTCATAAAAGCGGCTGGTCGCTGCTTTGCGGTTTCTTTGCCGGGCTGGCGATGCTGTCAAAGCAGAACACCCTGATTTACCTGAGTCCCCTGCTTGCAGGAGCAGTTTTGTGGGGACTCAAAAAAGCCTTTTCAGAAAGGAAACGCGACGGGGCAGATAAATATACTTTTTCACGCATTCTGGTGAACCTGCTCCTCTTCAGCTGCACCTTTGCCGCTGTGTGTGGATGGTGGTACATTCGCCATGCTGAGTACCTCTATGGATGGTGGAGCAGCGCATCCGAAGAAAATGCAAGTGTTTTTCAGGAACCGGCTGCGAGCCTTTTCGCAAAAGTTCTTCCTCCTTCCGGTGCGGTTCCTGCTCTGGTAACCGATCCTGATCTGCCTGTTCCGTATAAAGAAATCCCCGCTTCCGACAAAGGGAGCGGCATAGCCTTTTTCTCAGATGCTTTATACCGTTATGGCACGATGAATCTTTTTTACTTAATTAACAGCGTCCTTTTTTTGCCGCTGGCGCTTGTTGCCGGATTAGGCGTTCTTTCCCTGCTCCTCAAAAAGAACAGAAACAGCCTTTCGCTGATTTTCCTGCTGTGGGTTGCAGCGGTGTGGTTTATTCTCACAGGGCTGTTTGCGCTTCAATCGCCCCGCTTCCTGTACCCGCTTATACCGGCGCTGTCTTTTTTTGTGTATCTCGCACTTAACGGGTTATCGGCCACCCGCGCTTTCAGAGCGGCGTGGGCTCTGGTTTTCATCGCTCTTCTGCTCCAGTTCATCAACCTCAGTTTTGTTCCCGCCCCGTACGCCATGCATCTCAAACTTCCTTTTTTTCAAAACACGGAGGAGGCGGAAGAAAACGACGTGCAACCGTTGACTGTTCTGTCGGGTGAAGTCGCCGCAGGTAATTACATTATTCAGGCACCTGTTACAGAAATACCTGTCAGCGAAAAACTCGTTGCCGCCATGGAAGCCCACTATCCGCCTGATGCCACCGTGGCGTGGTATCAAATCATCGGGGATATGCCCGACGCTCTCGGTGTGGATTTTTATGCACACAGTTTTCCGCACCGCTCCCTTTTTGACTGTTTTCTTGAAGCAGACGCACCCGGGAAGCACCCTGTTTTTTCAGCGCTGAATGAAGCTGCGGCAGAACTCTCAGCGCATCCTGCCGATACTGCCGAAGCAGATTTTATTATCCTGCAGCGTGCAAAGGCCAGCCAGACCGAGCCGCTTCTTGAAAAAGATGCAGCACTTCTTATGAAGCAGGGCTTTCAGATGGCTTTTCACGCTGTTCTGCCCGGAGCGGAAAAGCAACAGCCTGCACAAGTACTGCTTATGGCCCGGACAACTACCCTTACACCTGGTGCATGCACCGATCTTTTTTCGCTTTATGACCTGCTGGAGCGGGACGGGCGTGAATGGGTGCTCACCGATGAAGAAAGGCGGGATGCGGAATCTCGCTATGCCCGGCAGATATCGGCCTATGCTGTGCCCCGCCCCTTAAAACAGGGTATTCATTTTATGGGGGTTCATATTGCGCAAGCGGCCGAAAATGCCTATCTGATCAGAATTATCCTGCATGTTCAGCAGACACCGCAGGAAAAACTGCGTGTGTGGATGCGGGGCATATCCGAAACAGCGGGAGCTCAGGCAGCCATTTCCGAAGCGGCATCCTGGGACTTCGATCCGGATCCGCCTTCCATGCAATGGGGCGAAAATGAGGCAATCATTCTTTCCAGACCGGTGCTGGTTTCCCCGGCGGTTTTCCATCTGGAAATCGGGCTATTCAACCCGGAAACAGCGGACAGACCCCTAGCCCTTCTGGAAACGGAGACAGTCGATTTCGCAGAAACAGACCGACTGGACAGGGACTACAGGGAGGCGTTATAAGGGAGCCTGATTCAGTCCCGGCGGCTCGGAGCCCAGATTGTAGACTTTGACCGGAACCAGTCCAGCCGTTGGATGGAGCGCTTTCATGGCGCTTCTGGAGAGGTCAATGACACGGTTTTTCACAAAAGGACCGCGGTCATTGATCCGGCACACGACAGATTTGCCGTTTTCTGCCACTACAAGTACATAGTCTCCAAATTCGCCTGTGCGCATGGCGCAGGTCATCGCGTTGTCCTTCAAACGTTCGCCGGATGCGGTGATGCCTCCGGTGCCTCTTACCGTGTAGTAAGATGCCAGCCCTTCAACTACGGGCTGCATGGGCTGATGTGACAACAACACGAAAGCAATAACGGTAAACATATACCTTGCTCGACTCCGCCTGACTGATTCTTCTGTGCACCCGCGACCCAAGCCACAGTTGTCCATATGCAATGTACAACAATGATTCAGGCTACCCCTTCAATGCACTAAATTTCAGCCCGGCTGTTTTGTGTGATCCCGGCGCAGCCCAACTGCGCAGACCATGATCTAATAACAAACATGAGTGGTATCACACATTCGTTCAGCAAATACAGTTCAAGCCATTATACAAAACGCGACACTTAAAGTCAACTTTTAGGGAAACGCCGTGTCGTAACTCTTTAGAAATGTCCCCTTCCGTAACTCTTTTAAACTGTCCCCTTGTTTTCTGAGTAATGCATTTTTGGTGAACTCCGCCGACCCGATACGCACCGCCACGCAAAAGAAAATTATACCGCCATTGGGCTTGTAAGTTTGCGTACGCAGTGCTACACTGTAACCAGAATTGAACAAAGCCGTTTCTGTCCTTTCATATTTGTACTATGGGTCAGTGTCTTTCATACTTACTTCAACAGGCGAAAGGAAGTCTGTCATGTGCGCTCAGGAACATCACGACCATTCTTCTGCACATTCCCACCGTTGTTCGGGCTGCTGCGGCACCCGGTTCTCGGAATTGAGCCGTCGCCAGTTCATTGCAGGCACAGGGGCGGTCGCGCTGGGCAGTGTTTTCATGCACCACCTGCAGGGGCGCACCGCCTTTGCTGACACGGTGCCGCGCCGCATCCTGAAACAGGACAGACCTCTGCGTATTCAGCCCGTACTCACCTGCTCCCTGCCCCGATATTCCGAAGCAACCTCGTGGCGCCCCTGGGGTGGTCTGCTCACCGATTCACATGTGCGGGAGGAATGCGCAAAAATCCAGGACGAACTGAACGCCATGGCTGCCAAAGCAGATTTTCCATTGGAACTTCTGCCGTTGAAGACAGTACAGTCCGCTGAAGAAGGACGCTCGATAGCCGCGGAAGATCACGACGGGACACTGATCTTTGGTGCAGCCGGCGGCACCGATGTTATTATTTCGCTTGCCGATCCTAAAAAACACAACCTGCTTTTTGTCCGGCATAAATCAGGACCCGTCTATCTTTGGTTTGAAATAGCCGACCCGCGGTTTCTGCGTCAGGAAAGTGACTTTCCCAAAGGTACGGGCGGCATGGATCACAATGATGTCATTGTTGACGATTTTGATGAAATCCTGTGGCGGTTGAGAGCACTCCACGGTCTGAAGAATATCCGCAATAAACGCATTGTTGTCATCGGCAACGCCATCGGCTGGGACCGGGGTACAGCCAGTGATTCCCCTAAACGCGCTCAGGAGCTCTGGGGACTGGATTATCGGGAGATTCCCTATACAGAAATGGGAGAGCGCATTCGTGCCGCCCGTGCCAATGATGCTTTGGTGCGGCAGTGCCGTGATATGACAGAAGCCTATCTGCGACAGCCCGGAGTAACTCTTTTGCCCCGCCAGCAGCAGCTGACCACCCGGGAACTGATCGCCGGTGCCGGTTCGTCGGATACTCTTCAGGAGATACGTGTCTTTACGGAAAAAGCGTTCCTGCTGACTGAGGTATTCCGCGATCTTATGGAAGAACATGAGACAGATGCCCTTACCGTAAGCGAATGTATGGGTACGATTATCAGCATGTCTGAAACAACTGCCTGCCTCTGCCTGACGCTGCTGAACGATGAAGGCTGCATGGCCTTTTGCGAATCTGATTTTGCCGTGATTCCCTCAGGAATCCTGCTGCATTACATCTGCTGCAAACCTGTATTCCTCTGTAATCCCACTTTCCCGCATAACAACATGATTACTGTGGCGCACTGTACGGCGCCACGAAAAATGGATGGTGTGAATGCGGAAAATATGTTCGTACGCACCCACTTTGAATCTGACTATGGCGCTGCTCCGAAAGTCGATTTCAAACTGGGACAGAATATGACCATTCTCGCCCCTGATTTCGCAAGCAGGCGCTGGATGGGCTTTGAAGGAACGGTTCTGGAAAATCCCGAACTGGATATCTGCACGAGCCAGGTAGACCTGCGTATTAACGGCGACTGCGACCGCTTGCTGCATGAAAAAGCAGGATTCCATGTCATGGCGTGCTACGACAATTATCTTCGTGAAGTCGGGTATGCACTGCATAAGGCCGGCGTGGAGTGGGTAAATCTTTCCGCATAGCGATATTCCTTTCAGAACGAATGCTGCGACAGGAGATTGCCTCCATCCCGTCCCCCTGCGGTTACGGGCATTTTGTCCATGCCGAAATGAAGGGAATGAGCATCTGCCGGACAGGCACGCTCACGGCTCCGATTGATGTCTCTTTCTCTTTCATGGATAATAGGACAGGCTTGGAGTTATGTCGGATCTGGTCACTCTGAAGGAATCAGACGGCGCTGTCAAAACATAAAGGGTGTATCGTGAAAACAGTCTATGTGGTCACAATGTGGTCTGGCGGTCGTCCCGCAAAGAAATGGAAAACAGAGCACGCTCCGGAACTTCTTGCGCAGGGGACCGGCATTTCTTTCATTAATGCGGGCACTAAAATGCAGGTGTCTGTTATCGGCAGTATTTCTGTTGAAGAATACGAATCCGGCAAGGAAGAGCTTGAAATGGGTCTGAATCCGACCCCGGGCATTACATCTGATTTTTCGCAGGGGAAACCGGACAACTGTGAATCTCTTTCCGATTTTAAGCGCAGCAAAAAAAACATATTTACCGATGAAGTTCAGGAATAACGGAAAAGACATACCCCCTGACCTCAAAGGGATGCACCTGTTGAATGGCGGATAAACTATCAAACCAGCACTTTGAGTCCCGCCCGCGGCAGCTCATTCAAAGGCACTGGCTCCTTTTTTTCTGCGGAGAGGCATCAGGAATTCTCTGGGCTCTTTTCCTGGTAGACACAGCAGCCCTTACCATTGCTGTCGTGTTTCTCCTTTGCTGTGCCCTGTACTTTTATCCGGGACTCCTTCCGGGGCGCCGTTTGGTCATCTGGTTTCTCCTCTTTTTTGCCTTCGGAAATCTTCTGGTTGTTTTTCACGGCCTTCCGCGCAAAGCGGACAAACTGCATGAGCTGGCGCTCTCTTATCCGCGCGGCATGATGGAGTTTGAAGGAACGGTATCCGATACAAGCCCCTTTCTGTCCGGTCGCACTGCATACAGCACTTGTGTTCTTCATGTGGACACGCTGGTGAAAGACAAAGCATCCATGCCGTTATCCGGAAAAGCAGTGCTCCGGTGGAGCGAACCTTCCTGCGCGCTTTTCAACGGATCCCGTGTCCGTGTTATCGGCCGCCTCTCTCCGCATCTGAGCACCGTGAACTACGGCGTGACAGACAGCGAAGACCGTCGGCGCCGGCAGGGTGTTTTTTCCGGTATCCATACCCGGAACGGGCAGGTACAAATCATTCATGATCCGGGCTTTACTCTTGCCGGTATGGCATCACGTCTCCGGCAAAGTCAGGCGGAGCATCTCGTAAAAACAGTACCGGAAGAAGTATTTCCCTTTGTTCTGGGCATATGGCTTGGCGATCGCTCCCTTATCACCGATGAGACCTATCAGATCTTTGCATGGTCGGGGACAGCCCACGTTCTGGCTGTCTCGGGGCTGCATGTGGGTGTTATTGCGCTCACTTTTCCCTTTTTATGCAGACTCCTTCGCCTCCGGAAACGATACACACTTCTGTGTTCCATGGCAGGCATTCTTCTTTTCACATTGATGACCGGAGCACATATCAGCGTCATCCGGGCCTCTCTGATGATGCTTCTTTATTATTTGTATCAGCTGCTCAGAAGAGAGCCAGACACCATTTCGGTTCTCAGCCTGTCCGGAGTCATTTTTTTAACCATTCAGCCTCATGTGATTTTGGATATTGCCTTTCTCCTTAGTTTCGGAAGTGTGTCCTCCCTTCTTCTCTTTTATCCGGGCATCCTCGCACGCCTGCAGAAGCTGCCCCGTTTTTTAAGTTCCGCCTGCGCCGTCACGCTGGCATCACAAGTAATCACAGTGCCTATTATCGCATGGTCATTTTTTACTGTGTCTCTGACCGGTATTGCCGCCAATCTTCTGGTTGTTCCCCTTCTGATTCCTGTGCTATGGCTTTCCATGGCAACAGGAATACTCGCCCCCATATCATCAACCCTGGCACTGCTGCCCGGCCATGCGCTGCTTCCTCTTGTGTCCCTTATCCAGTGGGTCAACAGAGCAGCGCTCCTCCTTCCCGTCTCATTTCTTTATGTAAACCGCCCGACATTGTGCGCTCTTGGATTTTACTGTCTCTTTCTCATCTTTTTTTACCTGGTCCTTTATGAGGAACGAAAGCAGCGGCGCAATCGCCTTCTGTGCATTTTGTGCGTATGCGCCTGTCTGGTTTTCTGGCGTCCCTGGACCGCCCCTGCTCTGGTGGATTTTCTGGATGTGGGACGGGGCGACAGCAGCTTTGTCCGGACACCGGGCGGCACTTCTCTGCTCATTGATGCCGGCGATTCAGACGGCCACACCGATGCAGGCAAGCGGATGATAGTTCCCTATCTGCGCGCCAACCGCATTTCACATCTGGACTATCTTGTCATCAGCCATGCAGACCGGGATCATATAGGGGGCGCATTTTACGTCCTGAACCATTTCCCTGTAAAAAAAGTGGTGCTGGGAGCGGTTCGGGATGATTACAACGCTCTGGAAAGCAACCTGATCGCCTTGTGTGCACAGAAGAATATCCCTGTACTGCATCTTTCCCGGGGCGATTTTCTTCCAGCGGAAAAAGCATCCGTTGAAGTGCTGCATCCGCCCTTGCACAATACGGACAATCTGTCACGCAACGACGGAAGCCTCGTGCTTGCCGTGGCATTTGATGGAATACGTATCCTGTTTGCCGCGGATATTGAAGAGGCAGGCGAAAAAGAAATCCAGCCATGCATTCAGACGCCCTTCGATGTATTAAAGGTGGCCCATCACGGCTCTCCCACTTCAAGTCGAATTGAGTTTCTCGATGCCGTCCGGCCTTCTCTGGCCGTTGTTTCAGCACACCGGGCAGGCTCACGGGGAACACTGATGACACCCGCCATGGCAGAGCGTTTTGAAGCCCGAAAAATAACGCTGCTGCGGACAGACTGGCACGGCGCCATACGATTGCAGGCGGATCGAAAGAATGGCGGCTACAAAGTAAGCACTGCCCGGGAGTCAAGAGGATATAGTTTACAGCCCGTAGAGTAGCGGATCCTCTTCTTCCATGGAATCTTCAGTCATCATGGCATGCAGTTGTCTGAGGAGCAGACTGAAGTTTTCAAGTCCCTGTTCTATATTGTCATAGGTCAGGGACATCGCCGGTTTATCTTTCCAGGAGAAAACGATCGTATCGCCATACATGCGGCGCAGCTGTGCCTGCACGCCCTGAGCCAGCGTTCTGCCTGTCTCAAAGTAAACTGTTGCGGCTCTTTGTCCTGCTTCGAGTGCGGCAATGCCCAGATCAGCGGCGCGCGCCCGTGCTTCCATGATCTGCAGAAGGCGGCGCAGCGGACGCGGAACAGGACCGAAGCGATCCCGCAGTTCTTCCTGCAGCTCCTGCACTTCTTCAAGCGTTTTCAGTGCCGCAATACGCCTGTACAGGATAATTTTCTGAGAGGCAACAGGCATATAAGCATCAGGGATGAAGGCATCCACCGCCAGGTCAAAGGAAGGCAGCGATCTTTTGTACAAACTTTTCCCCTGCGCTTCCGCCACTGCTTCTGTGATCATCTCACGGTATGTTTCATAGCCCACAGTGGCAATGTGTCCCGACTGGTCGGCCCCAAGCAAGTCGCCTGTTCCGCGAATTTCCATATCCCGCATAGCAATGCGGTACCCTGATCCCAAGGCGGAGAAATCGTGAAGCGCCTGCAGCCGGGCTTGCGCCTCCGAAGTGAGCGACCGGTCTCCGGGGATGAGCATATAAGCAAAGGCACGGTGTTTATATCTGCCTACACGTCCGCGAATCTGGTATAGCTGGCTGAGCCCGAACTGATCCGCCCTGTCCACAATGATGGTGTTGGCATTGGGAATATCGATGCCGGAAGCAATAATGGTCGTGCACAGAAGAACGTCTGTCTCATGGTTAATAAAGCCGGTCATAACGGATTCAAGCTCCGTTTTGGACATTTGCCCGTGACCGATACCCACACGGGCATGAGGCACGATCTGCTTTAAAAATGCGGCAACTCTGTCAATAGTCTGGACGCGATTGTGCAGAAAAAACACCTGCCCGTCCCGTGCAAGTTCCCGGGTAATCGCCTCCCGAATCAGTTCTTTGTCCCAGGCGTCTATACAGGTGTGAATCGGAAGACGGTCATTGGGTGCCGTATTGATCACGCTCATATCGCGGATGCCCAGAAGCGAAAAATGAAGGGTTCTGGGGATGGGCGTGGCGGACATGGTCAGCACATCGACGTGCGTGCGCATTTCTTTCAGTCGTTCCTTGTGCCGGACACCAAAGCGCTGTTCCTCATCGATAATAACAAGCCCCAGATCTCTGAATCCCACATCTTTCGATAAAAGGCGGTGTGTCCCCACCACCACATCCACTTCCCCGCTTTTCAGACGTTCCAGCGTGCTCCTGATCTGCCGTCCCGACTGAAAGCGGTTGAGCACTTCCACCGTGATGGGGTAGGCGGCAAAGCGTTCCCGAAATGTATTGTAATGCTGCTGCACAAGAACCGTCGTCGGCGCCAGCATGGCGACCTGCTTTTTGTCCATAACCGCCTTGAAAGCAGCACGAAGCGCCACCTCCGTTTTACCGTAGCCAACGTCACCGCACAAAAGCCGATCCATGGGCCGGTCGGATTCCATATCCCGCTTCACCTCATCAATGGCGCGGCGCTGATCAGGCGTCTCTTCATATTCAAAGGCATCTTCAAATTCCGTCTGCCATAGGGTATCCCGTGTGAAAGCATACCCTTCGCTGCTCTCACGGGCGGCATATAATCTCACCAGTTCGGCTGTCATTTCCCGGACAGCACGGCGCACTCGGGCTTTGGTCGCCGACCAGGTGGCACCGCCGAGCCTGTCCATTTTCGGCAGCACGCCGTCTCCGCCCATGTATTTCTGGATCTGATCCAGCTGTGTAACAGGCACATAAATGGTATCGCCTCCGGCATAGCGAAGCGTCAGGTAGTCAACGCTCCGTCCTTCCAGGCGGCGCAGCCCCTGATAACGGCCAATCCCATGCACCTCATGAACAATATAATCGCCGGCACGAAGATCCGCATATTCGGTTATGGCTGCTCCTGCCTCAAAGCGCCTCCGTTTCCTGCGCACATACCGTCTGCCGAAGACCTCTTTCTCACTGAGGAGAACCATCTTGTCTGCATGAGAAACAAAACCGGCATGTATTCTTCCAAGGGAGACCGTAATCCGGGAATCGCGTTCCGGCCGGTAGCCGTGTTCATGAAGCAGCTCGATAAAGCGTCGCTGCTCGCCGGAATTGACACAGAGGATGTGCACCCGATAGTCCTGCATGTCCCAGGCATGGATCTGCTCCCAGAATTCGTTGGTTCGTCCGGAAAAATTCTCAACCATGCTCATTTGCATGGCAAAACGGCTTGACGCCTCCTGCCGTTGTTCAGGCATCTGGCTCAGGGTCAGCCTGGGGAATTTGGCGAGATGGGCCTGTGCCTGCTGCCAGGTCATGAAAAAAGGACTTTGGCTCCATTGCTCCGTGAGAGCAACCGCTTTATCCCGCACTGCCAGAGACTCCACGGTGGCCACAAGAGTATCTGGGGGAAAACAGGCACTGAAAGGCACCAGCGACTTCAAGTGATGTGCCTCTTTCAGGACATCTTTTTCCGAGCAGGGCGGAATTTTGACAGCCTCAAGACGGGTGACGCTGCGCTGTGTTTCCGGTTCGAAAGCACGGATCGACTCGATTTCATCGTCAAAATATTCCAGACGGCAGGGCAGCTCGGCGGACATGGGGAAAACATCGAGAATTCCGCCGCGCACACTGAAATCGCCCCGCTGTTCCACCATGACTTCCCGGGTATAGCCACGTTGCAGGAGGTGGTCTATGAGCGTTTCCATGGGAAGTATTTCGCCTGTACGGACATGCAGTATTTTGTCCTGAAGCGACTTCAGCGACGTTACATACTGCAAAAAAGCCTGAACGGACGCGACAACATAAAAAGGATTCTTCCTTTCTGACATTTCCGCCATACGCTCGAGGGTATGAATACGTTCGGCAATAATATCTCCGGCGGGATCCATAATTTCATCGGGCGATACTTCCCAGGCGGGAAAGTGCAAACACGCCTCTTCCCCTGCACTGCTGGCCAGATCTTCATAGAGTGCTTCGGCTTCATTACGGCTGGAAGCAATCAGCAAAAGAGCGTGTTCCATCTTTCGGGCGAGTTGCAAAGGTACCAGCGCTTTTGCGGCACCGAGAACCCCGAAGAGATCAACAGCGCCCTTCGGCTTTTTATCAAAGGCATTTTTCAGCGTTGCGGTTATTGAAAATTCGGGTAGTTGTGTCATAACTGTATTGACTGATAATTGGAGAATAATTCAGGAAGGAAACGCCGCGGCACCGGCTTTTTTTAGTTTGTACAGAATAACAGGAACAGGCAAAGAAAAGAAAGTCTCTGCCTGATTCTTTTGGTATAAAAGCCCGGATCATGGTAGCATGGTGAATACACGCGCCCCTTCTCATTACCTATAGGAGAGCATACTTTTATGGATTTATCCGAGGTCATCCGCAACGTACCCAATTTCCCGAAACCCGGTGTTCAGTTTAAAGATATCACTACGCTGGTATTAAATCCGGAGGCTTTTTTGCAGGTTATTGATGTCTTCGCAAACCGCTACGCCGCCGATAAACCCGATGCCATACTGGCTGTTGAATCCCGGGGCTTTGTCTTCGGTGGTGCGCTTGCCGTGCGGCTCGGCGTGCCTTTAATCATGGCGCGTAAACCCGGAAAACTTCCCGCGGATACGATCCGGGAAAGTTTTAACCTGGAGTACGGCACCGATGCTATTGAAATCCATACAGGTGCCCTTCTTCCCGGGTGGCGTGTGCTGATTCTGGATGATCTGCTGGCAACGGGCGGCACTGTTTCCGCTGCGTGCTCTCTGGTAAAACGGGCGGGCGGCACTGTGCAGGAAGCCGCTTTTGTCATTGAACTTCTTCCCTTAGGAGGCCGCGAAGCCCTGTCGCCGGTTCCCGTCTTTTCTCAAATCACCTTTCATGTAGATGAATAAACAGAACATCAGGCACGGTCTGATACGCCGCTGTTCTGAATAAGGAGTTGGATATGTCAGTGATTCTTTCCGGACTGGTAGTAGCAGCCGGTATCTTCGGAGCCGCTTTTGAAAGCGAATACATTTTCCCGCTTCAGGACAAGCACGTCCATGCAAGCAGCATTGTCGAAACTCCGGACGGCGATCTTCTCGCCGCCTGGTTTCACGGCTCAGGAGAAAGAGGAGCGGATGACGTGCAGGTTCAGGGTGCCCGGCTTAGAAAAGGCGACTCCCAGTGGAGCCCCGTATTCATCATGGCGGACACGCCGGGTTTTCCGGACTGCAACCCGGTTCTGTTTATTGATGCAAAGGAACGGCTTTGGCTTTTCTGGATCGCTGTTCTTGCCAATGAATGGGAAAATAGCCTGCTCAAATATAAGCGGGCGGACAACTTCAGTGCTGACGGTGCCCCGGAATGGAACTGGCAGGATGTTATTATCCTTAAACCGGGCGACTCTTTTTCCGATGAATTGAAAGACGCGTTTAAAGTGGTGCTCCCCGATGAAGGCATGTGGGGCGGTTATGCGCCGCCGTATAGCCAAATGCTGATTGACGCGGGAAAAGACAAATTGAAACGCCAAATGGGCTGGATGACAAGAAACCAGCCGCTCACACTGGACTCGGGCAGAATCCTCCTCCCTCTTTATAACGACGGGTTCAACATTTCCATCATGGCGTACTCCGATGATCTCGGCGACAACTGGCACGCCGGGGCGCCCATTGTAGGACTCGGGCCTATTCAGCCAACTCTTGTCAGAAAAAATGACGGAACGCTTTTTGCCTACTTCCGAGACAGCGGCGGAGAGCCTCAGCGTATCCAACAGGCGCATTCCGAGGATGACGGCATTCACTGGTCGCTGACCAGCGACACAGACATACCCAACCCGAGTTCCAGTATGGAGCTCCAAAGGCTTGACGACGGTCGCTGGATCCTGATCTTTAACGATACGGAAGACGGTCGGCACAGGCTAGCCGTCGCCCTTTCAAAAGATGAAGGGAAAAGCTGGCCGGATAAAAGATATCTGGAGCAGGCGGAAAGCAAACAGGACGGATCTTTCGGCTATCCCTCCATCATCCAGGCGAAAGACGGCACAATACACGCCACCTATTCGTACAAGACCAAAGAAGGCGCCGCTATTAAACACGCCGCCTTTTCGCCCGACTGGATCACAAGCGGCAAAGTGCGGAAAAGCCGCTGAAGAGTCAGTTTCAGGTAGGAATATCAGTGCGCAGGTGCATGCTTTTCAGACGGGTCAGATGTAAAAATCCGTGATGCGAAAGGGTGGCACCACGGCCTGTGTCTTTAACACCGCACCAGGGCAGCGCCGGATCCAGATAATCACAGCGGTTCATATAGAAAGTTCCGGTGGCGATCTGCTCACCGATGCGCACCGCCCGGGCAAAATCTGACGTCCAGATGGATGCGGTCAATCCGTATGCACTGTCGTTCATATACTGTATCGCTTCCTCATCGCCGGAAACGGGCGTTATTCCGATGACAGGACCGAAGCTTTCTTCCTGCATCAGCGCGCAGTGCTGCGGTGCATCAGCCACCACTGCCGGTCCGAAAAACCAGCCCTGATCGGGGCGGGCAAACTCATCGGAAGAAACAACCAATCTCCCGCCTGCCGCCACCGCATCAGCCACCTGTTTTTCCAGCAGTGCCGCCGCGCTTTTTCCTGCCAGCGGGCCCATACTGGTTCCCGATGCCATGGGATCGCCCAGCACATATTCCCGTGCTTTGGCGGCATAGGCTTCAACAAAACGATCATAGATGGATCGTTCCACATAGATACGTTCTATGGCACAGCAGGACTGGCCCGCATTATAGAATGCGCCGTCAACGCAGTTGTCAACGGCGTAGTCAAAATCGGCATCGGCACAGACATAAGCCGGATCTTTGCCGCCCAGTTCAAGGCCCACATCGATAAATCTGCCGGCAGAAGCCGCCATGACTTCGTGCCCGCCTTTAACCGAGCCCGTGAAAGAGACATGGTCTACCTGTTTATGCTGAATCAGCATGGCAGTAACCGCATGATCAGCAATCACATTCTGCACCAGATTGGGCGGTGCACCGGCATCACGAAAAAGATCCTGAAACATCTGACCGGCCAGGGGGGTCCGGCTCGAGTGCTTTACGATTACCGCATTGCCTGCAAGGACGGCCGGAACAACAACATTCACGGCAATAAGAAGCGGATAATTCCAAGCGGCAATATCGAGCACAACCCCCAGCGGTTCGTGACGGATATAGCGTTTGAATCCGGGCACATCGGGAAGCCACTCATCTGCAAGTGCCTTCTCGGCAATACTCATCATATAATCCATACGCCCCAGCATGCCTGAGACTTCATTGAGCGACTGCTGCAGGGGCTTGCCCATCTGGCGGGTCAGATTGCGGGCGATCTCATCGCGCTTTTTTTCCACAGCATCAGCAAATCGCTGACAGCAGGCGATACGCTCTCCCATGGAAGTGCTGCGCCACACAGAAAAGGCGTTCTGTGCTCTTTGCACAACCAGGTCAATTTCCTGCGGCTTCAGCAGCGGCAGCGTAAATTCTTCTTTTTCCGTAAAAGGATTCACAACATGAAGAAGCTGATCGGACATGGCAACACTCCCGTTAAGTTAAGGAAGCGTTGATTATACGAAAGTATTAAAAAAAATCCAAAAGTGAAGCCATTGACGGATCCAAGGGTGAAGGCAGCTCTTGATCCTGTCACCCGAAAAGACCGTTTTTTTTCTGCCTCTTCACGCCAGTCGCCCCGGAAATACGACAATCATTATGTACTGTGCTAAAATGAGGCTCTTCGCGCCGGGGCGTACCGGCAACTTTTCCCAGGGAAACTCAATCGTTCTTGAAGGGACATCATCATGAAAATATCCAGCACCAGCCGCACTCTCTGGCTGCTTCCCCTTTTTCTTTTCTCCGCTGCTTGCTCTCTGTTCGCCGATGAAAGACCAGATTCAATCACCGATCAGTTATCGTTGTCCATCAAAGCGGCTGCGGCCCGGGTGACCCCTGCTCTGGTTCGGATTCATGTCGTCGAGGCCTACTACAGGGAAGGCCGTGAAATGAAATCAGAGTCGTCGGGCAGTGGCGTGGTCATCGATGCACAGGGGCATGTAGTGACCAACCATCATGTTGCGGGGCATGCCAAACAGATGAAATGCGTCTTCGCCGATAAAAGCGAGTATGCCGCAGAACTGGTAGGCACGGATCCATTGACAGATATTGCGGTGATTAAACTGAAAGGCGGCGAAAACAGCAGTTTCAATCTTGCGCAATGGGGTGATTCCAGCGCCGTACGTGTAGGCGACACCGTGCTTGCCATGGGCAGTCCGCTGGCGCTGTCCCAGTCAGTGACGCGGGGTATCATCAGCAATACAGAAATGACCCTGCCCTCCTGGATGAGCCAGATGGGCGGGCTGACTCTGGACGGCGAAAACGTGGGCGCACTGGTGCGCTGGCTAGCCCACGACGCACAGATTTTCGGTGGCAATTCCGGTGGTCCGCTTGTGAATATGGCAGGTGAAATCATAGGGATTAACGAGATCAGTTTGGGCTTGAGCGGTGCCATCCCGGGCAATCTGGCACGGTCGGTGGCGCAGGAACTGATTGCCTCCGGCTCTGTCCGCCGTGCCTGGGTAGGGCTGGAAGTTCAGCCCCGGCTCAAATCAGACAGCCGTTCAACAGGCGTTCTTGTCAGTGGAACCATTGCCGATTCACCTGCTCGGTCATCCGGGCTTGAACCGGGCGATCTTCTTTTATCGGTAGGCGGGGAGCCTGTAGACATCCGCTTTCCGGTGCAGCTTCCTGATTTTAACCTTATGATCACCCATCTCCCGATTGGCGAAGCCGTCGCTTTTGAAGTGGAACGGTCGGGTGAAAAGAAGATTCTGTCTGTAACGCCGGTAGAACGAGAAATTTTTGAGCAAAAGGAATATGAGGAAATTCAGTGGGGCATCACGGTACGCAATATTTCCTTCATGATGGCAAAGGAACTCAAACGGAAAAGTACGGACGGGGTGCTGGTAACGTCGGTGCGCTCGGGCGGCCCGGCGGGTGATGCGAAGCCACCGATCAGCACCAACGATGTTATTGTCTCCATCGGTGGTGAGACGGTGAAAAATGTCCGGCAGTTTCAGGAGGTAACAGAACGGATCACCGGGAATGCGTCTGAGCCCGTACCGACTTCGACTCTGCTGGAACGCAAAAATGACCACCTGTTGACTGTGGTAAAAGTAGGGATTCGAGAGCCCCGTGACCCGGGTCAGGAAGTGCGAAAAGCCTGGCTGCCGATTGAATATCAGGTGATCACCCGGGATATTGCCGGTTCTCTTGGCGATGAATCCTTGAAAGGCTACCGTGTGAGTCAGGTGTACAAAGGCGGTACTGCGGAAAAAGCGGGCCTGCTGGTGGGCGACCTGATTCTTGCCGTAGATGATGAGCCTATGACCGCCTCATCAACAGAGCACTACGAAGAATTGGCTGCTTTAATCCGTCAGTATTCCATTGGCGATACAGTGGCTGTGCAGGTAAAACGCGGTAATGAAACGCTCTCCCTTTCAATAGAACTGGCGGCATCGCCGAAACTCCCACGGGAAATGAAAAAGATTGAGGATGAGCATTTTGAGTTTACGGCACGGGATATCACCTTTTTTGACCGCGCGGCAGAACAGTGGGCGGAAAGCCAGTCGGGCATACTTGTGGAACAGGTGAAGCCGGGCGGTTGGGCGGCTCTCGGCAGTCTCACTCCGGGCGACCTGATTCTGGAAGTGAATGGGACGGCGCTATCCTCTGTCGACATAGCACGCAAAATACTGGGCGACCTCTCCGAGGAGAAAGCCCCTTCCATAGTTTTCAAAGTCCAGCGTGGCATCCGCACACTTTTTCTTGAACTTGAGCCTCAGTGGAGCAATAGTTGATTGACCTGTTCACATGCATTGATCCGCTTGCCGGAGCAGTCACAGACAGATATAATAGGAACAGCAGTGGCAGTGCGTCGCTGCGAAGTGAGCAACTGTGCGCCTCCGACGCTATTTCGGGTTCTTTAAAGTTTTGATTATGGCATTGATCCGGTTGATATACAAGAGCGTTTCGGCTTCCCTTCTGATTCTCGCCTGCCTTCCGCTTTTATGGAGCTGCAATTCCAAATCTGTATCCGATGAGTATCCTGCCCCCGGCGAAATGCGTGTTGTTTCTGTAACACGACTGGAACGCCCGAAACAGACGCTCAACCTGATCCGGAACGGTTCGTTCAAAGACTGGATGCCGGGAAGCCCTATCTGTTCCGGCTTTTCAGCCCCGAATCCCGAGTTTTCCAAAGTATTTCGGGGGGAAACCGGCAACGGTGCGAATCTGGTTATGGTTCAGCAATGGAGTCGGGCGGAAACAAATTCCGATCCCTCTACCTGCCTCCACACGGTCGTTGACGCCCTGAAAGCGGATACAGAATACTGCCTTTCCGTGATTGCGGAAAGTGCGGGAAATGTTTCTGCCGTGCTGATGGCTGTCGAGCGAGACAGTCAGGGCGGGCTGGTTATGCTGAATCCGGACATACTCAGCACACTTCCCGGCACTCAGCTGATCAAACAATATACGGGCACATTCCGGACGCAGTCGGGCGGTACTGTTCTGATCGGGGCAGCAGCCCGCTCTGCAGGCGGTAAAGATGCCGGAATCAAATGGCACGAGTGGCTTCTTTTTGAAGCATCCGAAAAAAAGTAAGCGACCATGGAGAGAAAAGACAAAAGACTGCTGCTTTTCCTGCTCAGTATCACATGCCTTGCGGGATATGCATTTGCAGAGCACCAGCCCGGTGAAACGCAGGACTTCGGCTCCATTCCTTTTGTATGGTGCCCGCCAGGCCAGTTTGTCATGGGCACTGGGAGCGCTGCTTCCGCCGAAGGCGACCCTTCCTGGTTCAGCGATGAACAGCCTGCGCGTGAAGTCACCATAGAAAAAGGCTTCTGGATCAGCCGCTCGGAGATTACCCGGGAACAGTGGGCGCTTTATATGCAGACGCGCCCCTGGGCAGGCGTGGACTCGGAGGAGAACTCCGCCCTTGCTGCAACCGGGATGGATGTGCGGGCATGTAGGGAATTTGCGGAAAAACTGGGAGACTCCATTAAAAGCAAATGCACGCTTCCCTCCGAAGAAGAATGGGAATATGCATGCCGGGCAGGAGGAACTGATCCGGAGTACGGCTGCGCCTCTCTGGAAACATTGGGGGAATATGCCTGGCATCGCTGGAACAGCGAAGGCGGGAAACTGCATCCCGTCGGCCAGAAAAAACCCAATGCCTGGGGCATCTCTGATATGCACGGCAACGCCTGGGAATGGACAGCAACACCTTATCTCCCGCTGCACAATACAGGCGAATCCGGGCTAAGCGGGTATTCGGTTATCCGGGGAGGAAGTGCGGCGGCAACTCCGGTATTTCTACGTTGTGCCTCACGTCTGGGCCGGGCGGACAGTGCCGGTTCCCCCCTTCTTGGCTTTCGGGTGATTATTGTTGAATAATGCTCATAGAGTCCGCTGCTCTCCACGGACGCACCTCCGATTTTTCCGCTCCGGCAATGAAGGTTAATTTGTGTCGATCACCCTGAAGAAGAGAACCGGAAGATGAAAAAAAAGCTGATCAGGCTGCTGCATCTACACGATCTTTTCTGCTCTCCTACGCAATGGACGTATCGGCAGATGCTGAAAGAACGGGACAAAGCCTTCCCCCGGAGTTTTGAGCAGGTTCATTGCGATGGGATTCCGGGCCTGGTTTCCATCATCCTGCCTGTCCATAATGGCGCACGTTATCTGTCGGAAGCCATTGAATCCGTGCGGGCTCAGGACTATCCGCACTGGGAACTTATCATTGTAGACGACGGCTCTACCGATGGCAGCGCAGCGATTGCTCTGGACTATACCCGACAGGATCACCGTATCCGGTATATCTATCAGGAAAACCAAAAACTCCCCGGCGCGCTCAACACAGGCCACGCAGAAGCGAAGGGAGAATTCATCACCTGGACAAGCGATGACAACAGACTGAAGACCAATTTTCTTTCTGTCCTTGTACAGGAGATGAAGGATCGTCCGTCTGTGGATATGCTGTATGCCAATCTGGAAGTCATCGACGATGCAGGGCGCATTACCGGAACGCACAACTACTACCGTGATTACCAGTATCCGGAAGGAAGCGGACAAATACAGCTTCCGCACCACGTCTCCATGCTGCATGCGTGGAATTTCATAGGCGCCGCATTCTTGTACCGACGCCGCGCAATTATCCTGCTGGGCGGCTACAGCGCCTATTGGTGTATTTGTGAAGATTATGATTTTTTTCTTCGTGTCAATGCACAGATGACTGTTCGACATACACGCTTTTTAGAAGCGCTTTATCAATATCGGGTGCACCTGGCGTCACTCACCTCCCGGTCAGGGGATTCATTTATTGCAAAGAAACTGGAAGCACTGCAGATTTTTGATGACGGACGCCGGGATCTTTTATCCGGGCCGGCAGCATGGTTTATTCAGGCTGACCCTTCAGCCGCCTGCTGCCACATTCGGGATCAGTTAAAACAACTGGTGGCAGCTCAAGGTCATTTTCTTCCGGAAGGAGACATCTCCGCCATCCGTTGGGGCACACCGGTTATTTTTGTTTCGGTCACTGAAAACGGGGCTTCTGCACCTCCCCCGGAAGCATTTTTCTGTCATGCCCGCATACGGCTGGCAGCAGGCCCCACGCCTCCTTCCCCCGCAGATTCCGGCGACTGGACGCTCCGCCTTAGCACAGAAGCTCCCGAAGTTGCCCCCGGCAACCCTTTTCACTCCGGCGTTCTCTCTGCTTCAGAACCGGAAGTCCTGTTTCATCTTATGCACGCCCACGGCGCAGCACGCTTCCTGCAGACTTATGAAACTTTTGCCGCCGCACCCGAAGATAATCCGCCGGACATTTCTGTTCTCATCTGTACAAACCGACGGATTGAATTTTGTGAAAGAGCGCTGCGCTCACTGATCCGGCAAAGTCTGGCTCCGTCCCGCTATGAGATTATTGTCGTCAACAATGCTCCCGGAAAGCACGATTATCAGGCGGCTATTAACTCTTTTTCCCCGCCTCCGGGATTGAAAGTGCAGGAAATCCCCGCTTTGCCAGGCGGTCTGTCCTATGCGAGGAATGTGGGTGCAGCTGCGGCGCGGGGAGAAATACTGCTGTATATGGACGATGACGCGGAAGCGGATTATTGCCTGCTGGAAGAAACGGTTAACGCCTATAAAAGCCACCCGGCTGCAGGGGGCGGCGGCGGAAGTATTCTTCTTTCTCCTCCGGATCCGGCCCCGTGGTGGTGGGGTCCGGAACTCGCCCCTTTCTGGTCTGAATTTCGCCCTGATGAAAAAGAGTGCCGCACTGTTACAGACTGGCTGCAATTCCCCTACGGCGCGAATTTAAGTATAAGGCGGAAAGTTCTGTGGGCGATCGGCGGTTTCAGAAGCAGGTACGGTCCGGGCGGGAGAAAGACATCCTGGGGTGATGACACGGTCGTCTGCCTGCAAATCAGACAGGCCGGTCATGATATTCTTCTCACCCCGAAAGCCCGGGTTTTTCATCACGTCGATCCTGCACGTTTCTCGCTGTCGGAACTTTTTCGCATGTGCCGCCAGTCTTACAGTACCATGTCACTTATGATTCAGGAAAAACGGATCCCGGCAAACATGAATTTTATCACTGCCGGGCTGCGTGCGGCGGTGCGTTTTGCACTGGCGCTGGTGCCGGTGCCGCATCCTCTATCGTGGAGAATCCGGCAGCTGGCACTGGCGCAAGGACTGATCGCCTGCTCCGTTGCGCTGCTGCGGTACGCGCTTTATCCGCTTTTTACGCGTCCGCCTGAATCTGCAAATCCCCCATCTGAAAGGATCACGTAGTGCAACTTCCCATGAAAATAGCCATTGTCTTCGGAACAAGACCTGAAGCAATAAAACTGGCACCCCTCTATCTGCAACTGAAGAAGGAACCGGCTTGTTTTGAGCCTTTATTGTGGGTGACCGGGCAGCACAGGCAGATGCTGGATCAGGTAATGGCAACCTTTCATCTGGTCCCGGATAGGGACTTTAATCTGATGAAACCGGGACAAAGCCTTACTGATGTAACCTGTGCCGTCCTGACGCATCTGCAGGATGCCTTCGCCGAACAACGTCCTGATCTGCTGATTGTTCAGGGAGATACAACGACAGTCTTCGCCGGAGCCCTTGCCGCTTTTTACGCCCGGATTCCTGTCGGACATGTGGAAGCCGGACTCCGCACCTGGAACAGACATTCGCCCTGGCCGGAGGAAATCAACCGGCAGCTCAGTTCTTCGCTGGCAGAACTGCATTTTGCACCCACAGCCAAGGCGCGCGAAAATCTTTTGCGCACAAACATAGATGAACGTGCCATCTGGGTTACGGGCAACACGGTTATCGATGCGCTGGACATTGTTGTCAAACAGGTCAGCGAAAAGCCTCCTGCTTTCGCCGATGATTTTCCTTTGGATCTTCTTGCCGATGGCAGACGTATGGTTCTTGTGACAGGACATCGGCGCGAAAGTTTCGGCAGCGGCTTTGAAAACATCTGCCAGGCGCTTCTGACACTGTCCCGGAAATACAGCGATACGGAATTTATTTATCCCGTGCATATGAATCCCAATGTGCGCAAACCCGTCAATGATATCCTCAGGGGACAGCATAACATCCACCTGATTGAGCCGCTCGCCTATGAGAACTTTGTCTGGGCAATGAATCGCGCTTATTTTCTGCTGAGCGATTCGGGAGGCGTTCAGGAGGAAGCGCCGCATCTTGGCAAACCTGTGATTGTTATGCGTGGCACCACGGAGCGCCCCGAAGCGATTGAAGCAGGCACTTCACTGCTTGTGGGCACAGACCGGGAAAAGATTATCAATGTCTGCTCGACTCTGCTGGACGACGATAACGCATACAAAGCCATGAGCCTCGCCGCCAATCCTTTCGGTGACGGTCAGGCGTCGGTGCGCATAGCAGAGGCGATCAAGGAACACTTTCGTCTTTTTCCCGAAAGACCCTAGAAAGCGGCTGCCTTTTTATGACTGATTCCTTTGTTCATCCTGTCATTTCCATCATCACTCCTGCCCGAAATCAGGAGAGGTATATACAGGAGATGCTGCGCAGCATTCAGGCTCAGTCCTTTCAGCAATGGGAATGTATTGTGGTGGATGATGCTTCCACAGACGGCACAGCGGATGCAGTCCATTCTCTGCATGATCCAAGAATTCGTCTGATTTCCCATGAAGTACGCCAAGGCGTTTCTCATGCGAGAAACACAGGCATGGCGCACGCCGCCGGTACATTTCTGTATTTTCTCGATGGTGACGACCTGCTGTTTCCCGGGAGCCTTGAACGTTTTATTCGCTGCTTTGAGGCCCATCCACGGTATAGTGTTGTTTATGGAGAAGTGCAGATACTTGCGTCAGACGGAAGCCCCGCCGGAAAAGCAAAAGCCCCGTTATTTCATCCGCGTCCCACAGGCAATATCCTGACTGCCTTATTAAAACGTAACCTTATTCCCACCGGTGCACTCTGTGTACGGGCAGAAACGGCACAGTCCGCCGGAGGGTTTAACCCGTCTCTTTCCATTGCGGAAGACTGGGAATACTGGTGCCGTCTCGCTTCACTTACGCCCTTTTTCTATCTGGGCGCCAAGCCCCTTGCCGGGTACAGAATCCATTCTGCCGGTACCTCCCGATCAGGAAAGTACGGAGCGGACGCAGGGCTGTCTGCTGTTGATGCCATTTTTTCCAACCCTTCCATACGCCAGCAGGCAGGCGCAAAAAAAAGCGCCTCTTTAAAAAAAGAGGCGCAGGCATCAACCTATGAATACGCTGCAAACCACTGCCTTCGAAACCGGCAGTGGCAGGAGGCACGGCAACTGCTCCGCAAAACACTGGGTCATTCTTTTTTTCGGCCCCGCGCCTGGATACTGCTCTTTTTTGCCTGTATCGGATTCCTGCCAGGTTTTGTGGAGCGGCATTTGAAGTAATGCCCTGCCGACGTTATTTTCCGCCGGTAATTTTATTGATGATCCAGGTGGTCGACTTGCCTTCACGGCCGGGGATAATCGCTATTTTTCCGCCATAGGACTCCACAGCCTGACGTTCTTCCTGATCGATGGTATCCACAGTATAATCACCGCCTTTTGCATACACATCAGGCTCCAGCAGTGCAATTAAAGGCAGCGGCGTTTTTTCATCAAAGATAACAATATAATCCACACATTCAAGCGCTGCCAGAACCTGAGCACGATCTTCTTCACAGACCACAGGACGCTCCGGCCCTTTGATCGCCTGAACGGAAGCATCGCTATTCAGCCCCACCACCATAATGTCCCCCTGATTACGTGCTTCCTGCAGATACATGATATGCCCCACATGAAGGATATCAAAGCAGCCGTTCGTCCATACGACTTTTTTCCCTTCCCGTTTCAGCCGTTTCACAATTGCCTGCAGCTGCTCGCGATTTTTCTGCTTCTCTGTCTTCGTTGAAACCCCTTCGACGAGTGCGTCACGCACTTCTGCATTGGAAACCGTCACCACACCGGTTTGCGTCACGGCTATACCTGCCGCCAGATTGCCCAGGAAGGCTGCTTCGGCTAAGGTGGCTCCGCTTGCCAATGCCAAAGTAGCCGCGGCAATCACTGTGTCTCCGGCTCCGGTCACATCTACAGCACGAACGGGGCGCCCTGCCACCTTTTCCATTCCCTTCTCCCGCGTAAAACAGGCGATACCATCGGGACCGAGAGTAATCATGACCATATCGGATCGTTCAAGCAGGAGTTTTCCGACTTTTTCAAGTGACGCATCATCGGTAATTTGAATGCCCGAGGCCAGCTGCGCTTCCATATCATTGGGGGTGATCAGCGTAATCCCTTTAAACATGCCCGCCCGGGCACGGGAATCGGCGGTCGTGATCAGATTATGCTCCTTTGCGCAGGACACGATTGTTTCCAGCACACGGTCACTGATGGTGGCGGATACCTGGTCACCAATCATAATAGCGTCCACCTGCGCCGCCAGGAGTTTAATTTTATCAATAAGCTGCTGCTCTACAGCCCCTTCAATCATTTTGGGCCGGGGCGTATCGGTACGCAGCATTTCCTGCGTGGGAATATTGTGTCCGCCGGCGCGCCATTTTCCGTACGTATTGGTCGGCCGTCCCGGATCTTCCGTCAGATGATCCGCATTGACATTGCGCTTCTGGAACTCACGCCGGATAATGCCGCCATTGGTGTCCGTACCGATTACGCCCAGCATGGTCACCTGTGCGCCCAGCGACGCCGCATTGCAGGCGGCATTTCCCGATGCACCGGGATTGTACCTGCGCTCCTGAACCTCGACCACAGGGATAGGCGCTTCAAGACTGATTTCCGTTACAACACCATACACATACTCATCAAGATAAATATCGCCAATCGCGAGAAGCCGAACTTTTTCGAACTGATTGAGCAATTCAAGACAGCGCTTTGTATCCATGAAATCTTCCTGCCTTAATGTTAACGGAACGCAATAAAACAAAGGGTAGTTTATCATAACTGCCGGGCTCTGCCGGAATTTAATTTTTTACTGATGCGTTAGAGAAGCGAAGCATGTTATAGTATTTTCGGTGGTATGAGTGTAATTTCTATCCGGTAAAGGAGCCTGACAATGCCTCTTTTTCTATATACCTGCAAAAAATGCGGCACTTCGTCTGAGATTCTGGTTCGCTCAGACAAAGAAAAACCTGAATGTCCTGAATGCGGATCCAGGCAGATGGAAAAGCAACTGAGTCGCTTTGCTGCTGTCAGCGGAAGCAGCACACCGGAACTTCCCTGTGCCGGGGGTGCCTGCAGTCTCCCTTATGGCGGCGGCTGTCCGGGCGGCTCCTGCCCGCTTTAAGGCATAACCAACACGGCGGCGGATTTTCTTTATGCCAAAGAAACAACCCGATACATCACCTGTATCTTTGAAGGTTCTTTTCATTAAAGGCTTTAAAGAAGCGCACCGCCGCAGGCCTCTCAGCTTTTATCTTCTCCTGCTTATCCCGCTCGTGCTCCTGCTGGGCGCGCATATCTTCCGGCGCCCTGTATCGCTTTTGCATTTTGCCGGGATCGTGCTTCTTCTCTTTCTGTTTTTCTGGATTATCATGATCCGGGCTGTCCGGGATCTGTTTTCCCTTTACAAACAGATGCGTGCTGAGCAGCTGCGCGTCTATCAGGAAACGCTCGGCAGCGCTGAATTCAAAGCCTCTTCGAATCCGGCAGATGCGGCAGAAGTCCCTTCACAACAGAAGTCTGAAGAATAAAAAACGCTGCGGCATATATTACCGCAGCGTTTGTGCTAAATAAGCCCGGAAAGAATCAGGTCAGCTTTTTCCCCTGCCGACACCAGCCAGCAGCAGAAGCGCCATCACGCTAAGCCCCAGAAGCAGCCAGTCGCCAAAGAGCTGACGCACGTCATACGCCCGGCTTTCTGTGGATCGGCAGCAGCCCACTGCTGCATCTTCATCTTCCGGTTGGTCGATCTCACCTTCGGATTGTGTTTCGCCTTCGGTCACGATCTCTCCTTCAGGCTGTACTTCACCTTCGGGTTGTGTTTCGCCTTCGACCACACTCTCACCCTCTGTCGGAGAGGCACAGAAATGGGCAGGGTCTTCAACCACAACCTGCAGTGTTTTTTCTGTCTTGCCGCCTGCCTGATCCGTGACAGAAAGAATCACGGTATTTGCGCCGAGGTTCGCACAATCAAAAAGATCCGGCTCAGCGGTAATCGTCAGTTCGCCTTTTTCAAAGGAACTGCAGTTGTCCGTCAGATAGCGCACAGCTGCTGTACCATAAGGCTGCGTCTCGTCAAAGAGAGATACGGTGCCGTCTTCACCAAGAGATAGCGTTATCGCGTCAGTAAAGACTACAGGTGCGGTTTCGTCCGGATCACAGGGCGCCTCGTGTTTTCTGATAAAGTCTTCCAGCAGCGCCGCCGTCAGCATCTGGTTTTCTGCCAGTTGACCTGCAATAAACAAAAGTTCGCCCGCCGCAACCCCAGGGTGTGCATCGGCATAGGCGTTGAGTGCTTCCTCCTGCTCCGACTTATCAAGCAGACTGTCGCCGTTGGCATCCCAGGTGCCGAAACTTCCCCACACCCAGGACGCAAAATCAAAGGGCAATTCATCCATTTTGTTCATGGTAACCCAGACCAGCCGGGCAAAAGTAATATCAGCCCGCAGATCTCCGCCTGCTTCCAGGAAGTTCGGCAGGAAAGAGCCGTCAAAGATAGGCACAAAGCCGCCCACGCCTGGCGGTGGCGTGTGGTTGCCGGTACTGTCCTGTGCTTCGTAAACGACCAGATAATACCCCGGATGATTTACAAAGTCATCGTAAGAGTACCAGAGAGGCACTGTCATAGGCGTATTCCACAGAGGCTCTTTTGTGAACGGATCAAGGGCCCAGGCATAGGCAATCAGCGGTGCTGTGGAAGGGGGCATCAGCGGCGCAATGGCCGAAAAAACGCCCTCACAGGCATCAAAAACAGTAAAGTCACTGGGCTCAACAAAAGTATTGCCCTGATACCATTTCAGGAAACCACCTACTATTTCAGCAGTCGGCCCATAATTTGAACCGGCATGAATTACAGGCGGTATTGTGTCTTCCACAATCACTGTGCGTGTTGCCATATCCGTGTTTCCGGAGGGATCTGCAACAGTATAGGTGATGTTAAAAATACCGGGAATGGCAGTATCCACAACAGGCAACGCCTGGATCATCGCTGTAAGGTCGCCGGCACAGCTGTCCGTGGCTGTAACCGGATCAGTCCAGGTCACTCCGCATTGGACAATGACGGTATCCGGACCGTTCAGATGAATAACAGGCAGTTCATGATCCTGTACTTTCACCATGCAAATACGGGGTACCGCCGCATTGCCCGCGCTGTCTGTAACAGCGTAGGTGAGTTGGTAATTGCCTGGAACTCCAACATTTACAAATCCGCTTACAGTGATTGTCGAGGTCAGATCTCCGTCACAGTTGTCAAATGCAGTGACATCGAAACTGTAAGAATCATGGCATTCGATAAGGATAGAGTCCGGTCCGTTAACAGAAAGCACCGGCGGCGTCATATCCGAAACAATGACAGTCAGATATGTCGGCACGGCAGCATTGCCGCTGCTGTCGGCGACTGTATAACCGAGCGTATAGGTTCCAGGAATGTTCGTGTTTACAGTACCGGTGACCGTCAGAGCCGCCGTCAAATCGCCGTCACAGGCATCTATCGCAGTAACGGGGCTGCTGAAAGAGCTTCCGCAATCCACCTGCAGTGTGGCGGGCCCATTGAGCAGTATCTCCGGAGGTGCGGTATCCACTACCGAGACGGTACGCCACACGGGCACGGCTGCATTGCCGCTGCTGTCGGTCACTGTGTACGCAATCGTATAGGAGCCCGGCACCGATATGTTTACAGTGCCTGAAGCGGTGACAAGGCTGCTTATGTCTCCATTGCAATCGTCAAAGGCGTAGACAGAATCCTGGAAAAGTGTCCCGCATTCCAGAACCATAGGATCTGTACTACCAAGAGAAATTTGAGGCGCAACACTGTCTACAATACGCACAAGCCTTCCGTAGTCAATTGCCAGTACTTCCAGCTGTGCATCCAGATAAAGAGGCGACGGAAGCGTCGGAGCACCCAGTGCGTTCAAGGTGGGATAACTGTCTCCGTGCGCATCGTAAGCAACATAGAAAAGGAGATAGTCTCCGGGATGTCTGATGTAAGCGTCGGCAGAATAGACAAGAGGAATGCCATTCTGCACAACGGGCTGTTTTGCAGCATCCAGCGCCCAGGCAAAGGCTTTGACCCCAGCCTCTCCCGGCTGCAATCCGGAATTGGGCCTGCCGAGATCACCGGTACACAGATCGCTTGCCTGAAAATCAACAGGCTCAATAAAATCTCTGGAGCACTCCCAGACCTGGAAGCCGTTCTGGAAAACGGGCGGTTCGGTGAAAACAGAGCCTATATACAGGTAGAAGGCGCTCTTCACCACAATTTTCCGCTCCACCGCCTGAGCCTTATTGGCTGCGCTGTCGCTGACATTATAGTGTGCGCGGTATATTCCCGGGGCAGCTCCATTCAGGGTATCCACAGGATTGCCGTTTTCATAAAAATACGAGACAGTCACCTGCGATGTCAGCGTCCCTTCGCAGTCATCTTCCGCCGTTGCGCCGGGATCAGCAAAAGCAGTACCGCAATTGATCGTCATTTCGGCATCACCGACAAGTGTGAGCGTCGGGGCTTCTGTATCTTCCACGACAATCTGCCGTTTCTCAATGCTTGTGTTGCCTGCCGGATCCGTCGCCTGATATACGACCTCATAGGTACCGGTCGGCGCCCCTACCAGAGCGTCCAGTCCCGTAACAGTCACTTGTATGGTACCGGCGGGAACATCAAACGCCGTTGCCCCGGCATCGCTGTACGCAACACCGCATTCTATGGTTTCAGGATTGTTCCCCAGCACAGTAATGGTCGGAGGAAGCCCTTTCCCCACAGCGGATCCAAATTTCGGCTCATCCAGAAGATTGCCGTCGGCATCGGTCATGAGCGGGTTCACTGTCAGAATCAGCGAGCCGCCATCGAGCATTTCCGCCGGGCTGTTCCATTCCAGAATATACGCACCGGGCTCTGACGGATCCTTCAGCACACGATCCGGGTGGGCACCGAAAGAGCCACGACCGGGACCGCTGAGGGTATAATAAGCAGGCATCAATGCCTGACTGCTCATAGGACGGCTGAAAACAACCAGAATACTGGATGTCGAGGGAACAGTGACAGCGCCCACATGGGGTTTGTCCAAAGCAGTCACATAAACAGTTCTTGTAATTGTCGCTGTATTCTGTCCATCCGAGGCTGTATAGGTCACTGTATAGACACCGGGTTGATCTGCCCGAACAACCGCAGCGGCATCACTGGTTACGGGAACAACACCCCGGCACTGGTCAAAAGCAAATGGGATCTGATCTGTAAAGGTCTGTCCCGTTTCAATGTTGATAACAGGAAGTTCCGTCATTTCAAACACAGGCGGGTATGTATCCTCGACAATAACAGTTCGGGTGAGAGGTCCCACCGTATTTCCTGCCGTGTCACCGGACACTGCTTCATAGAACAACTGGTAAACGCCGGGCTGGGAAAGATCCAGATTTCCGTTCACAACATAAGGAATTACGCCATCGCAGCTGTCAACCACGACTGCGCCCGGATCGACAAAAGTATCCGCATTGCACTGAAGCCTGATTTCCGCATCTCCCAGAAGTGTTATTTCCGGTGCGATGGTATCCTGCACTTTTACATCACGTTCTTCAGTTGATGCATTGCCGGCACTGTCCTGTACGGAATAAATAACTTTATAATCGCCTGGCACGGATGTGTCGACTGCGGTGGCGTCGATAATGAGCGCATAGCTGATATTGCCGTCCCAATCATCCAGAGCCGTCGCTCCGAGCTCTGTATAGACGGTGCCGCATTCCAGCGTAAGCGCCGCATCTCCTTTGAGTGTAATTACCGGCGGCGTGACATCATTCATAAGAAAAATCGCCAGTGCGTTGGCGAGATAATAATGCATGCCGTCCACACTCATGGAACTGAAAGCACCGCCGGCAAATAAGAAGGGCTTTATGCTGTCATGGGTCAGTACATACACAGGCTGATCCGCTTTGGGAAGGAGGGAAAAGAACTGTCCGAACTCGGGAAGCACCGGGTCTGACTGAATCACAGCCAAATTACCCAGCAGCAACGCCTCTTCCTGTGCTTGCGGGACGCTGTGAGAAAAGTTACCGCCGGCGGCAAGATAAACCCCGTGAAAAGCCGGCAGCAATGAATAGACGGGGCCGTTAACTCCCGGCGTCCAGTCAGTTCTGACGATGCCGTTCGCAACGGAATCATCTATGCGCGCCAGATGCATACAAGTATGCACATTGGATGCATTTTTAATTTCATTGAAAAAACCGCCTGCATACAGAACATCACCTGGTGCAGAAGCCAGGCTACGTACCGCCAGATCCGCCTCGAGTGTCCATACGGGAGATCCGCCCGTATTGATACAGGCGACCAGCCCGTCATAATCCGCCTCTTCACCGCCTGCAAATATGAAATCATTGTCGTCCGACAAAGCCAGCGCATAGTATACGGCGGGCAGACCCGGCTGCCAGTTGATTAGACTGCCATAGTCCGCATCGCCTGCAGAGGCGTTAACTGCCGCCAGACCCGGACGCACCTGTTCGTCTATTTTCGTAAAAGCCCCGCCCATATACAGCAGCTTCGGCGATAAAGCCAATGCATCTGTATACGAAAGGGCATATACTGTGCGATCTGCTTCAGGCGTCCACGCATCGATGAGTTTTCCGTAATTGGTCCCACGGTCGCCGTGAATGGCAGCCAGCCGTTTCCGCTCCTGGGCATACACCTCCGGATTGCCTGTATCACCCATGGAAGTAAATATGCCTCCGGCATAAACAACCGCATCTCCTTCAGAGACAGCCAGTGCGTAAACCGGATTGTTGGCATGAGGATTCCAATCATTCAGAACATAGTCCGGCCCAGGCGTTGCACCTTTATCAAAGGCGGCAAGGCGGTGGCGAATCTTTCCATTGACCTCGGTCGCTTTGCCTGCCACCAGCACCTTTTCTTCCCCGGCAACCGGATCCACATACGGAGAGAGCACATAAGTTATATCGCCCGCACCGGGATCCCATCCGGTCGGTGCTCCGTAAGTACTCGATTCCGAATCACAGTTTATTTTTGCCAGACGTGCACGGACTTTGGATCCGATACGGGTAAAATGCCCCCCTGCATAAAGCAGATCCGGAGTGGTTGACAAAGCAAGAGCGGTCACCCATCCATTAAGTTTTTCAGTATCTTCCCGCAGGAGCCAGCTGTCCGGAACCTGTCCGGAAACACGATCCACCGCTCCGAGAAAAGAACATTTCCTGAAACCAATACGGTTAAAAGACCCTCCGGCATAAACCGTTTTGTCGTCAACGGCAAGAGCAAAAACAGGGTTGTCCGGAGCTGGATTCCAATTGCGCGCGACAGCGGTGTCGGCATCGACCGCTCCCAGAAAACTCTTGTGGCTGTTGCCGAGCGTGGAAAACCACCCGCCGACATAAAGAACATACTGATCCTCGGCGTTGTCAGGATCTTCCGGCTCTTCAAACTCTCCGTCTATCGCTTTTGTATAAAAGAGTGTTTCTACAGCACCGTCCGCTTCCGGATCCCAGGTGGTCAGCGCACCAAAATTTGCCGATGCAGGATCTGCATGCACAGAAAAAAGATATGGCTGATTTCTTTCCAACTTTGACGCTTCAAAGTTACCGCCCACATACAGCAGTTTCTTGTCGTGCGACTGGGCAAAGACCCGGACAAAGCCGTCCGGATCGGGCTGCCAGACATGCACGGCACCGGTTGCGGTATTTAAAGCTGCAAGATTTCTTCGGTTCACGCCTCCGATAGCTTCAAATTTGCCTCCAATAAAAAGCATCTGCCCGTCTGCTGACAGTGCAAGTGCATAAATAGCCTCTCCGCCCTGGACATTGACCCCGGGCAACGGGTCGGTATAGAGGATACCGTCTGCATCCATGTGGGCAAGCCCGGCGTGGCGCTCACCGCCCGCTACGGAAAAAGCGCCTCCGAAATACCATCCGCCCTTTCCATCAGGTACAGCGGCATAAACAATACCCTGCACTTTGGGAAAAAACCTGTCAAAAAGATGAGTCGTTCCGTCGAGGCGCACCAGATTCCCCGTCTGCTGCCCCACGTACGTGAAGGCTCCGCCGATATATACGGCATCCGAAGAGGGCTCTATGGCATGAACCGGTCCATTGGCAGACCAGCCATCCTGCCAGGGAATGGCGCTTACTTGAGCAGATGCATGGTTGTCGATGATGGCTATGCTAAAAATAAGCAGAGCGATAGCACACGAGACAAAAGCAAAGTGATTTTTTTTATACAACATTCTCTGTTGCTGCTCCTTATTGCTTAAGTATTTTCAGGGACGCCACATCAGGATAAAAGCCTGCTCTTATCGGCTGAATTCGCGTACCGGAGTATCCTGGAGTTTCATGCTCTCTGCTTCACTGGCATAAATGGAGAAACTGGCACGGGCCGGTGTGCCATCCATAAACAGATATCCCGATGCGTCTTTGTATACGGTCTGTGCAGTCAGCGTATAGAAAATCTCATTGCGGCGATTTGAATCAGCATTGATATTTTCTTTCAACGGCGGATTGCCTTCGTCACCCAGGCGTGTGAAGAGTTGGTTGTAGTACATACAGGCATCCGGACGGCGCGCTAAAAAACGGTCGCGCGGAAGCATGCATGCCCAGGCATTCGACAGATTTGCAGGAGGTGTATTCATTTCCTCTGTATTTTGCACAATAACGGCATCGTGCCGGAGCAAATCGACAAGAAGGTTAAACGGACGGGCGGACTCAGCCCAGTTGTCTTGAGCCAGTCCTGAAGCCACCAGAGCGCCATCGCGGTAAAACTTCCAGAAGATCCGTATATTGTCCGGATCCACCGAAGAGAGACCGGAAGTCGGCACGATCACACGGAAGCGCACATCCGCATTGATGCGCTCTTCGCACGCCCGATCAAAAGGAGGAAGCGGCACTCGGGTCGCATAACCGAAAGAATTTTTTTTCTCGAGCGTACCTGTCAATTCCAGTTCGTTCAGTTCTTTAAGACCGGATTCAGTAAACAGCTTTACATGAATATCCGTGTTAATTGCCACATTCTCAACGCCATGCACCCACAAAACATAGTCAATACCGGCAGCGGACAGATGCGCTACCGTCAGCCCTGCAGAGCTGTAATTGGCGGGCACATACTGCACGTTGCCGCTTTCATCCGCCCCGATGATATCCAGACACAGCGGTACGCCTATGTTGTTCCGAAGAATTGCCTGAAAAGCGGTTCCTCCGAGCAGGGTGGAACCCTGCAGCGGGTCACCAAGCCACTCGGATTGACCCAAAGGCGTCAGAGTGCCATTATCTTCCACACGATAGATGCGGAAGCGTGCCAGCTGGCGGCACGCCGGTGCAGCCTCAGGCATTTTCGGCCCTACAAGTTGCCACGCCGCTGAAGGCGGATCCGAACGTACCTGCATCTTGTCAGAAAACCGGGCTGCTGTTCTGTAGAGCCAATGCACAACAATATTATTCTGGCTGGCTGTGTCAGGCTGGTTGCCTGCACGGTCTGACGCCAGAAGTTTAAATGCGGTCTGCCAGTCATCGGCGTTGCTGCCCCGCTGCATCCTCACACGCCAGGCCACCGTCATATCTGCGGGAGAGACAAGCGTCTGGGTGTAGCTGTCTACAGTAGTGGCAGGAACTCCGGTGCCATTCCACTGGGCGGTACCGGGACGCCCTTCCGGGAAAACATAAGGCGTTGCCGGTGTGGCGGCGGCTGCAGAAAATCCTGAAAGGGTTACAGGAAAACTTGTTCCGCCCTGTGAGGGAGGCACATCGACAAAGCGCGCCTTTACCAGCATCTCCAGAAAGTCGTATGAAAGAGCATCGGCCGAAGAATAGGGGACGTCCTGTCTGGAGCCCGGGTTGACATAAACATGCATATCAGAGACAGCAAAAGAGGCTGCATTTTTGGGTGTAACGTCAGGATCAATCTGTCCCGGTACCCATCCTGCAGGCATCAGCCAGTTCGCATCGGGAAACACACGGTTCACGCCACAGATGGAGGGCGAGCCAGCACAGGCATTAGCCACACCGCCCGGCGTGTCAATTACCAGTGCCGGGGGAACGGTATCGATCAACGTGGTACAGGCATCGAGCAAGCCCGGCTTCAACTCACCGTTGATGGCGACCTCAAAGGACGCCAAACCGTCGGTGCAGATTACATTGCCATTGGAAGCAGCATTAAAAGGCTGGCCGAAGTGGAAAGGAAAACGGATCTCTTCCATGTCACCGACAAAAGAAGGGGCTCCTGCCGGGCTCAACTGTATATAATTGCCTTCTGCGAAAGGCCTCCCGGCATAGGTCTCTGGAACAAGAGCAACAAAGGTTATGGATGACAGATTGAGTCCGGTGATCACCAGAGTGGCGTTGGTGCTTTTTCCTGCCAGCCGTTCCACATCACAGGATGCGATCTGAGCATCCGCTATGCGAAAACGAAAAACGGCCGCTCCGTTGCCATGGCAGGCATCACTCACCCTTTTAATAATGTCATGTGCCGTGGGACAGGTGATGCTTCCTGAAAGGGATTCAACAACATAGGGGTAGGAACCCGCCTCAAAATCGCCGTTAGGAATCAGGTTCAGCGTACCAATCCACTCCGGATCAGCCATTTCCAGTGCAGGCGACAGATAAGTCAGACAAAAGTCATCCACCATCCAGAAAGCACTGGAGAAGGAGGGGTCAACGGAAACCCGCACTTTGGGAAGAAACGGCATCAATATCATATGGTCAGGGATGTAGTCAAAAACACGCACACACGCCCCGCCCACGTTGAAGGCATTCGTACCTAAGATGTAGGGTGACGGGAACCCGGTGACCTGCAGTTCGCCATTCAACGGTTCATCCCCGTAACGCAACTGGATAAATGCATTCACCGGCCCGCCGGTTTCGCCCTCGCCCTCGCCCTCGCCCTCTCCCTCTCCTTCACCTTCACCTTCGCCCTCGCCTTCGCCCTCGCCTTCGGCACCGACACCGGCATTAAAGCGAACGGAAGCCGACAGACGCGGAGCCCCAATACCGCCCAAACGAGCCGTATACCGCTGCGCTTCTCCAGCGATACCGTCGGCAGTAATTTTATAGGCACCCGGTATCGTGAGGCCGGACTGCGTGAGTTCACTCTGATAAACGGCTTTTTTCAGGGTATCAGCCTGGTCGGGACCCCCAGTTAATTCTGTCCCTGCCAGCTGCACTGCTCCTATAAGAATAGTCGTCGGCTTTCTGTCGGGCACATCTGTACGGGTATAGCTTTTAATTTCGATCGCTCCGGCAATCGGCTCACCAACAGAAACATTGACAGGCAGAAGGTGCCATCCTTCATCAGTCCAAATGGTCGGCCAGCCATTTGCAGGAAGTGTCAGCACGGGCAATTTATTAAAGAAGATTTCCAGTTTTTCCCCATTTGCCTTCTGGTTGCGGTGCAGCACCTTCAGCCAGATATTGACTTTCATCTGCGGAGAACTCAGGTCTGACACACCATAAGGCAGGGCGAGCGTCTCCACCAAAAGAGACGGCAGCTCCTGCAGGGTAATCGGCGTTTGAACCGTCAGATCCATCAGGGTGCATGGATCGGACTGCCCCAGTGCTCCTAACGGCAGAAACAGCATGCCGATCAGCAGTGCCACAGAAATTCGGTGCATAACTTTCTCCTCTTAGTGCTTTCCCGGAGTACTTTTCACCGGTTTTTTCTCAAAACCGTACCGGCTGTGTGCTTTTCTCTGCACACTTGGAGTATTATTACATAAACTATACCTTAGAAGTGATTTTCTGTCAAATTTTTAAATGCATTTTCAGCAGTAAAACAGGCCGCTTTCCCCTGCATGGCAGTCCGGGTGCCGATCCCGTGTAAACTGGCACACCCGGAAAGTAACAGAATGCTTTTATGCAAGGGAAAAGAGGCTTGCCCTGTATACTTTTATCAGTATTCAGGCGTTTTTCTTCTGTGCGGTTCTCAATCGGTCAAAAAGCCATACATTTTGAAAAGGATACCCCCATGAAACACCTGAGACTGGTCAGCCGCCCCCCCGCCACAGCACAAATGGACGCAGGGCAGCTCATCACCATGCTTGCCAAAATCCTGCAGGCCGTGGGCGCCATGATGGTCACCAAGGAAGAAAACACCCAGGGCCCCTACGACTGGTAACGCCTTTTTCCGGCTTTTTTCTGCTCTATCTCGCCTCATTTTCGGGCGTAGTCTGCAAATAAAATTGCAGTGCCGTCCCTGAAAATGCTATTATCCTGCTACTTAATTTCACAGGGGCGCTATTTTTCCAACACACACTGGAAGAAAACTCACTCGGGTGTCCGGTATGGATCCGGATGCACGTGGCGCTCCGAGGCACAACCCGACTGGAGATTTTTTTATGGCACTCGTAACAATGCGAGAACTGCTGGAAGCAGGGATTCATTTCGGACATCAGACCCGCCGCTGGAATCCCAAAATGAAACGTTACATCTACGGTGAACGTAACGGCATTTACATTATCGACCTGAAGCACACCCTGCGTCAGCTCTATCTGACCTACGCGCTGGTACGTGATATTGTTACCAAAGGCGGGCACGTGCTTTTTGTCGGCACCAAACGTCAGGCACAGGATGCCATCGCCCGCGAATCTGAACGCTGTGGCATGTACTTCGTCAACACCCGCTGGCTCGGCGGCACACTCACGAACTACCAGACCGTGCGCCAGAGTATCGCCAGACTGAACGGCCTGCAGGAAATGGAGCGGGACGGCACGATTGACAAATTCAATAAAAAAGAAGCGGCTGCGATGCGCAAAGAGCGCATGAAACTCGAAAAGAACCTGCAGGGTATTCAGACCATGCCCGGTCTGCCCCAGGTTGTTTTCGTTATCGATGCCGACCGTGAAAGCATCGCTATTAAAGAAGCACGCCGCCTGGGTATCCCCTGCATTTCCATCATTGATACCAACTGCGATCCGGACGATGTCGATCTGCCTATCCCCGGAAATGATGATGCCATCCGCGCTATCGATCTCTATACGAAGTTGGTTGCCGATGCAGTAATTGAAGGCAAGATGCGCCGCGAAAAACTGGAAGAGGAAGAAGCAGCTGCAGCGCTTGCCAGCAACGAAGGCAGTGACCTGGCAGAGGAAGAAAGTCAGGAAAAGGATGCGGACGTGAGCCCTGACGATGCCTACGACGCCCAGTACGACATCGATGCGGAAGAGGAAGAGGCGTAATCACACCTCGGCTTTTGGTCACTGTCACTGATCCAACAAAAAAATATAAAGGAGATAAAATCCCATGACAATCTCAGCAGCAACTGTGAAAGAACTCAGAGACGCAACCGGTGCCGGTATGATGGACTGCAAACGTGCGCTGGAAGAAAAGAACGGCAATTTTGAAGAAGCCATCAAATACCTGCGTGAGAAAGGAATGGCAAAGGCCGCCAAACGGGCAAGTAAAGTCGCCGCCGAAGGTGCCGTCGCTTCTTACATTCATATGGGCGGTAAAATCGGCGTGCTTGTTGAAGTCAACAGTGAAACCGATTTTGTGGCACGGGGCGATGCTTTTCAGGCTTTTGTCCGCGATATCTGCCTGCAGATCTGCTCCGCTTCACCGACCTATATCAGCCCGGATGAAATTCCCGCCGCCGCCCTTGCCGCGGAAAAAGAGGTTTATGTGAATCAGGCGCTTGCTACCGGAAAACCGGAAGCCATGTGCGAAAAAATTGCCGAAGGCAAGGTGAAAAAGTGGTACAGTGAAGTGTGCCTTCTGGAACAGCCTTTCGTAAAAGATGACAAAAAGAGCATCAAAGATCTGATCGCCGATCTGACTTCCAAATGTGGAGAAAAAATCGTGATCCGTCGCTTCGTCCGCTTCCAACTGGGCGAAGGCATCGAAAAAGAAAAGGTTGACCTTGCTGCTGAAGTGGCTGCCGAACTTGCAAAAGTCGAAAAATAACCACAGGGTTCTCCCTCAATGGCATCACCGCTATTTAAACGAATCATGCTGAAGCTGAGCGGTCAGGCACTTGAAGGTCCTGACCGCAGCGGTGGCATTGATTTCTCCACGGTAGGCAGGTTCTGTGATGAGGTGGCGGAAATTGCCCGTTTGGGTGTTGAGATCGGACTGGTCGTCGGCGGCGGTAATATTTTCCGGGGTGCTCAGACAGAGCGCTCAGGCCTCGACCGCCCCACAGGCGACTATATGGGTATGCTCGCCACCGTCATCAACTCTCTTGCCCTGCAGGGGTCACTGGAAGAACGGGGCATTCTTACCCGTGTGATGAGTGCCATTGAAATGCCGCCCATCGCCGAGCGGTATATTCGCCGCCGTGCGATCCGGCATCTTGAGAAAGGACGCGTGGTTATTTTCGCTGCCGGAACAGGCAACCCCTTTTTCACCACGGACACAGCTGCCGCATTACGCGCCAACGAAATCGGTGCCGAAGTGCTGATGAAAGCGACCCGGGTCGACGGCATATATTCCACCGATCCCGAAAAAGATTCCGGCGCTGTAAAATATGATAGGCTGTCTTTTGACGATGTGCTGTCACAACAGTTAAAAGTCATGGATGCAACCGCAATTTCGTTGTGCCGGGAAAACAATCTTCCGGTGCTTGTCTTCAATCTTACGCAGTCAGGAAATCTTTTGAAAGCAGTGCTCGGCGACACCGTCGGCACGCTGGTGAAAGGAGAGTAACCATGCCTCACACGCAAGCCATGAAAGATACGAAAGACCGGATGAAAAAAAGTGTTGAATCCTTCAGGCAGGAGCTGGGAAGTATTCGCACAGGCCGGGCAAATGCCGCCATTCTTGACAATCTCGATTTTGAAGTATACGGCTCCAAAATGAAACTCAATCAACTGGGTACGGTAACCGTGCCCGATGCGCACACCATTGCCGTTGATTTATGGGATAAAACCCAGATCCCGCTGATTGAAAAAACGCTGCGCGCCTCTGCGTTGAATATCAATCCCACCAACGACGGCCGTTTAATTCGCATACCCATTCCACCGCTTACCGAAGAGCGACGCCGGGATCTGGTGAAACTTGCCAGCCAGTATGCAGAAGAGGCAAAAGTTGCTGTCCGCAATATCCGGCGCCAGGCAAACGACATAATCAAGCAGTTCCAGAAAGACGGCGTTGTGCCTGAAGACAACGCCCATCGCCTTTCGGACGACGTTCAAAAATGGACAGATGAGCATATCCGCGAAATTGATGATGTGCTGAAAGCCAAAGAAGCGGACATTATGGAAGTGTGACATCGGCGGAGAGGCACCGCCGTGCATCAGCCTGTTTTTTGTAGCGGCAAGCCGTCCAGGGTTGTCGCTTTTTTTTATCAGTGCAAGGGCATCATGCCATTGTGGCACCGGAAGTAAATCGACATGGATACGGCACAACAGATCGCTGCGCTCCTGGATAAAGAAAAAATTCCCGGTCACGTTGCCATTATCATGGACGGCAACGGACGCTGGGCGGAAGGCAGGGGCAAGTCCCGCCTCGAAGGGCACGAAGCAGGGGCAAGAAACGTAAAGGTCATCACCGAAGCCTGTCAGGAACTCGGTGTGCGTGTCCTGACGCTTTATGCATTCAGCACAGAAAACTGGCGTCGCTCGAAGCAGGAGATCGATTCTCTGTTTCAGCTAATGGGTCGCTATCTGAAGCAGTATTCCGGGCAGCTTCACAAAACAAACGTCCGCCTGCTGCACATGGGCGAAAACGACGGACTGCCCGCTAAAACAGTGAACGATATTCAAAAAGGACTGGATCTCACCCGAAACAATTACGGCATGGATGTCTGTGTAGGATTTAATTACGGCGGACGACGCGAAATAGTGCGTGCTGCCCGGCGGCTTGCTGAAAAAGTGCGGCAAGGCGAACTTTCTCCGGAGGAAATCACCGAAGACCTTTTTGCCGAGCATCTGTATCTGCCTATGCATAATGAAGTGGATCTGCTGATCCGCACAAGCGGAGAGTACCGCATCAGCAATTTCATGCTCTGGCAGATCTCCTATTCAGAAATTGTAGTTACGCCCACGTTCTGGCCCGATTTTTCAAAAGAGGAATTTTTTAAGGCCATACAGGAGTATCAGACACGACTGCGCCGGTTCGGAGGAAGACCTTGAGCATTGTCCCTAAAAACAATCTGGCTTTACGCCTCTTTACAGCATTGCCGCTGATTCCCCTTCTGCTGGCGGTCATGCTGATTCCTGCTCTGAGCCCGGTCTTTGCGCTGATCGTTGTATTTCTCTCTTTCATGGGCGCCCGGGAACTGAAAGAACTCATTGCAGCACGGCAGCCTGAAATAACGCCGTTGCGCATATTGCTGCTGGCACCGCTTCTGCCGCTGATTCTTTTCGCTGAAAAAGCGCCGGGGCCGATCTTCTTTACTGCGCTCCATGTACTTCTGTTCTTTCTGGTTGTCGAATATCTGCTGCAGAAAGAAGCACCCCTCGAGCGGCTTGCATATGCCATTGCGGGGCTTTTCTATATTGGAGGCCTCCCCTGTTTTTTTATCGAACTGCATCGCATTCCGCAAAGCGGACCGGGACTGATTACTTTCCTGCTCGTTGCGATCGGGCTCTCCGACACTTTTGCCTTTGCTTTCGGGAAAATGCTGGGAAAACACAAACTCTGCCCTGCCATAAGCCCCAACAAAACTGTTGAAGGCAGCATCGCAGGACTTGCGGGCGGCGCACTTGTCGGACTTATGGCATATGCCATACAACAGATCTGGCATCTTGAAGGCCTGCCCGGCTGGTCGCCCCTGCTCTATCTTTCTGCCGGGATTTGTCTGTCCTCCGTCGGACAGATCGGTGATTTGGTGGAATCTGCCCTGAAACGGAGTGCCGGCGTAAAGGACTCGGGCCGGCTCTTTCCCGGACATGGCGGTGCTCTGGATCGCTGCGATGCGTTTCTTTTCGGTGGACCCGCCCTTTACTGCCTGCTGCTCATAGTGGGCAATTAACTGTTTTTTAAGGAATTTCCTTTTATGTACGAAGCAGAACTTGAAATTATGACAGACCATGCCAAGCGCCTGTCGGAACTGACCCGCTGCCTCAATGCGGCAGATGTTCGCGCAGCCATTGCTGCGATTGAAGAGAAAATGGCAGCCCCGGACTTCTGGAATGATCAGGAAGAAGCGCAAAAGCAAGTCAAGCGTCTGAAGGCATTAAAAACCATTATCAATGCGCCCGATGAACTGCAACGGGAAATTGAAGATGCGCAGGTGCTGATCAGTCTGGCGGAAGAAGAAGAAGATGCGTCCATGCGTCCTGAGATTCTCGGACAGATCGAAACGCTGCAACAGAAACTGGATCGTCTGGAACTGAACAGTCTTTTCACGGATCCCCGCGATGATAATGCCGCTATCGTGAGTATACATCCCGGCGCCGGCGGCACAGAGTCCTGCGACTGGGCTGATATGCTCTATCGCATGATTACCCGTTTCTGCGAACAGCGCGATCTTGAAGTCGAGGTGCTCGACCACCAGCCCGGAGACGAGGCCGGACTGAAAAGTGCCACCATTAAAGTGACGGGGCCCTATGCGTACGGACTGCTCAAATCCGAGGAAGGAGTACATCGGCTGGTGCGCATCTCCCCCTTTGATGCCAATGCACGGCGGCACACTTCCTTTTCTGCCGTGGAAGTTCTGGCTGAGGTGGACGATACCATTGAAATAGAAATCCGGGAAGAAGACATCAAGATGGATGTATACCGTTCTTCCGGCGCAGGCGGACAAAAAGTCAACAAGACCAGCAGCGCCGTCCGGCTGACCCATATTCCTTCAGGCATTATTGTTGCCTGCCAGATTGAACGCTCCCAGCACCGGAACCGTGCCACGGCTCTGGGCATGCTGAAAGCGAAACTGTATGATATGGAATTAAAAAAGCAGGAAGCGGAACTGAACGCCCAGAGAGAGACACAGCAGGATGTCGCCTGGGGAAGCCAGATTCGCAGTTATGTCCTGCATCCCTACCAGATGATTAAAGACCACCGAACGTCCATGGAAACAGGAAATACCACCCGTGTGCTGGACGGTGATCTTGACCCCTTTATTGCGGCTTATCTGAAATGGAATCTTGAGCGTAAAAGCAAAAACAAAACAGTGTAAGAGCGCAATCATTACCCATAGCCCCTGCAGCCAATCAACTCAAATGGAACAGAACAAAATGACAGAACAAGATCTGCACACTGGTGACAATCCGGAATCTGCCGAAAAAGGAGGCGAACAGGAACTGCGGCGCCATCGTCTGGCAAAACTTGACCGTATCCGACAACGGGGCGATGAACCCTATAAATATGTTTTTGACCGAACGCATTCCATCGGTGACGCACGAAATCTGCTCGAATCAATGGAAAAAGAAGCGGATGAAAATGAACCGCCTGCTTTCCCTGCGCGGCTTGCCGGGCGTATTGTTGCGCGCCGGGTTCAGGGCAAGAGTACTTTTATGGACATCCGCGATGAAAGCGGACGGATTCAGGTTTTTCTCGGAGAAAAACAGGTAGGCGAAGTCGCATACGAAGAAACCAAGGATCTTGATATTGGTGACTTCATTGGCGTCTCCGGCTCTGTGAAGAAAACCCGCCGCGGTGAAATCACACTCTTTGCCGAAGTCTATGAAATTCTGGCGAAATCACTGAGACCCTCCGCCGAAAAATATCACGGCCTTGCGGATGTGGAAATCCGCTACCGCCATCGTTTTCTGGATCTCGTCGCCAACCCCGAAGTGATGACCGTTTTCCGCAAGCGTATTGAAATGATCGAAGTAATGCGATCCTGGCTGCGCAGCCACGGTTTTCTGGAAGTGGAAACGCCTATGCTCCATCCTATCCCCGGCGGAGCCACGGCACGGCCTTTTATTACGCATCACAATACATATGACTCCCAGTTTTATCTCCGGGTCGCTCCGGAACTCTATCTGAAGAAACTTCTCGTCGGCGGCTTTGAAAAGGTCTTCGAAATCAACCGCTGCTTCCGTAACGAAGGCGTGGACGGGCGACACAATCCTGAATTTACCACCATGGAAATGTACGAAGCTTATCAGGACTATATGGGACTCATGGACGAAACGGAAGACATGCTGACTCATATGATGGAAGCCATTGTGGGCAGCCGGAGCTTTGTCTATCAGGGGCAGGAAATCGAGATCGGACGTCCCTGGAAAAGACTTACGCTTTTTGATGCGATCCGTCAGTATGCGGGCATTGATCTGGAAAGTACAAAAGACCGGGACACCGCCGCCAGGCTTGCAAAAAGCATTGGTGTCGAAATTACCCCGGATATGGGCTACGGTAAAATTGTAGATGAAGTGATGTCCGAAAAAGTTCAGCCCAATCTGGTACAACCTACTTTTCTCTACGATTATCCCTGGGAGCTCTCACCGCTTGCAAAAAGGAAACGGGGCAATCCTGAGCTGACAGAACGCTTCCAGCCTTTTATCGCCTGTCTGGAAGTGGGCAATGCCTTTTCCGAACTGAACGATCCTATTGATCAACGGCAGCGCTTCGAGGCACAGGTTGCTCTGCGGGAAGCCGGAGACGATGAAGCGCAGTATCTGGATGAAGATTTTCTGACTGCACTGGAAGTGGGCATGCCCCCTGCCGCCGGACTGGGAATAGGGATAGACCGCATGGCGATGATCGTGACCAATTCGCCGTCCATACGCGATGTGATTCTTTTCCCTCAGCTTCGCCCGGGTGTATAACCCTTCAACAGACCGAGGAGTTTCCGCAATGTCCCATACCGTTAATCGACGCAATTTCATGCTTGCCGCAGGCACCGGGCTGAGCGCATTAGGTTCCCTGCACACAAGTGCTGCTGCGACCACACCTTCTGCCTCCGCAACGTCTCCCATGAAACTGGGCATGGTTACCTATAATATGGGCAAGGATATGAGTTGTGAAGAACTCATTTCACTTTGTAAAAAAACAGGCATCGCCGGAGTGGAACTTCGCACGACCCATGCCCACGGCGTTGAAATTTCCCTCAATACCGGGGAGCGCGCCCGGACCAAATCGCTCTTCCGGGATTCGGGCATTGAAATTGCCGGTATAGGAACCGCCTGCGAATATCATTCCAGCGATCCTCGTGAAGTGGAAGCGCAGATCAAGGAATCCATTGCCTTTGCGCAGCTGGCGGCAGATGTGGGTGCCCCGGCGATCAAAGTGCGGCCCAACGGTATACCGAAAGGCGAGGAGGTGGAGACGGTGCTGGAACGCATCGGAAAAGCCTGGGGGAACGTGGCACAGGCAGCCGCTGATTTCGGTATAGAAGTGCGCATGGAAGTGCATGGCACGGAAGCGACACGGAATCTTGGAAATATCCGCAAGATGCTGGACTATGCCGCTCAACCAAATGCGACTGTCTGCTGGAATTCCAACAGCGGCGAAGAAGACAGCACTGGAAGCATCAGATCCAATTTTGATCTGGTTAAACATGCGATCGGGCAGGTGCACATTACCGACATCGGCGTGTACCAGTATCCCTGGCAGGAGCTCTTTACGTTGCTGAAAGATTCCGGATTTTCCGGCTATTGTCTGGCGGAAATTCAGTATAATGAGCAGCCGGAGCGCTTCATGCGCTATTACAAAACGCTCTTTGATCTGTATACCGGACAGTACCGCTATCCCAATCCGGACGTATACGACAGTAAATAAGTTTTTTTGAGTACGTTTTTTCAACAGAGACGCTTTGATACAGTTTCCCTGTCGGCGGGCTCCGCGTGTTAAGCCGGCAGATTCAAAGCAAGTTATACTGGATGGCATTCATTGTTAACGTCGCTGTTATTCATGTGAAGTAAAAGGGTTTCCCATGACAAGTTCTTCTGCACAATTCAAGCGCACACTGGTGACCAGCGCGCTCCCCTATGCCAACGGCTACATTCATCTGGGGCATATTGCAGGCGCCTACCTTCCTGCCGACATCTATGTACGCTTCAAAAGACTTTGCGGCGAACGGGTCCTTTATATTGGCGGATCCGATGAACACGGCGTGCCCATTACTTTGAGCGCCCTGAAAGAAAATATCTCCGCAAAGGAAGTGATTGACCGCTACCATTCAGCAAACAAGGACGCCTTTGCCCGCCTCGGTATATCCTATGATATTTATGGGCGCACCTCCTGGCCGCTGCACGTGGATACCACGCAGCAGTTTTTTGTGCGCCTGGCTGAAACAGGGCACATCCATACCGAAACTGTACAGCTGTGGTATTCCCCGAAACTGGCGCGTTTCCTTCCCGACCGTTATGTAAAAGGAGAGTGTCCGCGCTGCGGTTATACCGATGCAAACGGCGATGAATGCGAGCAGTGCGGCGCCCAGTATACGGCGGAAGAACTGCTGTCACCCCGCGCCAATGTGCCCGGTGACGATTCCACGCCGGTGCTCAGAGATTCAAAACACTGGTTTCTTGATCTTCCTGATTTTACAGATCAATTGAAAGCGTGGCTCGACAGCCACCCGGAATGGCGTTCCAATGTGCGCGGTATCGCTTACGGCTGGGTTCAGGATCTCCGTGCCCGCTGCATTACCCGCGATACTGACTGGGGCATCCCCATTCCGGTGGACGATGCGGACGCAGCCGACAAGCGAATCTATGTTTGGTTTGATGCGCCGATCGGCTATGTGACGAACACGCGCCAGTGGGGACTTGATCAGGGACTGGGTGATGACGCATGGAAATGCTGGTGGAAAGACCGGGGCACCCGGATGATCCATTTCATCGGCAAGGACAATGTTCCCTTCCACGCTGTTATTTTTCCTGCCATGCTTATGGGACAGGAAGGATATATAACCGCAGATCAGGTCGTAGGCAATGAATATCTCAATATTTACAACCGGCGCACCGGCAAATCTGAAAAGGGATCAAAATCAAAAGGGAATATGATCAGCGTGCGGTGGGCACTGGATCATCTTTCTGCTGATGCCTTACGGTATTATCTCTGCGCTATCGCTCCGGAATCCAAAGACTCAGACTTCGACTGGGACGAATTCATGGCGCGTTATAATGGCGAGCTGTGCGACGTCGTCGGCAATTTTGTTCATCGGGCGCTTACCATGGCTGTCAAGAATTTTGAACAGGCTGTACCTCCGCAGGGCACTTTGGATGATGAAGACCTTGCCATGCTGGATGCCATCATTCAGCAGCGCGATGCCGTGGCGGAAGCACTGGAAAATTTCCGCTTCAGGCAGGCAATGGAACGCTTTATTGATCTTGGCAGAAAAGCCAATGTCTATTTTGACCAGAAACAGCCCTGGGTCACCAGAAAAAGCGACATGGCACGCACAGCTTCCACGCTTTATGTCTGCTGTCAGGTCGTACACGGACTCTGCCACCTGATGGCGCCGTTCATGCCTGAAGGCGCCGGAAAACTTGCCGGAATTCTTAATATCGAACTGCCTTCGGGAGGACCGGACGGCGGAGAAAATATCTGGAACAGGGCGGGTACAGTACTGGCGGAAGGCAGTCCGCTGCAAAGTCCTTCCGTGCTTTTCCCGAAACTGGATCCGGACATGATTGCGGAGCTGGCAGAGTTGCACGAACAAGGCAGGGCGCAATAGCTGAAAAAAATCTCTTCGCCGTGCGGACAAGACCTTACTTTTCCTCAGCAATGGCACGTACAATCTCGCAGCCGTCATAGACCCCCTCTATGCGGCTGCCGGGCGGAACAACCAGATATTCCTCTTCCGGCCAGTTTCCGGATAAAAGCCCCTGAATCAGGCGGATGTCCCCCTGAATCGTGCGAAGCGCCTTGCCTGTCCCTTCCACATGGCGCCGGATCTTTTCAGCAATTTCCGGCACATGCGTCTCCGGCATATGCAAAAAAGGTATGTCTGCGTAGTCCGGGCATTTTGTAAGCGTGTCCAGGAGATACTGCGCATTCTCTTCTCCGTATCGCTCAATCACCTCGGCAACGGAAATGCCGTCGGGAAAAAAGAAGCGCATATCCATATCTGAAAGCACGGATTTTCCCCGCTCCGAATAGCCTACAGATGCCCACATCTGACTGGGATTTGCTCCGAAATGCTTCTGATATGCCTCTTGGGAACCCAGGAAAAGCGTGGTGCAGTCATGGGCACGAGGGATAACCAGCGGACAGCCGGCAGGCGCTTTCAAGCCACGGACAGCGTTGCCACACAGTCCATAGACCAGCAGCACCGCATCATAGACAACCTCTTCCGGGGCGGGGGCGAAGACCCGCTCCTGCAGCCGCTGCTGAAGGCGGGCAGGCACGTTATGTTCCCCTTTCGTTGTGAATTCCAAGTCCACGGTATGCGGGGAACGGGCAACACACCAGCAAACTTCCCGGGTCAGCACTTCACAGGCAATCACTTTAAAATGCACGCGTCAGTCTCCCTGATACGCAGTTTGAAGCGGCACCATGCCTGCTTACATGGGTCAGTATACTGATATTGCATTCTTTTTTCCTTTTTTTCTTGATTACTGAAATATTTTTCAGTATACTGAAACTATGACAATGCCTCTGGAAGTACATAGCGCTTATTCCATGATGGAAGGGACTGCACGGCCGCGGCAGCTGGTTGCACGGGCTGTGGAGTATGGCATGCGTTCATTGGTTCTGACCGATACGGACGGGCTTTACGGTTTCCTGCCCTTTTATACAGCTGCCCGGGATGCAGGCATCAACGCCATTGCCGGGGCCCGACTGGGACGCTGTCTTATTCTGGCGCGCAATCGCCAGGGATACAGCCGCCTTTGCGAAATTATCAGTGCTGTTCACCTCGGTAAGGCGGATAAATACAATCTGGGCGACTGGACCTTTTCTTTCGGAGATGAAGATCTTTTTCTGATCAGCGATGAAATGGAACTTCTGGAAAAACTGGCAAAGAAAGGGCTTCGTCCGCTGGCGGGCATCCGGCATTACGGCACCCGGGCATCCCGATGCGCCGCGGAAAAACTGATCGGGCAGGCAAAGGAAAAGAAGATTTCTTCCGTCGCCACTTTCCCGGTTTATTTTCTGGATCCCGGAGATTATGATGCACATCGGATCATCAGCGCCATCCGGGAAAATGCAGCGCTTGCCTCTTTGCCTCCTCATGCCACTGCTCCGGCAGGAGCCTGGTTCCGCTCTCCTGAGCAGATAGAACGTCTTTACGGACTCTGGCCTGAAACACTGCATATGCTTGCCCGAGTGGAAGAGGAATGTTCACTGGATCTTTCTCTGGGCAAACCGCTCTTCCCGACATTTCCGCTTCCTGAGGGAGAAAGTGCTTTTTCTCTTCTGTGGAAAATGGTTTTTGAAGGTCTGAACCGTCGCTACCATCCCCTGACTCCTGCACTGCTTGACCGGGCCCATTATGAACTGGGCGTCATTCATGATCAGGGTTTCGCTCCTTATTTCCTGATTGTTGCAGATCTGGTCCGCTTTGCCAGCGAAAACGGTATTCCCGCCACTGGCAGAGGTTCGGCTGCCAATAGCCTGGTCGCCCATGCGCTGGGCATTACCCGGGTAGACCCGCTTCGCTACAATCTTTATTTTGAGCGTTTCCTGAACAGATCCCGCAAAGACTGTCCCGACATTGATCTGGATCTTTGCTGGCGCGGCAGAGATCAGGTGCTGGATTATGTCTACAAACGCTACGGCAGCGATCATGTCGCCATGATCTGCACAGTCAATACCTTTCAGGCACGCTCCACTGTAAGAGAAACGGCACGTGTCATGGGCTATAAGGAAGAAGAGATTTCCGCACTTACCCGCACTCTTCCTCATTATGGTGCTGAAAATCTCTCTCTGATCATCAGCGCCCTTCCGGAATGCCGTCATCTGCGCCCGGAGGAAGAGCCCCTGAAAAGCATCCTGAAGATCAGCGAAAAAATAGCGGGACTTCCCCGCCACATCTCCATCCATGCAGGAGGCATGGTGGTAACCCCGGAACCGCTGACTCATTATCTGCCTCTGGAGCAGGCGCCGAAAGGCATGGTGATCACGCAGTATGACAAGGATGCTGTTGAACAGATGGGGCTGATTAAAATGGATCTTCTGGGGCACCGCGCTCTCAGCGCGATCCGGGACACGGTGCAGGATATACGGGCACATCGGGATCCGGACTTTGACATTGAAAAAATCCCCCATACAGACCCGGCAACAGCCTGCTTTCTCCGTACCGGGGATACCGTCGGATGTTTTCAGATAGAATCGCCTGCCATGCGCGGGCTGCTGCGCAAGTTAAATGCTCAGGACTGCAATGCGCTGATTCAGGGCATTGCACTGGTACGCCCGGGCGCATCAGGAAGCGGAATGAAACAGCATTTTATCGACCGAAGGCTGAATCGGGAAAAAGTGTCCTGCCCTCATCCCTTTATGGAAGAGGCACTCCGGGACACTCATGGCGTTATGATCTATCAGGAAGATGTTCTGAAAGTCGCGCACGCTGTCGCCGGCATGTCATTGGAAGAAGCTGACGGACTCCGGCGTGCCATGAGCAAAAAAAGAAGTCCCCGGGAAATGGGAAAGTCGATGAAGCGTTTTCTGGAAGGGGCGGCACAACGGGGCGTTGTGGAAGAAGAAGCCTCCGCTGTCTGGGAGCTGATCGCCAATTTTGCTTCATATGCCTACTGCAAAGCCCACGCTGCCACTTATGGGGAGCTGGCGTATCAGTGTGCCTACTTAAAAACACATTACCCGGCGGAATACTTCAGCGCCGTTCTTGCCAATGGCGGTGGCTTCTATCCTGCGCCCGTTTATATTGATGAAGCACGGCGGCAGGGCGTGAAACTGCTTCCTCCCGATGTAAACAGGAGCGGTTTTTCCTATCAACGGGAAGGCGACGGCATCCGGATCGGCCTGATTCAGATAGCCCAGGTTACTGAAAAAACCGCCCGGACGACGGCACAGGAAAGAGAGGAGAACGGTACTTTCACAACTATTGACGACTTCATACGCCGTGTCAGACCGGGCCGCGGAGAAGCGGATCTTTTATGCAATGCCGGAGCGTTGGATAGTCTGGTTTCCCGGGAAACGAATCAGCCCCTCCCCCGCCCTGTACAAATATGGAGCCTGCAGCAGAGAAGCCTTTGCGATGACGCCGCCCTTTTTTCAGAACCGATTCCGTTCTTTTCCCAAATGCCGGATCACACCCAGCGGATACAGACCGATAAGGAGCGGAACAGCCTCGGGTTTCCTCTCCGTACACCTCTTCTGCGATATCATGCCGCTGTCTGCTGGACACGAAATCCCGTTGCAAGCAGCTGTCTTGCCGCCTACGAAGGCAAAACGGTGTGTGTGCTGGGAACCATTATCGCTGTGAGGCGCCTTTCCCTTCATGATGGAAAAGGGTGCATGAAATTTCTGAGTCTTGAAGACGGCTGGGGCGTTTTTGAAGCCGTTCTTTTTTCAGAGTCCTATCAACGGCTGGGACATCTTGCCATTCCGGGAAATGTATGCCTCTGCACAGGAACAGTACAACGGGAGCAGGACAATATTACGCTGCTTGTTTCGCATATGGAAAAAACGGCTTTGGATTCAGCCCCGGAAATTCTTTATACTGAAGTGACAGAGAAGACGTCCTGATGCTTTGCCCCTTTCCGGATTCCCTGCGGAGGGGTTATACAGGAACACAATCATAGCCCGGCAGTTTATTCACTGCCGCCGAACCCTGGAAAGAACTGAAATGATGCGCTTTTTTAATATCGCTCTTGCTGCCTCCCTTCTTCTCATTGTGCTTGCTTTCCACAGCTACGCTGAGGACACGCAAACGTATGCCGAGCGCCTGGGCTTTCCCAAAGGCGCCAAAGTGGTGATTTTTCATAATGACGATGCCGGTCTCTGCCATGAAGCCAACCTGGCTTCCATTCGCGGTCGTGAAGAGGGCATGATCACTTCCTGGAGCCTTATGATGCCCTGCCCCTGGGTAACCGAGATAAGGGACTATCTCAAAAAGAATCCTGATACCTGCTGCGGTATTCATCTGACCCTTACCAGCGAGTGGGATCACTACCGGTGGCGCCCCGTTTCCTGCACTGATACCTACCCCGGGCTTGCTGATGAAGACGGATACCTCTGGGACAATGTGCGGCTGGTCACTGAGCATGCGACTCCCGATGAGTTTGAAGCGGAAGTACGCGCCCAGATCGCACTGGCGGAAAAAATGGGGATACAGATATCACATCTGGACACGCACATGGGCACTGTTTTTGCCACAGAAGAATATTTCCAGCGCTATGTGGCGGTAGGTATCGACAAACAAATCCCCATACTCCTCCCCGCCGGGCATATGACACTGCTCCGGGAAGAAGAGCCCAAGTTTAACGATCAGGCGGAAAAAGTCCGGGCGCTCGGCAGCCTGCTCTGGAACTCAGGGCTGGCAGTTATTGACGATGCCCACACAAATGCATACGACTGGAAGAAAACGGACAAGCGCGAAGAGTTCACGCAGCTCATTAAGTCGCTTCATCCCGGCATCACCCATGTCATCATTCATGCCACGGTACCGTCTGAAAATTTCGATGCTATTTCCGGATCCGGCATCACCCGTGCCGGAGATTTCAATGCAATGCTTGACCCCGCACTGAAAGCATTGATTAAAGAGGAAGGCATCATTCTGAGTTCCTGGAAGGAGCTGCAGGAACGGCGCAACGCTCTCAAATAGAACTCAATCCTCCATCAGCACCCGGATATGAGCGGCAGCGCTTGCGCCCAGGGCACCAAGATGGTAGCCGCCTTCCAGAAAGGAAATAATGCGCCCTCCTGCGATGGGGCGCAACAGTCGGGTTATTTGTGCAAAATGCTCCGTCTCCAGCAGCTGATTGCCCAAAGGATCCAGCCGGTGCGCATCAAAGCCTGCTGAAAGCAGCAGGAAATCCGGACCGAAGGCCTGCAGCCGGGGAAGAATGGCCTCTTCCAGTGTACTGATCCATCTTTCCGGAGCGCTGCCCGGTGGCATCTGGTAGTTCAGATTGCTGTCGTTTTTCCCGCGTTCATAAGGGAAGCCTGTCCCGGGGAAATGGGGATATTCATGCATGCTGACAAACAGAACTGTGTCATCGTCATAAAAAGCATGTTGCGTGCCATTACCGTGATGCACGTCGAAATCGAGAATGGCGACCCGTTCCGCTGCACCTGAAGCACGGAGCCAGTGTGCCGTAATGGCAATATTATTGAAAAGGCAGAACCCCATCACGCCTTCTGCTTCGGCGTGGTGCCCCGGAGGCCGCATGGCAATAAAGGCATTGTCGATTTCACCTTTCAGCAATGCTTTTGCCGCTGAAATTCCGGCACCTGCCGACAGCAATGCTGCTTCCCAGGAAGCAGGCATCATCACTGTATCCGCATCAGGGCTCGGCTCGCCGTCAAGACAGCAGGCGCGCACCATATCCACATGGGCTTTTGTATGGTTGCGGAGAATGTCTTCTTCAGCCGCCGCCTCCGGGCGCATGATGATCGGCGTCAGCTGCTGTTTTTCCAGTTCCTGCAAAATGGCCGGCAGACGCAGAGGCGACTCAGGATGGAACTCACCTGTATTATGTGCCACTGCTTCCTCACAGTAGAACAGGGCGGTCTTTGCCATAAGATTGTCCTTTCGAATCAGGATCAGTAAGAGGCCACAACCGTTCCTGAGCGGATCACGGCCTGGCATGCCAGCCGCTGATTCTCCGCCAGTCCCATATTTTCTTCTTCCGGAGTCATCGCTTCCAGATTTTCCATACCCGATTCTATAACGATCACGCAGCTGCCGCAGAGGCCTGCACGGCAGCCGAAGGTCACACCTGCCTCTTCGCAGGCATCAATAATAGGGGATCCGTCGGCAACTTCCATTGCGACACCGTCAATTACAATACACGCCATTGTTTATCCCTTTCCTGTGGAATTATTTATTTGCACAACAATCCAAAAGGCTGGAGAACACATTTTTGTCTGCCAGCTCCAGCATGAAGATTTGCACATAGTCACTGCCGTTATAGGCTTTTACCCTGTTCCCGGAAGTATCAAAGGTGACTGTTGGCCGATTATACGCTATTTTTCTGCCGTCCGGCGAAAATACGGGCGCGTGCCTGTTCACTCCGTCTCCGTACTCTGTCAGAAAAACTGATTTACCGAACTGTTCTCCCGGCACTACAGAAGTCAGCACGAGGCCGTCGTCCGATATGCAAAGAATCGCTTTACCGTCCGGCGTCCAACGTAATCCGTCTTTTGTTCCTTTTTTCAGCGAAGTCACCTGTACAGGCCGCAGCGCAGGATCCTCCGCCTGATCGCTGCCGTGGGCATCAATCATAAACACCTGATTCACGCCGGACTTATCCGGGGCATAATAGGCAATATGCTTTCCGTCCGGCGCTCCTCTCACAATACCCAGGGCAGTTGTGGAAGTCAGCCTGCGGATCGTGATCCCTTTTGGAGGCGCAGGATAACGGGAAGCACTGCCGGCATCGGCTGTAGTAATGTCCACATTTCGCGGCATATCTGCTACAAAGAGCGATTCTTCATAATCGACGCCGTTTTCTTTGCGAATCTTTCCGATAAAAGCACGCATGGTACCCTCGGGGTCCACCCAGGCATCGCCATAGGCTTTTTCCAGCTCACCGGGCTTCGCCTGACCCATCGGCGCCACAGCGACCAGCACAGCAAAATAATGGCTGGCAGGAGCAGGCGCATTGGGACCGGGCTCCATATACCCGATGGTGCGGTCATATTGAGGCAGCAGAAAGTCATCATAAGTAAATCCTATTCTGTCGCCTTTCATGCAGAATTCGTGACGGTGAGTACCCCCTCTGTGTGCTCCGGGCTCTGTATCCCGATCCGTATGCACGTCCCGTTTATCCAGCCAGGACAAATTATATTCGCCGTCTTTCAGCATATGAAAGGAACCGTTGCGCTCCACTACTTCTCCCGAAAGGCGAACGCATGCGCCGTTACGGTTCGGCTTTCCGTAAAAGCCGCGCTCTTTTGTTTCCTGCACTGGAGGCCCGTGAATAAAAGATACTTCCGGAGCAGCCTGGGAAAAGGATACGGCACCAATTCCGGGGGCAGGTGTGGCACCGGTCAGGATTTCATCAGGTGCATATACAACAATGCATCTATTGTCGGTAAGATCCACCACTTCAATGGAAAAACCATGCTCAATGCCGGGTCCTGTGCTTTCCCGGGTATCATAACAGAGGTATTTTCCGTCTGAAGAAAAATTATCATTGTTATCCAACGAATGTGATTTCGCATCAAATGTAATTTGCGTATCCCGCAGAATCGTTTTATCCACAGTACATATCCTTGAATTTGAAACGCACCCGACCATCAGAAGCGTTATAAACAAAAGAGATGAAGCTCGCACCTTCCCAGCTCCTTTTGCACAATCTATTTCATAAAGGAAAAGAAAATCGTTGCTATAAGAATCATAAAAAACATGAGTATGCCTGCCAAATCTTCGCTGTCGGTTCTTCCGCAGGCAGGCTCGGAACAATCGGCACCCGAATCGATGTGAAGGATATAATTCCCGACAGCACCCCTTTTACCGGCAACCCGAATGTAGACAGTCTCTCCGGCACGCAGCTCCGCGCAAATCTGGGAGCGGCTTCCGCATGAATCATCATCGCAGTCAAATTCATCCAGCGCGCCGCAGGACCCCTTATACAGCGCCAGTGTCGTATCAAAATCGCCATCACATAAACTGATCAGGTAATGGTCGTTCCTCGGCACCTGAAAAAAGAACCAGACATCTTTATAATCTTCCACGCCGCAGGAGGAAACGGAGGATCCGGTTGCGTTTCTGGTCGTCCCCGAAATAAAACTGTCATTCAGAATTTCTGTGGCATTGCTGCACTCGTCGTTTTCGGGAATTAACCCGTCGTCATACACATAATTCGCAAAGGCGCTACTCCTGGTTATGGCTTCAGGATATTGTTCATCATTGCGCAACCGTCGGGATTCAAAGCAACTCATCCCTACATTAAAATCTGTGTTTCCCCGAACCAGAATACCCTCCACCATCCCGGTAGCAGCATTAAAAACAGGGGAACCCGAGTTTCCGCTGAAAGCATCCACATTGGCAAAAAAGAAATAAGGCGCATCGATCCGACGAACCTGTGTATCGCTACTGAACGCCAGCTTTTTAGGCAAACCGAACGGGTGACCGATAACACCCACCGGCGTACCGATTTCAACCAACCCGGATTCACGCATCGGCAAAGGTGATGCACCGGGCGCCGTGATGCTCCGGTCTACACGGACAACAGCAAAATCCAGAGTCGGCGTATACTGGTACGCAAGCACTTCCACGGCAAAATACACCTGGCTCCAGTCAAAAAGATAACGGGGCGTGTTTGCATCAAGCATATCAAAGCCGAAAACAATTGCAAAGTCCGAAAGACGGTCCAGTGTCAGACAATGACCGGCGGTCACAATAATATCGTCAGCAGCCATAAAGCCTGAACAATAGGCACCCATGGGCTGCGTACTGAATGCCTCTCCGGAACAGGGCGGTTTGCCCGCAACCCGATAGGCTTCAGTCTTAAGAAAGTAGGTGCCGTCCTGATTATCCTGAAGATCGCTCCATTCAACCAGCGCACAGACAGCATCCGCCCAGGCACGACGCTCCGCATTATTTTCCTGATAAACATCTATACGGTCATCATTGCCATAGATAACTTTATCCGTGCCCGCATCATCCTGCTGGGCTATTCCGGGCTTAAGGGCAAGCCCTGAGAGAACAAACACAAGAAGACAGATTTCAGAAAATGCAACATGTTGTTTCAGCATTTTTCTATGAACTCCTTCATAAATACCTCTCCTGTGCCAGGCGAACCGGGCCTCGAAGACGGCCGGTGCATGCATCACAGGATTTTGCAATCATATCACATTTCTCCTTTTCTTTCCGACCTTCAGAAAAGCACCGTTCGCTGTTTTGTGACAGTACTGCACAGGCTGTATACTGATAGGTGTGCGTTCGCTCCAAAGCGTCATGTGGGCTTTATACGCAAAACCTTCCTGAGTATCAGGACGCTTTTTTCAAGTGAAAGAGAACCGTAGAGGTTTCCATGAAAGACATACCATCTTCCGATCCAGACAAGTCTAATCTGTCCCGAAGAGACATCTCCACCCTTTCCGTCCATGCCGGTGAAGAGCGATTCCGCTATGCGGATTCAATCACCACACCGATCGTTCAGACTTCCACCTATGCTTTTAAAAACACGGGGCATATTGAAGCCTACACCCGACACGGTGAAGCCCATTTTGAATACGGACGTTACGGCAACCCCACCGAAAAGGTGGCACAGGACAGGCTTGCCGCCATTTGCGGCGCTGAAGACTGCGTAGTGTTCGGCTCAGGCATGAGCGCCATCACCACGACCATTCTGGCTCTCGTAAAAAGCAGAGACCATATTATCATCACAGACGATGCGTACAAAAAAACACTGGAATTCTGCAGCGCATACCTGCAGCGCTTCGGTGTCGACTGCACAATAGTGCCTTTTGGTGACTATGCCGCACTGGAGAAAGCGATCCGCCCGCAGACCCGCTTTATCTTCAGCGAATCCCCCACCAACCCTTATCTGAATATTTTCGATCTGGAACGGCTGCGAGATCTTGCCAGGCGCTATAACCTGCTGACTTTAATCGACTCCACCTTCAGCACACCCTATAACCAGTGCCCGTTTGAATACGGCGTTGATATTGTTCTTCACAGCGCCACAAAATATCTTGCCGGACATAATGACATACTTGCCGGAGCGGTGCTCGGCAGAAAAGAACTGATAGAGGAAATTCGGGCGCTGCATAAAGCGATCGGCGGGGTAATCGATCCTCACTGCTCCTACCTGCTGCTGCGCGGTCTTAAAACTTTTGCCTTGCGCATGGAACGTCAGAATCAAAGCGGCATGGAAGTGGCGCGTTTTCTGGAAAACCATCCCAGAGTCAAACGGGTTTATTATCCCGGTCTGGAAAGTCACCCACAGCATGAAACAGCCAAAGCGCAGATGACCGGGTTTGGCAGCGTCATCTCCTTTGATATTAACGGTGATCTTGACGATGCAAAACGCTTTCTCGACAAATTAAAATTGTGCTACATTGCCCCCAGTCTGGGCGGTGTGGAAACACTGATCACTCACCCGGCGCTGGTCAGTTATTATTCAATCACCCGCGAGGAGCGCTATGCCCTGGGAATAACTGATTCCCTGCTTCGGTTGGCGGTAGGGATAGAAAATCCCGCTGATATTATTGCCGACTTGAATCAAGCGCTCCAATAATCCCGGATCGTCCGTTTCATCGGAAAAACGCTGGCTTTGAGCACAGGCAACGAAGCAGGACAGGCGTAACTTTTTGATGCGACAACAGGCGTTTTCCGTGTATAAGGATACACACCCCTCATGAAAAATACTTTCCTTCGGCGAATTAATGAACGTCCTTTCTGTCTGGACGGGGCGATGGGTACCATGATCCAACGGCTGGATCTGGATGAAACCGCATTTGGCGGCGGCGACTTTAAGATGCTGGTCGACCTGCTCTGCTTTTCCCGCGCCCGGGCGGTACGGGATATCCACGTCTCTTTTTTGGAAGCCGGCGCCGATGCAGTCGAAACCAATTCTTTCGGTTCCTCCCCCTTACGTCTGGCTGAGTACGATTTCACAAAATTACAATGCAACGATTTTGCCGATATTCCCGAAGGGCTCCATCTTCCGTCATTGTCCGTGACCGAATGGGCATACCATCTGAGCAAACGGGCGGCGGAAATAGCCTGCGATGCACGAAGACATTACAATGAAACGAGCGATGAGGCGGGACGCCCTCTCTTTGTCATCGGATCCATGGGACCCTCGAATCACGTGGTTTCCGCAACAACAGCAAATCTGCGCCGCGCCGACTTTGATCAGATCGCTGAAAACTTCAAAGCGCAGGCACTGGGACTGATTGACGGAGGTATCGATGTTTTTCTGTTTGAGACCCAGCAGGACATTCTGGAACTGAAGGCAGGCGTATTCGGAGTAAAAGCCGCAATGGCAGAGCGCAATGTTGACCTGCCCATTATGGCGCAGGTCACAGTGGATGCCTTCAGCCGCATGCAGATTTTCAACACGGACATACACGCCGCCATCGTAACCATGCAGGGTACAGGCATCGATGTGTTCGGAATCAACTGCTCCATCGGTCCGGATCTTATGGAAAAGACGGTGGAAAAGCTTGCCCGCTTTTCGCCCCTTCCCATTTCTGTCATTCCCAATGCCGGTCTGCCTGTCAGCGAAAACGGCAAAACCGTTTTCCGTTTTTCCCCTGAAGATTTCGCATCCTTTCTGGAACGCTTTGTTCGCGAGTATGGCGTTGCCATAGTCGGCGGCTGCTGCGGCACCACCCCGGAACACATCGCATGCGCAGCAAAAACACTCCGCGATGTTCCTCTTAAAAAACGTACGCCTGCTCCCGGTCTTTATGTTTCCGGCCCTCAAAAAGCGGTTTTGCTGGACAGCAGCGAAAACCTGATCCGCTTCGGAGAGCGACTTAACATACGAGGCTCCAAAAAAGTGCGGGATGCGGTGGAAAACGATGAAGGCATCAGGCATGAAGTGCTCGAGGAAGTAGTCCGCGAACAGGTTCAGGAGCTGGGCTGCCCTGTGATTGATGTATGTATGGATTCAAATCAGATTGATACCGTGTCGGCACTGAGTGAAGTGGCACATCAGCAGACCGTCGACTTTCAGGCCGCCATGTGCTTGGACTCCTTTCAGCCTGATGCGCTGGCAGCAGCGGTAAAATGTTATCCGGGCAGACCGATTCTCAACTCAATATCTTATGAAGAAAGTGCACCGGGTCTGCTGAAAATGGATGCCGTCATAGAAGCAACGCTGGGGCATGATCCTGTATTTGTAGCCCTGTGCACAGGACCCAAAGGTCCCGGTGCCACGGCAGCGGAAAAACGTGATCTTGCCGACAAGATCATTAGGCGCGCCCGTGAAAAATACGGCATCACGGAAGATCGGATTTTTGTTGATGTGAATGTTTTTCCCATCGGTGCCGAGAGCGATCCGGGACAGAATTTTGCTGTGGAAACACTGAAAGGCATCCGTCTGGTTAAAGAAGACTACCCGAATACCCGAACCATTCTCGGAGTGGGCAATCTGACCAACGGCCTTGCAGCAAAACCATATATGCGGCTGGTTCTTACTTCTGTCTTTCTTGACGAAGCGCGCAAAATGGGCCTTGATGCCGCTATTATCAATCCCAACCATTATCTCTTTGTTTCTGATCTGGATCCGACTGATTATGCTCTTGCAAAACGCATCATTCTCGAGCATGACATGGAGGCTTTTGAGACGCTGGAAGGCATTGCGGAAAACAAAAAGGGCGGTCCTAAAAAGCAAACAGTCAACTATGACACACTCGATAATGAGCGATCCATTACGGAAAAGATCAAGGACGGTTTTAAGGAACGCATCCCGGGCGACTTTGACTACAAGGGTCACAGCTACCATTATGAAGACAGAATAGTGCTTCAGATGCAGGATATTCTGGATCGGTGGGAACCCCTCGATTTCGTTAACCAGCGTCTGATGGCGGCGATGAAAGAATTGGGTGACGGTTTTGCCCGGGGCGAAGTCTCTCTTCCCCATCTTCTGCGCTCCGCCGATGTCATGCGCCAGGTGATGGGTTTTATAGAAGCCTATCTGCAGAACCATCAGAAGGTGGAGATGCCGGGTGCTGTGCGCCACAAAGGAGTTGTGGTGCTGGGCACTGTCTATCAGGATGTACATTCCATCGGCAAAGACCTGGCTCGCACGCTCCTGGAAAACTACGGCTACAAAGTGATTGACCTCGGAGTCATGACCCCGCTGCAGCAGTATATTGATACAGCCTTGGAGCATAACGCCCAGGCGATCGGCATGTCAGCGCTTCTGGTTCAGACCTCCAACCACATGATTACCGTAGCCAGAATGATGAAGGAACAGGGCATTTCACTGCCCCTTCTTGTCGGCGGTGCTCCTGTGAGCGACCGTCATGCTGCCTATGTCGGGCTGGCAGGCGAAGATGATCCGGAAAAAATGCTCGGCTCTGTTTTTTATTGCCGTACAGCCATGGACGGCGTAAATGTAATGAATAAAATCGTGGACGAAAACACAGGTCCTGCGTTTTACGAGGATAACCGCCAGAAACTGATCCGGAAATTCAAGCAGGCGCAAAAACGACAGGAAGTGGAGGCCGGACTTTTCGCAACCCTTCCCCGTCGCGTGATTCAGCCTGTACGTCGGGACCCCGCCTTCCCTTTCTTCAGAAGCCGGGTTTACAAATACCCTTTGACCGAATTTGCCGGGCAGCTGGACAGGCATACTCTTTTTTCGCTTAACTGGCGCTTCGGCGGCGCATCAGGCTGGAGTCGCTTCGGGCAGAGCGAAAAGGATCTGGAAACGCTCCTGCAGCAGTGGGTAGTGGAAGCGACAGAAAAAGGATGGCTACAGCCTCAGGGGGCACTGGGACTCTTTCCCTGTTACCGTGAGGAAGATACGGTTGTTATTCTCGATCCGGACGAGCACAGGAAAGAAATAGCCCGCCTGCCTTTTACCGTTGTGATTGGCGGCGGCAATGAAGACCTCGTTTCCGGTGCGCAGTATTTTTCCGAAAAAAGCGACGGCACTTTTGACATCATCGGCATTCAGCTGACTACAGCCGGCGCACAGGTGGAATCTGTGATCGACGACTTCAAAAGCAAAGATGATTTTGAATCGGCGCTATTTCTGCAGGGATTATCCAACCGCATTGCTGAAGACATGGCAGATCATGTTCATGCGAAAGCCAGAGAGCTGGTCGGTGTTGCCGAAAACTGCGGGCAGCGCTGGTCACCGGGCTATCCCGGCCTGCGCGACATCCAGTTGAATGGTGTCATACACAAAATACTGGACGGTGAAAAACTGTTGGGTGTGCAGGTTGCGGAATCCGGAGAATTTCTTCCGACAGGCACAACCGGCGCTGCGGTCTCCTTCCACCCGGAGGCGCGCTATATCTGAAGCGATAACGGTCGGCTCGTGGTAAAATAATGAAGAAAACCTTTCGAGGAGGTCATACCATGAAAGCACTGGCAATCAGCGGAAGCGCCCGAGTCAATGGAAACACGGAAAACGTCCTGAATATCTGTCTTGAAGTGCTTTCCGATGCAGGCATCCCCGGGGAACTGATCCGCCTGGCGGCGAGCCCCGTGCGGCCCTGCACTGCATGCGGCACCTGCTTCAAACGGAAAGACAACACCTGCATTCAGCAGGACGACGCCTTTCATGATATTTACAACAAAATGCGGGAAGCAGATATCCTGCTCGTCGGATCTCCTGTTTATTTCGGATCTGCCACAGCCGATCTGACCGCACTGCTGGATCGTGCGGGCTATGTAGGACGTGCCAACGGAAATGTCTTTTCCCGAAAATTGGGAGGCCCTGTTGTGGTTGCACGCCGTGCCGGGCAAAATTTTACCCTCGCTCAGCTTCTCTTCTGGTTCATGATCATGGATATGATCGTTCCCGGCAGCTCTTACTGGAATGTTGGCTTCGGTCGTGCTCAGGGTGAAGTGCTGGAAGACACGGAAGGAATCGAAACAGTGCGCCACTTTGCGGAGAATCTTGTCTGGCTTGCCCGGAAACTCAACGCCTGATCTTCTTTTGTATCCTCAGCCTATTTTTTGGGTGGTACAGTCGGAATTCGAAGCAGGTGAGACAGGGCAACAATATAAGAGGCGTTGTTATTCAGTGAAAAGCCCCGGTACGCCTTCCAGTCTTTTTCACCCGTTTCCGGGAATGCGGGTATGTCCGTCTGTGCATTCACAGGACCTATGCCATGCATCACAGCGCCCGGGATCAGAAACTCTTTTTCTCCCGCATCTGCCACAAGACAGGCATCCATCGGGTTATTGCCCCAGATCCAGTTAAACTGGCTGCACACAAACCGCAGATATCGCCTGTCTGCTGTATAACGGTATGCCTGGGCTGCGATTTCCGCCGCAGAAAGCACGCGGACTGTGTTGCCCCGACAGATCTGCGCACCTTCTTTCTCAAGGAGGAAAAAACCGGCCTCGTGCGGCTGTGTCCCCTGGGGCAGATCATAAGCATTTTTGGCGCTTTGCAGCAATATATCCGCTGATTTTCCAAACTGCTCCCGTGCGAAAGGCGACACGGTATCAGCGGACAGGCTTTCATAGGTGAGCATGGATTCCACACGGTCCAGAGTAATGCCGGGCACATGGGCGGCGGCGTACTCAAAATAGCGTTCCTCCTGTGTGGCGACGTAGAGATCCAGGGCAGCATAAAATGTCCATGGATCTGAAGGAGAAGATTCCAGTTGCTTTTCCATCATGAGGCAAGCAGCCTTCAGAATAGTATCGCTCCCCCTTCCCGTGCGGGCAATACAGGTTAATGCATTTAAAAAGCGATTTTGCACATGAGGTTCGTCAGAGAGTAAAGGGCTTTTCCCGAGCACATAATCGGCTGTTTTTTCGGCTCCATAAAATACTTCTTCTTCCAGTGCGGTAAGAACGGGGCTGTCTGCAAAGCGTACATACAGAAAGCTCCAGGAACGTGCGAGATTCCATAGAAGCTCTCCATCAGTCGCCGGATTCTCTCCGGTTTCATTCCAGAGATGCAGGTGTCCGTCGGGATTATTTTCTTCACTCCGCATCGCTTTAAAGGGCAGAAGTGCAGGTAAAAAAGCACGGTTCCACAGAACCTGATATCGGATAAAGATTTCCCTGGATACCGGCTCACACTGATCACACTGCACCTCTATGGTAAATACGCCTTCGTCCTGAAAGTCTGAAAAATCTCCCTGATAGTAATAACCGGGCCAGGGAACCCCGCCATGTCCGGTTATAAGTTCAGCACCGGACAGCTGCCCCTGAAAACATTTTTTATCCGTATCGTCTTTGATCACAAAAGTTGCCTGCGAAGCACGGAAATTGGTGTGCACGGAAAAGGTTTTCGGCCATTCAGGTTCGTAACCGAGGCGGCTTGCCGTCAGGGTAATTTCAGGAGTATAGGAAAGTGCTGCGTTCAGAAGAATGGAGTGCCAGCGGGCGGGCTGCCCGGAATCCTGATTGCAGAGGGCAAGCCGAACGGCATCGGCGTTTTCCGGAACCTCCATCTCGGCAAGATTGAACCGGAAGTGCTGATCTTTCTGAAGTTCTAAACGAAGAAAAGTATCCTGTTTGAGAACTGTCTGCTTCGAGAGCCATAAAAGGCTTACTGACACACGCTCTGAGCCATCCCCCAGCACTGCACCGGACAAAAAGGAGGTATTGGCGTCTACGGGAAAACTTTCAGACACCCAGACCGTATCTGGCGGCATTGTTAATGAACCGTCTTCATTGGGCTGCAACGCATCGGATTCGGATATTTCCAAGGCATCCAGCCAGACATGCACCGGATCGGAAGCCTTCCCCTGCTTCCACAGTTTAAATGCTCCCTGAGCTGCCGCAAAAGAGGGACTGCTGATATTCAGCAAATCTGCAGTTGTATCAAGAAGGGTACCGTCTTCCTCTCCTTCGGTGGAATAGGCAAGCATCGGGGCTGCTAAAAGAAAAAGTGCGGTCAGAAAAAAGCAGGATTTATTTTTCGCCATTTCGAAAGAACTCCGGAATTATCTGTAATAAGAGGAAAGCGGTATGCGAAACTTGCACCAGCCTTTTGGAAGATAGTGTTTACTTGTGGATAATAACATGATATAAGACAAACTCCCAAGCACCACCTTGCCTCTCTGTCCCCCAGGCATCTTACAGGAGATATACCGCCATGCTGTTCGCGTTTCTCATGCCTCTTTTCAGCCTGTCCGCCGTTTCAGTGCTGCAGCAATGGAACTTTTCAGATCCTGAAGTCTGCAATGCCTGGGAGGCGAATACGCATATTGAAAACATTCAGTGTGCCGACGGCATGCTGCAGGGGAAAACAGTCAGCTGGGATCCTTTCTTCCGTTGTTCCGCCCTTGCCATTCCTGCACTATCGGGGCAATATATCCGTCTGCGCATGGAAGCGGATGTTTCCGGCAGAGGACAACTTTTCTGGACAGGTGCTTCCGATGGGCAATACGGGGGATTCGAAGAAAGGAAATCGACCCATTTTCAGATACCCGTCACCGACGGACTGGAAGACATTTATCTGTTCCCTTTCTGGCAGACAGAAGGAACTATCAGACAATTACGGCTTGACCTGTATGACGGGCTGCAGTTCGGCATTGCTGAAATTGCTGTTCTGGAAAACCTTCAAAGTGCCCCCCTTCCCGAAGATACAGCGTGGGCTTTTACTGATTCGGGTGAAGCCCCCGGCTGGCTCACACTGAACCGCGCCTCCCTTCTGGTGAGCCCGCCTCTGGAGATTGCGACAGACAAAATGAAATGGGTGATTCTGGAGGCATCCGCCCGCAGAGACTGCGCACTGGATCTTTTCTGGTCAACCGATACAATCGCAGGCGCTCAGAAAGAAACCGTCTATCTTCGACACAATGACGGAGCTGCCCGCCGGTATTATATTCATCCTGCAGACAGCAGGTTCTGGCAGGGAAAACTTGTCGGGCTCTATCTGAGCATCCCGCCCAACAGCAGCATCTCGATACGAAGCATCTCCCTGTCGCCGGAAGCAGACGGGCCTCCTGAACTGGAACTGACTTATTTCGGCTTTGAAGATGCCGTGAGCCGCGCCGGAAGACCGGAAAAAGTTCTAGCTCAATTCACCAATGCAGGCGGCGGAGAAGCAGTCATCGAAAATGTCCGGCTGGACACGTCTGAAGGGATGCGTGTGCGGGGATCTGTAAGCAGTGACGCCACGCCGCTGCTGCGCCATGGCGAGACCTGCGAGATACATGGCACAGTAATCAGCGACGAAGCCGGCGATAAAACACTGTCTCTGTTCTGGAACAACGATACTGGCACAGCAGGCACAGTACTTTCTTTTGCCCCCGCCCTGAAGGAAACCGCTGCGTATGTGCCTCAGCCTGTCCCCGTTGAAACAACGCGATCCATTCTGGCTTACTATTTTCCCGGATGGGAAAAAAACTCGAAATGGGACTGTATCAGAAAAACAGCCCCAGTGCGCAAACCGCTTCTGGGCTACTACGATGAATCCCGGGTTGAATGCGTCGACTGGCAGATCAAGTGGGCGGTTGAAAACGGTATCTCCTGCTTTCTGGTTGACTGGTACTGGTGTCAGGGCCGCGAGCACCTGAAGCATTGGTTTGAGGCGTATAGAAACGCAAAATACAGAGATTACCTGCAGGTTGCCATCATGTGGGCAAACCACAATCCTCCCAATACGCACAGCCGGGAAGACTGGCGGGCAGTGACACAGGAATGGATTGATCATTACTTCACACTGGACAGTTATTATCGGATCAAAGGAAAACCGGCTGTGTTCATTTGGAACGCGGAGGGGATCCGCCACGATCTGGGCGGAAGCAGAGAATCTGCTGCTGCATTGGCGGAATCGCAGGATATGGCACGGGCAGCCGGATTTGAAGGAATCGAATTTGTTTCGATTCAATTGGGCGCAATGCGGCACGAAGTGGATATGCTGAAAGCAGAAGGATATGGCGGACATACCAGTTATCATGAATGGGGCAACGCGCTGGAACTTGCGTCTTCACCCGCTCTGGCACGCTTTTCCGATCTGGTAGCATCAGGGCCGATCTACTGGGAAAAGCGTCGGGCACTTTCCGACGGTATAGACTATTATCCGCTGGTGGAAACAGGATGGGATTCCCGTCCCTGGCATGGTAACAGCGCCACGGTTTTCCATGGGCGTACCGTGGAAGGCTTCACAGCGCTGCTGAAAGCCGCCCGGGATTATTGCGACAGACACAACCAGAACACGATTATTCTGGGACCTGTCAATGAATGGGGCGAAGGCAGCTACATTGAGCCCTGCCTGGAATACGGCTTTTCCATGTATGAAGCGATCCGGGCATGTTTCGGCAAAGGCGATCCGGCTTCCTGGCCTCAAAACAAAGGCCCCAGAGACATGTCTCTGGGACCTTATGACTATACTGCTTCCGATGCGTCGGATTGATGCTTCTGCACCGCATTTTTTAGCCGAGCAGTTTTGTGATGCCGGGCCGGAAGGTCGGGTAAGAACCGTCTTCTCCCGGCAGCACCGGCGGCTCCATGTCATCGTTACACGCCTCCGGTCTGGGTCCGAAGGAAAAATCGGACTGGCTGATTTTATCCCAGTAAATTTCTTCGCCTGTATAGCAGGATATCTGACCCATGATCCCCATCAGCGTGCTTTGTGCCATGTAGGCACCGTTGTTCACGGGTTCACCGGAGCGGATGGCACGGAAAAGAACGTCATGCTCCACCTGATAAGGATTGCAGGAGCCCTTCCATTTCCACGCCTTGTCACCCCAGATTTCAGTGCCCAACAGAGAGGCCTTGCCTTTGGTCCCGTAAACGATGCTTGAGTTATCGTTGAAGCAGTTATCCGTCGTACGACAGAAGGCAAAAACCTTCACTCCATTTTCATATTCATACACCACGGAGTGGTGATCGAATACGGTACCGTAAATGTGATCTGTCATCGTGGAACGTCCGCCGAGACCATGGCATTTGAGCGGCGGCACATCGTGCATCACCCAGGATACCCTGTCAAGGTTATGCACCAGGGATTGCGGCACATCATCTCCGGACAACCAGGTAAAATGATACTGGGTACTGCACTGCCACTGGAGTTCCGACATCCAGGGCTCGCGCTGAGTGACCGCATAAGGCGCACGGAGGAAGTTCTCCTCAAACGAGATGATTTCTCCGATATCCCCGTCATAAATCCGTTGAATCGTTTCCGCATAGCCGCTGTGATACCGGCTCTGCAGACCGGAAACAAGACACAATTTTTTCTCTTCAGCCAGTGCCGCCGCTTTTTTCAGCGTCTGGATGCCCAGCGGATCGATGCCGTGCGGCTTCTCCACAAACACATGCTTGCCCGCCTCCAGCGCCTGCAGGGCATACCAGGGATGAAATTTTGCGGCGCAGGCAATCAGCACTACATCGGAAGCCTCAATGACATGGCGGTATCCGCCAAGCCCGGCAAAACAATGGTCATCGTCCACGGCAATCCTGTCCTGAAACTGCTGCGTCAGCCGTTTCCGTTTCTCCTGTATCCGATCAGGAATCACATCGCACATGGCTACCAGACGGGTTCCGGGATCAGCAGTCAGCGCTTCCACGGCCGCACCTGTGCAGCGGCTTCCGCATCCGATCATGCCTATTCTGATAATGTCGCTTCCTGCTGCCCGGACATTGCGCGGAACAGCCGCACCAGCAACAGCCGCAGATGCAAGCACCGCCGCGTTTTTCATAAAGTCGCGCCGTGTCGTTTCAGATTTCTTATTCATCATTTACCCTTCTTCGGTTTTGCTTTTCATCTCCGATTCAGACAACAACCGGCATGCCTGAAAAAGGCATTCACGTTTATTAAAGGCTCCATCCTTCACGCATGACCGGCGTGATGAGATGTTCGTGCTCAGGTGCATTGGGAAATTTCATATTTTCCGCATCCCAGAGGAGTTTGCAGTCCGCTTTGATGGCAGCAATGCCGAGGGTTACAATTTCGGTCAGCGGACCGGCATAATCAAAATTGGACCAGGCGGTTCCCTCACCGCGGCAGGCCAGAACCCATTCTTTATAATGCCCGACCGACCGCGGCAATGTTGGCTTCGGCATCGTATATGCCTCCATTTTAGACGCAGGAAGAAGCTGCGGATCTTTGCCATAGCAACCGCACAAAAGGATGCCTTCATCGCCCATAAACAGAACACCGCCGTCCCCGTCTCCCATCGGTTTATCCGGCGCGAGAGCATCGGGTCGCGTGGGCCGCAGCCCGCCATCGCTCCATATGACAGTAACAGGCGGCATCCCTTTCCGTTCAGGGAATTTCCAGCGAAGATACGCACCAGCCGTGGTTGTTTCCGGATGCACTTTCCATACCGGCATTTCTCCGCCGAAAGGGGTTGCTTTGGAATTGAGTTTTACCGAAGTTGCCTCCACTGATTCCGGCGCTCCCAGATGAAGCGACCAGACTACAGGATCGAGAATATGACATGCCATATCGCCCAGAGCACCCGATCCGAAATCCCACCAGCCCCGCCAGATAAAGGGATGATAGGCAGGATGCCAGGGGCGCCACGGTGCCGGGCCCAGCCACAGATCCCAATCCATGCCTTCAGGCACGGGAGGCTCATCTTCCGGCCGGTCGATGCCATAGGGCCACCAGCCGCCCGGGCGGTTCGCCCAGGCATGCACTTCCCGGACAGCACCGATTGCACCGTCCCAGATCATTTCGCAAAGGCGCCGTATATCTTCCATGCCATGCCCCCAGTTGCCCATTTGCGTGGCAACACCGGCTGCATGTGCCTCTTCCCGCATCATGCGCACCTCTTTTAAAGAATGGCCGAGGGGCTTTTCACAAAACACATGTTTCCCCTTGCGGATGGCTGCAAGCGCAGCAACAGCATGAATATGATCGGGTGCGGTAATTACAACGGCATCAATATCCGGGCGCTCTTCCAGCATCTCCCGGAAATCGGTATAACCTGCACAGCCCCCTTTTTCCGGGCCGCTGTAGTCATAATATTGATTGACCATGCGTCGGGCCGGCTCTCTGCCGCAAATACCACGCTGCATATACTGACCCTCTTTAAAAGGATCGCACACTGCCACCACACGGGCATTTTTGTCCTGCATGAACACTTCCGTATTGTACAGCCCCTGCCAGCCGGTGCCGATGCAGGCAATATTAATTTTATCGTTGACAGAAGGCCCGTCCCCCCGGGCGCAACCGATGGAGAAAAGAGAGCCCAGCGAAATTGCTGATGCGCTTTGGATAAAACTTCGTCGTGTAATGCCGGTCGGACTGGAAGCCTTCAATTTTGCCATCTTCATTCCTCCTTTGCAGCGATTAACCGCTTTTTGACCTCCATCAAAATACAGAGCACCCGCCTGTCAAGCCATTTGCTAATCTTACCGTAGCGGCTTTCGTCACG
>MWCY01000009.1 GCA_002070275.1 Candidatus Hydrogenedentes bacterium ADurb.Bin170
GTCGAACGTCCTGCTCTGCCAGCGCCTATTGATGCCCCAATTGTTCGAGTCGGTTGGCAGTCTCCTCCGCCTTGACGTTCTTGTAGACCTCTGCAAACTTTTCAACTGATTTGCCTTCTTATCAAACTTGAAGGAAATACCGCCAATCTGGCAAGAATCCTTTTTTTCCAGCAAATGGGTTGTCATGGCAGAGGCGCACGGAATTGGGGTGACTGAATTACAACAGGTTTCCGTATCGTAAAAAAAGGGACGGCAGGAGAAGTTCCTGCCGTCGTAATATGCTCTGTTTTACCATTCAGCCAGGTATCATGATCCAATGTTCAGTCTGAATTCAGTTTTCTTCTTCAAACCACTTGTAAAGAATACCGGCGAAGGCAGCCCCGATAAGAGGAGCGACCCAGAAAAGCCAGAGTTGCTTTACTGCCCAACCGCCGACAAAAAGAGCCGGTCCGGTACTCCGGGCAGGGTTCACGGAAGTATTAGTCACCGGGATACTGATCAGATGAATAAGCGTAAGACCCAGACCGATGGCAATGGGCGCAAAGCCTTGAGGAGCACGTTTATCTGTGGCGCCCAGAATAATCATTAAAAACATGAAGGTCATAACGATTTCTGTCACCAAACCGGCGCCAAGAGAATAACCTCCCGGAGAATGCTCTGCAAAACCATTAGATGCAAGACCGCTGCCAAGGTCAAAACCTGCCTTTCCGCTGGCGATGAAATAGAGAACGCCTGCGGCGGCAACAGCGCCCAATACTTGCGCGATAATATAGGCAGGCAGTTTCGCCACAGGAAAGCGGCCGGAGGCTGCCAGTCCTACGGATACTGCCGGGTTTAAATGACATCCAGAAATATGCCCGATAGCAAAGGCCATTGTTAATACAGTCAAGCCAAAAGCCAGGGCGACCCCAAGAAGTCCGATGCCCACTTCAGGAAATGCTGCCGCCAGAACAGCGCTTCCACATCCACCCAGTACCAGCCAGAAGGTACCGATAAATTCCGCCGCAACACTTTTTTTAAGAGACATGTTTTTTCCTTTCTTCAAAAGAGGTGTCAAAGAACAAAAAACAACTGCAATCGAAAACCGGATTCGAAAATATAGATACACTTGCTCATTAGGAGTGCGTTCATCCCGCCCGTTCACCTCTATCCATTAAGGATACCTTAGTAACTATACCACATATTTTTGAATCCGTGTGGCACTTTATTTTTTTTTGCTCCCTATTCCTAAACACTGTTTTTCGTATAATTGGCTTTCATGCAGAAAACATACAGACGCCGATCAAAAGGTGTCTCTGTGGCAAATCTTCCCCTTTGCAAGGCCGCCATAACTTTTTGCCGCATGCCTGCGTCTGAAGTCCTCTTCGCAAAAAGATAAAAGGGGCCATCGTCTATTTTTTTTTGATAAAAAAGCAGCGGAGCATTCACTCCGCTGCGACACTGAATTTTCTTTTCGGGTATTATTCTATCACCGCTTCTTCCTCTTCGGTCCCGTCAAAATCCACTTCCTGCTGTTCATGTATAGGCGTCATAACAGGAGCAGCACATTTATCTCCGTCACAATAGAGATCCTGTGTTTCATCCGTATTCATTGTACTGAAGTCGGGGACACTGAGTTTGGATACAGCAAGATCAAAGGCTTCTTTACTGATAGCCTGATACGGTGCCTGCGGATAGTTATGATCGACCAGCGGCAGAAAAGAAATTGATTTGAGGCGGGTTTCATACAATTCCAGAATATAAGGAATATCCAGCGCCTCTTCCGGCTTGAAAGTGATCGTGGCACTCACCTGATTATCTGCCCAGTAATATTGAATTTGAGCGACATTTTCAACCTGTTCCCAGACACTCACATCGTTTTTGCTGCGCAGGAAAAACTTTTCTTTTACAGGGAAATAAACGACCAGCGTATTGTCGCCATAAACTGATTCTTCAATACGGTATCCCGCTTTACGCAATGGCTCAACGAGGGCACTCGTTTTATCCAGCCGGATCGTGCGCCAGTAATATTGGCTGTGGGGATAATGGATTCCGGGGGTCACGCCCGGCATCAGCGAAACAGTGCCGCTGGGTTTGATACTGGTGCGTTTGATGCTTTCCGGCACACAAAGCCACTGAGAATAGATGCGATCCAGTTTGCAGATGTACTGATACCCTTCATCGCACCAGCGGAAATGCTCACGGCGTCCATGACGGGTAAAACTTTCGACAATGCCTGACTGTGACAATCCGATGCGGCGGTTGCGCAGCATAATGGCATTGGTACGTTCGTTATGGGTCGGAATCAATGTCACGGTTTTTGCATAGAGATAAGCAAATTTAAGGGTTCGTTTATATTCTTCGAGTGATTCATGACGGGAGGGAAAAGTTTCGACCAGATTGCAGATCTCATAGGATTCGAGGCTCTGCTCGGCACAGGGATTTGTGCCTGCCACTTTGGCGTCGGCATAAGTGGGTCCGTCTTTCAGACGTCCGTAAGCTCTGGCATTCTCAAGCCAGAAATAACCGGGTTCGCCATTGAAAGCGGTCTGCGTCCCGGCCTTCATGTAGTCCATGCCTTCCCGGGCGATGACGCTGTTGTTGGAAGCCCAGCGCCACGCCATCAGCTGCTCCTGACACCGCTTGGGATCTTTCAGCTGCAAGTATTCTTCATCATCCGGAGAACCGAGCGCCAGCTCCGCCGTACGACGCACGCCGCCCGAAACGACACATTTCCCGATAACATTCATAAGGTCTGTGATATCGGTGGATGAGATGGGATGTCCATCTCTTGGCGTCAGAATCTTATCGATATTGCTGATACATTCTTTCAGGGGATCAGGTCCGGGGGCGATTCCGCCAAAGGTTTTGATCTGTGAGCCCTGCGGTCTGATCTTGCTGTAGTCGATCTCACTGGGGCGTTTGCCTCGCCCGACATAGGCGTTGAGAATCGTACGGACAAGATCCGCCCATCCTTCTTTGGAGTCTGCCACTACATGGGTATATTCGCCTGTCTGTGGGGAACGGATGGTTACTTTGCCCGCCCCTTTGGTATCGAAAGCCACCCCGGTACCGAGCATGGACATATCCATGAGAAAGCAGAAAGGCTCGGCAAAGTCCGTATCGATTTCCTCGGTGGAGACAAAGGCACAGTTGTTGAGGGCTGCGCTTCCGCGCTGATAAATGTATTCGGAACCCATCATCCACAGACCTCTGCCCGGCGGCAGAAATTTAAAATCCCACATGAGCCGGAACATTTCCTGAGCGGAGCGCTGCGCTTTTTCGGGTTTCCAGGGCAATTTTAAACTGGCGCAGTGATTCCACTGGATGGTGTAGCAGCCTTCAACCACACGTTGAAGGGTTTCCCAGAACTCTTCTGTACGCCCGTTCGGATCATCGGGAACCACCCGCGCATAGGTGCGCTTGTAGGTGATATACCCGAGAGGGCCCCAGTCGGGCTGGCGATCTTTGAATTGAGCTAGAAAACGGGCATCCAGAGCAAACCGCTCTCTGACAGCAAACATGGCGTGGCTCTCCTGAACTGTTGATTTTATCTTTTACAGCATCAGAGTCGCTCTCAGCAGCGCATCTGATAGCATATTTTTCCCTAGACCTTGCGATTCCCTGTTTTCACCCAGGGCAATCCATCCACCATTTCCACTTCATAATCAGAGAAAAGGTTCGGATAGCGTTCGCAAACGAGACGGTAGACTTCAGCAAAGAGAAATCTGATTTCTTCTTCGGCATGGGGATCGGTACGCATTTCGATCACATGCCGCACTGTCCGGAAATTGCAGGACCAGCCGATGGTTGTGGCAAGTCCTATGGGCGCAATCCGACGGAAAGCGGAAGTCAGCTTTTTCTTGACATCAAACTGTTTTTCTTCGTTAATCTGGTAGATCTCTGCAAGTTCCCTCTGCAGTTCTTCCAGATGTTCAATGGTGCGGACAAAAACTTCCATGCCCTTTTCGTTTTCACGAATGTGCACCGGCACATAAGCGGAGAGGTTGTCCAAACGCACAAAGCGCAGCGATTCCTGCGAGATGGCGACACCGGCGCGGTGCCGTACCAGTTCATGGGTCACTACACGGCTCACATCAGCGAAAATAAAATTAAGCGATGCATGCTCAAGAACGCTGCCGTGGCCGACTTGCAGTATGTTGGACAGATAGGGCTTATTGCCTTCGCGCACCCGGGTCACATTTGGATTGAGACCGGGGCTGAAGGAACGGTAGCAGAGTCTGCCCATCACCTCGCACAGGAGTTCAGAGTCACTGGGCGCATCACTTTTCCATTCTGGAGCCCCCACATGCTCTAAAAACTGCTCCAAGCCCTCGGGAACGATCCGCGTTTCACCGACAAGAAATACTTTGGGAACAACGGTTTTCACGTGCCGCTCCTTGACCGCATGCGGATAAAAAGCCCTTCGCGATGCCGCGAAGTCAGCCGGCTTTTTCCTTCCACTACCGCATGATTTTGGGGTATTAAAACAAAACCATACAACATGTTGATTATAAATTATCTTTCCACGGATATCAAGCTTGTTTTTTTTAGGCGTAAAAGTTCAATAATTCGAGGGGTTTGCGTTAACTGGTTTGCGCTTGCATACCGTGCTGATGCGCATCTTTGCCAAAAGACCTCTGACATTCGCATTATTCTTATAAAAAAGACGTAATGTCGAAGTCTTCAAGAACAGAAATGCGATTCGCCTGAACCGGCTTAGGGGAAGGGGTATGGCGGAGGAGGCGTGCAGGAAGGAACAGCGACCGCCATGAGTTTGGCCAGTTCATCGGGCGGTATTACAGGAGGTTTTCCCAGAAGGCTGCAGAGATAAAGCGTCTTGGCGGCATGCTCGAGCCGTTCCATGCGCATATATGCTTCCTGCAAATCGGCGCCCACCGTAATCGCCCCATGGCGCTCAAGAAGGAGTGCATCGTACTCTTTTATGAGTGCGGTTATGGCGTCCGCCCCTTCTCTGCTGCCGGGAGTGGCATAAGGAGCAACAGGCAGTGCGACCATGTTCATCACCACTTCGGGCAGAATCGGTGCCGTAGTATTGACACCCATAATGGTCAGAACGGTTGCATAAGTGGGGTGCGCATGAATGACAGCCTGTGTTTCAGGACGATTCTGATAAGCGGCGAGGTGTGTAAAAAATTCGGAGGTTACCTTCCCCTCCCCTGCCACTTTTTCACCGCAACTATCAGCAATTACGATGTCATCCGGTCTCAGAAAGCCTTTGGAAACTCCGCTGGGTGTGCATAAGAACTGGTCGTCACCAAAGCGCACACTGATGTTCCCATCCGCAGCAGCAATCATATCCCGTTGATGCAGCCGTCTTCCTATCTCACAAATCCAATTTCGCAGAAGCATTTCAGTCATGGTCTTCACCCTTTTCAGGTGGTGTATTGGAAGAGTCCGGATCGTCGCCGGTGTGTTCTGTTCGAAGCATTTTTTTCTGTAACTGTCTCCGGGTGACAGACCAAACAGAAAAGGAAATCAGCAGGCACACACCGAAATGCGTTGAAACTGCATAGAGATGCGACTTAAAGTCCGGAGCACCGGGCTTCATCATCTTGTGCCAGGATGTCCAGGCTCTCACTTTTACGGTCTGCTCCTGCAGCACAACGCCGTTAGAATCTTTGAGCGTATAGGTCTGTGCCAGCAAAGGAATCCAGGATGTAATGACCAGTACCAGCAACAGATTCAGAAGGAAACGCCACGAAAAGAAAACCATCCTGCAGCGAAGGATAAAAGAGGCCATGATATCTCCTGCTCTCAATAGACTTCCCGGCACCACTTCCGGTATTCAGGCACTTTTCCCTGCACCACGTTAAAATACAAATCCTGCAGTTTTTTTGTAATAACGCCGGTGGTGCCTTTACCTATGAGACGTCTGTCCACGGATCTTACAGGCGCCACCTGAGCCCCGGTTCCGCAGAAAAAGAGTTCATCGCAAATATACAGTTCTGTTCTTGCAATAGGCCGTTCAACGACCTCAATGCCCAATGCTTCCCGGGCAAGTTCGATCACCGTATTTCTGGTGATACCCACAAGGATATCCGCATTCACGGGAGGCGTAATTAGTTTTCCTCCATGCACCATAAACAAATTCATGGCACTGCCTTCGGCGACGGTTCCGTCCTCACGCAGGAAAATGGCTTCGTGGAAGCCAGCCGATTTTGCCTCCGATGCGGAGAGAGAGGAGTTGATGTAACTTCCTGTGGACTTCAGGCGGGTCGGTATTGCATTGTCCGACAAACGCCTCCAGGAGGACACAGCGACATCAAGGCCTTTTTCTGTGTCGCAGTAGTCACCCAATTTTATGATGTAGCAGCAGAGGCTGGAAGCGACGCCGAGCACTGTCGGTCCGAGAGATTGTTCGGATTTGTAAATAATGGGACGAATATATACGCCCTCTTTGAAGCCGCTTTTCTTCACCAGTTCAAGACAGATTTCTTCGATGGCGGCACCGTCTTCCGGAATGTCCATGCACAGGACTTTTGCATTACGCATCATACGGTCAACATGCTCCGGGAGCCGAAAGATCAGTATATTGTCCTCTTCAACGTTGTAATACCCGCGGATCCCTTCAAAAAGACCTGTTCCGTAATTGAAAGCATGGGTCATAATGCTGATTTTCGCTTCTTCAACAGGCACAAATTTTCCGTTAAAATAAGCAACGGGACCAGGATGCATAGCAGCCATAATGATATCTCCACTATTTGAAACTATTCCCTTGGTAATGGGGAGGGGTTGCAGTATCTGAAGGCCTTTAGTATGCGCTTTTCTTGCGTGTAATGCAAATTACCCGGGAGAGCGGCGCCTTTCTGTCCGCCGGCAAAACCTCAGCACAATGCACCTGAAATCGCCTTAAAACGACCATATCCAGAGTGCTGAAAAGAAGATACTGAACGCAAGCAGGAGTTTTCCGGTGTCCGCCAGGCGCTGGTTCAGAATGGCTCCTTCCTGCACCCAGACCCGCTTGATGAGGCAGTGTCCCGGAACACATAAAAGGAGAACCGCCAGACAGAGCACAACAGTCGGATCATGCCATACCAGCAGCAGCGGCACACCCGCCAGTGCCAGATATAAAGACACGGCATATTCCCATTTTGCAAACGTCTTTCCAAAGCGTACCGCCGGCGTTTTCTTGCCGCTTTTTAAATCCTGTGCGTAGTCTCTCAGGTTGTTGACGCTGAGGATTGCAACAGACAGCAAACCGGTTGAAAAGCCTATCAGAACTGCCGGTATGGAAAGAAAGTGCGCCTGAACATAGAAAGTTCCCCCTGTTGCAACAGGACCGAAAAAAACCAGAACAAATAAATCGGCTATACCCAGATACCCCAAAGGCCAGGGCCCTCCAGTGTAAAGCACAGCGAAAAGAAGGGAGAGAAGACCTATCACCAGAATAGGAATCCCACCCCGCCATACGAGGTACAATCCCGGTATCGCGGCTGAAACCAGAACGCAAGCAGTTGCAAAAAGCATTTGTCCCGGTGTTACCCAACCGGCCTGGGTCGCCCGTACGGGCCCCAGCCGTTCTCCCTCATCTGCTCCTTTCAGGCAGTCATAATAATCGTTGGCGTAATTTGCGCCGATTTGAATCAGCAGAGCACCCGCCAGAGCCGCCAAAGCGGAAAGAAAATGAAAAGAGTCTTCCTTCCAGGCAAAAACAGTCCCGAGTATCACCGGAGCGGCGGCAGCGGGCAGAGTGCGGGGACGTGCTGCTAAAAGCCATATTTTCCAACTGAGTCCTTTTTGCTGTGTCATAGGCACGGCAGTCAATTCCTTTATCGGTCATTCGCTATGTGACAAATCGCAGTGCATATGCCATTTATGATACGATTATTTCCAATAGTAAATAAACGATTATCCTTATTTGTTTTCCCGTTCGTTATTTTCATTTATCAGATATAAAGGATAGCGCCATGAAACTTTTGATTTTAAAACTGATCGCCCTGCTTCTTCTTCTCGGAGGCGCCCTGATGCTGGGTATGGCGCTTAATCTGGATCAGGCGTGGAGTGTCTACAACCAATGCCTGGGTTACTGGCCTGCCGTTGAAAATGGTACCCCCTATTTCGGAATCCCCGGTATTTTTCTGGGTGCTTTCATGACACTGCTTGGTCTTTATGCCTTTTTACCGCGCATTCCTTCCGCCAAAAACAAGTACATCACCTATGCGGGTGATCAGGGTACTGTCATGCTTGAGTTGGCACCCATGCGCAAGTCCCTTTTAAAAATTCTGGGGAAGATGGACGAAATTGCAAAGATCAAGATCCAGCTGCGTCCGGATCGTCGCAGGCAGCATGTTTGTGTTACCGCCAATGTCATTCTGAACAGCCGCAAAGACTTCAGCAAAGAAGCGGATGCGAAAACGATCGCCCGGTGTCTTTCTGTTGCCTGCAGGGAAGTGCTCGGTTTCGAAGGAATCAGCTCTGTAGTGGTGAATGTTCGCGGTATCAGGCTTAATCCTGCTGAAACCGAAAAAAAAATTCGAAAACACCTCAGTGAGCTGGACGCGCAGAAAGAAGCCGTAGCATCGCCGCCTGCTAATGGATCGGATGCCACCGCTGCAGAAAAAGAATCCGAGATTAAAGAACAGCCAGAGGCATCTTCAGACACAACCACGCCTCTGAAAGAAACCCCGGCAATTTCTGAGAGTCCCGCCCCTGTGGCGGCACCTGCTCCTGCTGAAGAACAAAACGAAGCATCATCCGAACAGGAAGAACCGCCCGTTGCTGACGTTAGCTCCGATACGGACAATGCTCCCTGCTGCTGTGCATCAGCTGCTGAGGATGACACACCGGAAGAAGCTGATAATGCGGACACCCTGCCGGAAAGCCCTGCGCCGGAAGAGGCTGCAGAAAATGAAGCTGTCGGCACCTGTGCAGCCGATGATACAGTTTGTGAAGAATCATGCCCGGAAACACTGCCTCCGCTGGCTTCCGAAGAGGAAGATATTCCTGATGCCCTGCCTGAAGCAGTGAACAGTGATGATTCCGAAGAGGAAGAAAAGAACTCAGGCACATCCTGGCAATAAGCGTTTGCTTTTATTTTTGGATTTTTTCCTGGAAAAAGAAGGTTTTATGCATACGAAACGAATCATTCCCTGTCTGGATGTGGTGGACGGGCGTGTCGTAAAAGGTGTCAAGTTCCTTGGACTGAGAGACGCCGGAGATCCTGTTGAAATTGCACACCGTTACGACGAAGAAGGCGCCGATGAACTCGTCTTTCTGGATATCCGCGCTTCTACAGACAATCGTGCTACACTCGTAGACGTCGTGGAACGAACAGCCGCCGGGCTAACCATTCCGTTATGTGTCGGCGGCGGGATCCGCACGCTTGACGATATTCAGCGGATTCTCGATGCAGGTGCCAGTAAAGTATCGATCAATACACCGGCGATTGAACGGCCGGACTTGATTAACGAGGCGGCAGACCGTTTCGGTTCAAGCTGTCTGGTTGTGGCAATAGATGCAATAGAGAAAGACGAGACATCGGGCGGTGGCTATATTGTAAAAAGCCATGGCGGCCGGGATGGCGGACGTACGACATCCCTGGATCCGGTCACCTGGGCGCAGGAAGCAGAATCCCGGGGTGCCGGCGAAATTCTCCTGACATCCATGTCACAGGACGGTGTAAAAGCCGGCTATGACATCGCTCTTACACGACTCGTTGCCGATGCTGTTAAGGTGCCCGTCGTCGCAAGCGGCGGCGCAGGCAGTTTGGAACATCTGCGGGCTGCTCTTCAGGAAGGCGGTGCCGATGCCGCCCTGGCAGCATCCATTTTCCACTTCCGTGAAGTCACCATCAGGGAAGCCAAACAATATCTTCACAGCAAAGGTATTTCTGTGCGCCTTTAACTTAAACATGCAACTGGAAGGACTTACTTTTATGAAAGGGCTCGAACAACACGTACGCTGGTGGCGACGCTCCGCCTTCTTCTGAAATGCGTGTCTGGAACAGATATCCAGCGCCACGGTTGTTTATTCTCTTTAACTAAAAGGAATCCTTTTTATGTTAATCCCCTCTCTTGATGAGTTCCGGCGGCTCGCCCATCAAAACGCCATTATCCCCGTCTACAAAGAAATTCTGGCGGATCTTGAAACACCTGTAACGGCTTATTTGAAATTGTCCCGCTATACGCCCTGCTCTTTTCTGCTGGAAAGTGTGGAGAAGGCGGAGAACATCGGACAATATTCATTTATTGGTGCCAATCCCTCCACTGTTTTCCGGTCAAAAGGAGAAGCGGGTGTATTGATTGAAAACGGTGTGGAGCACCCCTTTACATCGGCAAGCCCTCTGGATCGTCTGAAAGACTACATGGCTCAATATAAGCCCGTTTCTGTTCCCGGGCTCCCTGCGTTTCACGGCGGTGCAGTCGGCTACGTTTCTTATGACGAAGTGCGTCACTTTGAAAAACTGCCGGAAGAAAATCCCGATACACTCGGGCTCCCCGATCTCTATTTCGTCATTACCGATACTCTTGTCATATTCGACCACGCAAACAACAAAATAAAAATCGTTTCCAACGCCCATGTACAGGATAATCCCGATGCAGTGTACAACGAGGCTTCCCGCAAAATCTCAGAAATTGAAGAGCGTCTTCGCGGTCCCCTTGTCGTTTCAACGGAACGTCTGCACAGCGCACCTACGGAGCCTCTGATTTCTTCCAACTTCACCCGGGAATCATTCTGTGAAGCAGTTGAAAAAGCCAGGGAATACATCCGGAAAGGCGAAATATTTCAGGTTGTTCTGTCACAGCGGTTTAAAAGAGAAGTGGGTATCAGCCCTACCAATCTTTACCGTGCCCTGCGTTGCATTAACCCTTCCCCGTATATGCTGCTGCTTCAATTCCCCGACTTTGCTCTGGTCGGATCGAGCCCGGAAGTAATGACGCAGGTCAAACATGGCCGTGCGATGGTGCGTCCCATCGCAGGCACGCGACGCCGCGGCATCACGCCTGAAGAGGATCTGGCTCTTGAAGCGGAGCTGCTCGCTGATGAAAAAGAAATCGCTGAACATGTTATGCTTGTCGATCTGGGAAGAAATGATCTGGGCAGGATCAGCGAGCCGGGCACAGTGGAGCCGGTACCGCACAAATATATGGTCATTGAGCGGTACTCACACGTGATGCATATTGTGAGTGAGGTAACGGGAACGCTTAAAAAAGACTGTTCGGCACTGGATGCACTTATTGCCACTTTCCCCACAGGCACCGTAAGCGGAGCGCCCAAAATTCGCGCCCTGGAGATCATAGAAGAACTGGAGCCGGAGCAGCGTGGCCCTTATGCAGGAGCCTGCGGCAGTATTTCCTATTCAGGAGATATGGACACCTGCATTCTGATCAGAACCATGGTTGTTAAAGACGGACATGCCTATATTCAGGCCGGAGCGGGAATTGTTCATGACAGCAATCCCGACAAAGAATATGAAGAAACCGTAAACAAAGCCAAAGCACTTATGAAAGCGATTGACTTTGCTGAAAAAGGGCTCGAGCCATGATCATAATTATCGATAACTATGATTCTTTCACCTACAATCTCCTGCAGCCTCTTGCCGGATTGAAACAGGAAATGCAGGTGGTGCGCAATGATGCGCTTACGGTAGAAGCCCTGAAAGAAATGAAGCCGGATAAGATCCTTATCTCTTCCGGTCCGGGAAACCTGAAAGATACAGGCATCTGCCTGGAAGTCATCCGTGAAATGGGAGAATATACACCCATATTGGGCATATCTCTGGGCTGCCACTGCATCGCCCGGCTATTTGGCGCAGAACTGATTCCGGCGGATACGATTATGCACGGTAAAAACAGCGATATTTCCCACGGCGACACCGCTTTATTTAAGGGAATTCCTTCCCCCTTTTCAGCGACATGCTACCATTCACTGCTTGTTGACCGGGCCTCTCTTCCTGCCTGCCTTGAGGTCATTGCCACAGACGCAAAAGGGTCTGTTATGGGAATAGCCCATCGCTCCTTCCCTGTTTTCGGTGTGCAGTTTCACCCTGAAAGCATTCAAACGCAGCATGGCGGTCTCCTTCTCCGGAACTTTGTGGGTCTTTAGCATTTTTTCAATCTTGCCCGAACAGACCCTTTTGCTCTTTTCAAATGCTGTTAATTAATGAATGAAAGTTGCTGCCCGTCGTCCAGTTGTATGAAAGCAAGTTTATTCATCCTCACAGCAATTTGAAAGGAGGGCCCCAGCATGAAGGCTTTCACCCATTCTTTATTAACTTTTTTGATTGTGACGATTGCCTTTGCCGCCAGCTACGGTGCGGACGACTTTGTTGTTCACGGTCGTGTCAGTTTTGATACCGGCGGTTTTATGGTTAAAAATGCCTCTGAAACCGACTGGGCCCTTGCGGCTGTGAATACTATGGTTCTTCCGGGCGACACCGTTTGGGTTGATGAAGAAGGAACTGCAGAAATTGAATTACCCAATTCCTCTTTTCTGCGCCTGTCGGACGGAAGTAAAGCGGAAATCACTGCGCTCCCGCCCAATGCCCTGCTGAGAGGATGGGTCGGCTCCTTTTATGTTCATCGCCTTTCCCGCAGTGCGGGAGCTTTCACGCTGACCACTCCCTCCGCCACTACAACCATTGCTCCGGATTCCATGGTGCGCATCGATGTCAATGCGGAGGGCGGCACAGCCGTGTCTGTCCGCTGGGGCAGCGCCACGGTCCAGGCGCCGCAGGGCGATGCTGTCACTGCCACCGAATCGAACCGCGTCTGGGTAGATCCCGGCTACCTTCCCTCTAATCCCACGCCATTTGATCGTAATGTCACAGACGCTTTTGACAACTGGAATAATGACCGCGCCCGGCTGCTTGCTGAAGGTGCAAAGACCATTCCCCGCGAGATTTACTCTGAAACAGCGCCCAGCGTGGGTTCCTATGATCTGGCACGTTACGGCGATTGGGTGATGGTGGACAACAGGAGCTACTGGCGGCCTACGGTTGTGGTCGACTACGTTCCTTACCACTACGGCTGCTGGAACTACATGCCCGCTGTTGGTCATGTATGGGTGGATGAGTATCCGTTCGGGTACATAACAAGCCACTACGGCAGATGGCGGTACACCGCCAGTTACGGTTGGCTCTGGTCATATGACCCGGTGTGGAGCCCCGCCTGGGTTGCCTCCGTTCACGTTTCAAACTATCACGTCTGGGCGCCCGTCGATTATTACAACCGGCCTGTCTTTGTTACCGGCGGCACCTTTTTTACCATTGGCGGCGTTTCATTCTGCAGCTACGGCACCAGTTATGTATCTTCCTCCTACCTGTATTCAGGGCCGGGTTATATCGGAGTCCCCAACACGACTATCATCAATGTGTTCAACACGACACCATCCCGGGAGATTAATATCTGGAATCTGAGTCCTCATGCGCACCGCCGCCCGGCCATACCCTGGCAGGGAGGTATTCTTGCGCAGGAACGTGATTATAATCCCAGGCGCTCCATTCGCGGTTTTAGTGGAAACACGGAGCTTACGCTTGCCTCTCGTGACCGTGTCGAACGCTTGGAAAGAGCACTCAACCGCGATTCCTTCGCTCCACGACGTGAAACAGCTGCCCGCCAATCCGAGCGCACTACGCTCCAGAATCGTTCAGTTGCGGCAATGCCCAGAAGCGTCCGGATGAACCAGAGCGAGCAAACCTATCGCCCCAGGGGTGAACAGGCAGGAGGCCGGGGAGACACTGCCCGCTCTCTTGTTCCTGAATCAGCGCGTATCGGCCGTACTCCTTTCAGCCCCGGCGACAGACAGCGCGATTCGAATACAATGGAGGCACGCAGTACCACTGCTGCACCGCAGCGTGGCACTGTGAATACGGATTCAATGAGGCAGCCCAGAAGCGCTGCAGGCCGCCAGAAAGGAACTGCGGGCACACAAGGTACCAGAGGCGGGATAAGAACAAATCCCACCAATGTTGCCGTGCGTGACCTTGATACGGCAGCGCCTGCGCCCAGAGGAAGCGGCCAACTGCAGCGTACCCCTGTGAGAGAAAGCCAACCAGTCCCCCGAAGCGGACGTGGCGCTGCGGAAAATCCGCGCAATACGCCGGCGCCTCCTGCGGCAACTACGGGCAGACAGGCTCCGGAAGCACGCCCGATTCCCACAGGCACCAGAACAGCACCCGCCCCGACTCCGCCAACCCGCTCTATGGCACCTTCTGCATCGACTGCGCCGTCTACACGTCCTGCGCCAACTCATACAGTGCCCGCTCCCTCAGTTCGCACCGCTCCGGCGCCTTCAGTGCGTACAGCTCCGGCTCCGGCGCCCTCGGTTCGCACCGCTCCGGCGCCTTCAGTCCGTACAGCTCCGGCTCCGGCGCCCTCGGTTCGCACCGCTCCGGCGCCTTCAGTCCGTACAGCTCCGGCTCCGGCACCTTCGGTTCGCACAGCTCCGGCTCCGGCACCTTCGATTCGCACAGCTCCAGCGCCTTCAGTGCGTTCCATGCCTGCACCTTCAGTGCGCACAGCTCCAGCTCCGGCGCCTTCAGTACGTTCCATGCCTGCACCCAGCGCGCCCAGAATTGCACCTGCACCATCCGTACGTTCTGCACCAGCGCCCAGTGCGCCCCGTGGTTTCTCTTCTCCGTCTATCAGTACCCGCTCCATGCCAAGCGCCCCCAGCGGATTTTCGACACCATCCGTCCGCTCTGCTCCTTCCGGGGGCTCTGTTCGGCGCGGACGTTGAAGGTACACACATTTAAACTCAACAGGCAGGATCAAATAATATGAAAAATTTAAAAACACTGTCTTTTCCTGTTATGGCTCTCCTTCTGGCTGTGGCACTGTCGGGCTGTCCTTCAGGCAAAGAATCTGAATACAATCTGGGGTTCAATGTCGGCTTTTTGAATGACGCCAAGTACTGGGAAGGCTTTGACGACAGTTACGAAACGGTCCCTGACGGGCCTATCTTTTATGCTGGTGCCTCTATCCCTGAGCTAACAGACGGCAGTTACGACGCCGGATACTGGGACGGCATCTGGTACGCCTATAATGACGGTTATTTCGTCTGTTACGATTATGCTTTTATGATCGGGTTCAGTGAAGGCTATGATGCCGCCTATCAGAAAAACTGGAAATCCTTTCTTCTGCAAGACAGTCATCCTGAATATTTGGACGGAAGTTTTGAAGACGGATACAACGATGGATTCACAGAAGGAAGCGTTTTTGGCGCGGACGACTATAAAAGAAAAGCGCCCTTTAACTGGCAGGACGCTCTTTGGGATTATCGGGACAACATAGATGTGTATCTGGATGAACTTGGCTTCGGTACCGGAGAATGGGGTGATGTATTTCTGTACGAGTATGGAACTGACCCCCATGAGTTTTACAAAACGAAAAACGCCGCGGCCTCCGGGACTGCCACGCGCCTTCTTTTTCAGAAAAACAATGGCGGACGAGGGCTCCGCGGAACAGCACTGCAGGCTAAAGCAGCGGTGAATGCAGCCGCACCAAAAGCGGAAGAACTGGAGATACCCGCTCTTTCCTACCGATCCCTGCCCGGCCGGATCCAGCAGTCTCTGCCAACCCGTACTCTTTATGTTGACCGCCGCCAGGGCACGGAGTCTCATTTAAACACAACCTGGTTGCAGCGTATCAATGCTTATAGAGATGCAATCGGGAAAAACAGCGGAGAGTGAAACATTTTTACCCGTTCAGTTGTATTCCAATTAACAACGGTTATTATTTCTTCAACTGAACAGGGCACCACCTGCCTGATTTTATAGAGCCCTCCGGGCATGAACTGATGCCCGGAGGGGTTTTCTCAAAAGTGCTTACACACTGAAGATTCAGGCATAATTTTGACCCGCTACCAGGATAGATTCCGTGCAACAACGACGCTTACTTGTTTTAGATGCTCTCCGAGGTTTTTTCATCCTTTTTGTCATATGCATTCACGCCGTGAGCGGCGTTATTTATGGCAACAATGCCCAGGCATTGGAAAATGTACCGTTATGGCAAATCATCCTTTTTGCGCCTTTGCTGCTGATTTCCACGTGGGCGCCTATTTTTGTGGTGATATCCGGAATGGCGCAGGCCTATGTGTTAAGCGGACTGATTCTTTCCAAAAAAGCCGCAAATGCCCTCTCCCTCAGGAACTTTTTTGGCGGTGTCCTCGTCACCAGCCTGTTTTTATACCTGCTATCGCTGGTAAATATGGCGTTTTTCCATCATCCGATGGACTATGCAGGTGAATTCCGCTATACCTTTTTGACGGGAGCATTGCATGCCGGACATTGGGTTCCCTTTGACATGCGTCTGCTTTTTTACAACGATGCGCTTTCCATGATTTCGATTAACGGACTACTGGTCACCTGTATCCTGTATTTCCTATGGAAAATCAACTGGATTCCTCGAACAAGAAAAGCCTCTCTGCTGTTACTGGGTGTTGCCGCTTCTTTTTTCGCTCTTTCACCGCTGCTGCACCAGAAATTGGATCCGATTTTTCTGACAGCCGTTGAAAATGGTCATGCAGGAACAGCGTTTTTCCTGCGATTCTTCGTGGGCATAGGATTTTCCACATTCCCTTATGCGGCATACGGTCTGACGGGTGCCATTTTAGGTCTGTTTCTTGCAAAACGCAAGGAAGAAATAAGGTTGCGTCGTGACGGATACCGTGCTGCTACGGCGATGGTCCTCTCTTCCGTCGTACTCATGGGCATCACCGGATTTGCTCCCAAAGATGTCATTCATCACCCGTACCCCTTTAAAATGCAGCTTCTGGTACTGGGCACCATCCTGCTGACTTGCATCTGGCTTATACTTAAGTTGGAATACTTCACTGAAGAACAGCGTGCCTACAGAGCTAAAAAAACGGTGTGGCTCCGCCGTTTTGGCTTGCTTGCCCTCACCATTTTCTGTTTTGAAAGCGTTCTCTCCATGCTGTTCAGCAAGGCGTACTGCTTTCTATGGGGCTTCGATGAAGCCTTTCCCAAGACAGCCCCGCACATTTTGTTTTTTCTCGCTTTGAATGTGCTGTTCTGGACATTCGTTCTGAAATTCTGGGAAAAAATCAATTTCAAATACAGTATTGAATGGTGGATTTCCTGTCTGGCCGGAATTGTACGTGGCCGCCCTTCGGCAAGATTACAGGCAGATGCTGTTCTGTACAAGCCCTGCCTTCTCCCGGAACCTGTCGCCTCGCCATGTCCTGCAGGTCTGGAAAACCGATAAGCCGCTCTGCTGCCACGCTCTGTATCGTTCCTCAGCTGCGCCTAAACGCCGGCGCACTGACTCCCCAGTTCCTGATCATGTAGTCCCGTGCTTCACCGCATGCATAGATTGAGCCGGTAATTAAAAGCGGTTTTTCGGGGGAAGCTTCTCTTTTTCCCGCCTCCAGCGCCTCGGCAAGAGAAGGTACAATTATACATTGAGCGGAATCGGCAAATTGACGGAGCGCTGTTAAAGGAAGACTTCTTTCACCGGTGTAACAGGTTAAAATAAGGGGCCGAGCAATTCGCTTCAGCAAGGCAAGCATCGTCGCCGCGTCTTTATCGGATGACACAGCAAAGACTGCGGTACAGTTGTCTACGGCTTCCACCAACGCGGCGCAACCTGCCGGATTATGAGCAACATCCATGAGTACAGGTGGTGAATCCAGGAGCCTTTCCAGCCGACCCGGCCACACCGCTTTTTCCAGTCCCGAAATAATAGCGCTGTCCGTCAGCCGTGGAAAATCTGATTGAAGCTGTAAAGCCACGGTAAGTGCAATGGCAGCATTTTCGATCTGATGCATTCCGGCAAGCCCTAGCTGCACATTTTCAAATACTTTGCCGTTCCCCCGGTACGTTAAAACAGGCGTTAAAGGAGAGCCTCCTTTTTCCGCTTCATATTCGATCCCCCATCGAAAAAGCGGCACAGCGCGGGCAGCGGCCTCCTGTTCAATTACCCGCTGTGCTTCCGGATCAATTCTGCCCAGCACAGCCGGGATATTCTTTTTTAAAATACCTGCCTTTTCAAAAGCGATCTCTGCCAGAGTGCTGCCAAGATAACGTGTATGATCCAAAGCGATATTGGTAATGGCACAAATGCGGGGCTGCACCACATTGGTTGAGTCAAAGCGACCGCCCATGCCCACTTCTAATAATGCCACATCGACTTTTTTCTTTTGGAAACAGTAAAAAGCCATGGCGGTATTCGCTTCGAAATAAGTGGGGACGCAAAGAGCGCGCGCAGACATGAGCTGGCACCAGTGCGCTGACTCTTCCAGTGTGGCATTACAGACAGGCACTGCATCAATGAGAAAACGCTCAGTCACGTCAAGCAGGTGCGGGCTTGAAAAACGTCCTGTCCTGTATCCGGCTGCAAGAAGCATGGCGTCCAGAAATGCAAGAACGCTTCCTTTTCCATTGGTGCCGCCTACATGTACTACCGGGCAACTGTATTGCGGCTCTCCCCCTTCTCTTAGGATGGCTTCAATGTTGGAAAGTCCGAGTTTAATCCCATGCAGTATTAAACTATCCAAGTACTCACGTGCAGCCAGCGCATCCGAAGGCTCTGCGACAAGCCCGGTACCCCCATCGGAAAGGTCATTCTGCATAAAAATCAGGCGCTTTCTTCAATGGTTTCAGCTCCAGACAGACTGACATTATCGGGGTAATACAAAATACGGTGGCAGTGCTGGCAGGTGTGCACCTTTTCGCTGCCCATAATTTCATTGACAATTTGCGGACGAATGGTCATAAAACATCCGCCACAGGATTCTGCATTCAAAGGCACCACAGCGGGGACACGTACTTTTCGAATCCGCTCATACAAACTGAGCAGTTGGGGCTCCACTTCCTCTTTGAGCTCGGGACGTTTCGCCTGCAGTGCTTTGCGGTGCTGTACAAGTTCGGCAAGATCAGCGTCTATCGCTGCGCATTCGGCATCCAGTTTGCTGATCTCCCCTTGCACCCGTGTTTTATCTTCTTCTAATTTTGCCAGAGCTTCCTCATGGGCATCCATGAGTACAAGGACTCTTTCTTCCTTATTGCTGATCTGCTTTTTCTGCATTTCTATTTCATGAAGCACCGCTTTATACTCTTCATTTCTTTTGATATCCGGAAGCTGACCTTCATACTTTTTTATTTTTTCCTGCAGCTGTTCAATCCCGGCTTCGCACTCACGCTGCTCCGCCTGAATCTTCCGGCAATGTTCTTCGCTGTTTTTTATTTCTTCAGCAAGCCTTTCCTTCTGAATGAAAAATTTATCTTTCTGCCGTGGCAGTTCTTTTTCTTTTTGGATACAGTCCGCGATATTCGTATCCAGCCTTTGAAGTTTCAGTAAGTTGATCAAGATCAGACACTCCTTGCCGACTCTGTTGGAACAAAAAAACCGCAACCCTGAAAGAGTTGCGGCTGATCGAAGACGCTTGGGGCATCCCATTTAAAGAACGGGGTTCCGCCAACGGAACATAAAGAGGCGCGCAGCCGCCCTGATTCAGGGCCGCACGGCCGTATTGGCAGATTTATGGGCATGGACGCAGTATTCATTCTTTTTCTGAATTCTGGTAAAACGCTTTTCGCTGCGAATGGAATTTCTTCAACTGTAACTGCATATCAACATACCATGCAGTAAAACCTGATGACGTAAAAGTATAGCAGAAAAAAGAGAACAAAAAAAAATATGTGATCCAACATTGCAGGGCGGATTCAAGGCTGAAATGCAATTCTTGAATCCGCCTTACGACACAAACATCGGATAATCTTGTTTAACTACCCTGAAGACAGGCATAATGACCGGCATAAGTATCTTTTTTCTGTTCTCAATAAGGAGAGAAAACATGGTGCCCTTACTTACCCGGCGCGACTTTTTGAAAATCAGTGCTGCAGGGATCGCAGCCGCCGCGTTGCCTGTGCCCTCTGTTCTGGGCGAGCCCCGGAAAACCGGTTCCTTTACCTGGGCAGGCATCAATGACTTGCATATAAAAAACCGGGACTGCCTTCCTTATATTTCACGTGTAGTAGCAGCACTTAACGATAATCCGGCTGTTAGTGGCGTTGTTGTTTTGGGCGATCTGGCAACAATGGCGCAGCCGGAAGAACTGCGCCTTGCGAAAGAAGCCTTAAAACCTCTGAACAAGCCCTGCTATATTCTTCCGGGAAATCACGATATCGGCCCGGAAACCGAAGGCGCTCTGAAACGTTTTAATGATATTATCGGTCCGGAGCACTGGCTTCTTGAGTGGGAACATTGGACATTTCTTGGATTTAATTCCTGTGTCGGCGCTAAGAGCGACGTTATTCTTCCGGAATCCGAAATAAACTGGCTGCGGGACCAGCTGATTTCCATCGATTCTGAACGGCCGCTGGCGCTTTTTTGCCATCATCCCCTGAATCCTCATTCAAAAGCTTATCGCATCATTAACGGTGATGAAATACTGGATCTGTTTTCGCATCACGCCTTACGGCTGGTTTCTTCCGGACACTGGCATGGGAACCAGGAGGAATCTACCGCGCAGCACTTGTTTACTACGACTGCCTGCTGCTCCTCTACGAGAGACAACTTTGACAAAACTGCAGCGAAGGGATACCGCTTATTTCACTTTGGAGAAGACCGTGCAGACACCGAGTTCGTCGAAGTCCGGTAACCCCTGCCCTCCAAGAGTGTTCAGCCTTTTCTTATCGCCTCGTTAGGGTATTGATAAGTCCGTTTTTTAAAAAAACTGACGGTCCTTTTTCTCCTTTCCGCTTCCCGGGCAATTTGTATTTGAGGTCCGTTTTGTAGTAAAATTCTATTATATTACTCAGGATTTAATGAGTCTTTTCGGAGGCGTAATGAAACACTCCTTCGAACGATTCGTGTTCACGTGCGGGAGGGAAGGTTCTGCTTTGTTTATTTGTTTTTTTATGAACCTGCTTGACGATCAGATGACTTTCCATGACTATTTTCCTGAACTTTCAAAGAAAACTTTTTGCAGGCATTCTGCTTCTTACCGTGCCTGCTGCGCTTCTTTTCTGGCAGCTGTCCCATCCTTTTACTGAGGCATACCTCATTGGCCTTGCAGCAGCACTCATCAGCCTGTTGCTGAAATTCAGGCTTGCCCACATGACGCTGAAGCGATTAACCTACACCTTGCCCTGGCATAGCCTTTGTTCCATGTCTCTGTATATGATGGCTTTATACGGCGGCTACAAAATTCATGCGAAACATTTACTTGGACTTGCAGGGGTCTCTATTGCGCTCGGGCTGGTGCTGCTTGTCCTTTTTTTTCTGGGGCTTACAGAATTGGATTTACTGGGCACCGGACACCACAGTTCGGTTTTTCGTACCGGTCATCGGAAGGATGAGAAATAATGGAAGATCTGGGACACCGTCTGGTCTGGCATTATATACCCTTCACGAATCTGGAGATCCCTTTCGGCGGAGTTAATATTCTTACTTTCGCCAATACCGCTTTTGTCTTTGTTGTGGCACTCGGTCTTCTGTGGCTCGGAGCAAGAAAGCGGGAAACCATTCCCGGGCGCGGACAGATGCTTTTTGAATTTCTGATTCAGACTTTCCGGGATATGCTGGAACCGTCGGTTAAGCAAGAACATCTTCGCATTGCCCGTCGCAGCCTTCCGGTCATCATGTCTCTTTTTTATTTTATTCTGGTTTCCAATGCAATCGTGCTGCTTCCTATTCCGCATGTGGAAGAGCCTACAGGAGACCTTAACTGCACTTTTGCTCTGGCAGTTGTGGCAGTAACCTATGCGATTTTATCAGGCATCCGTCAATCCGGCCTCAAGGGTACTTTCGGGGAATTCTGCGGTCCTTTCTGGCATCAGGAAAATCAGAGTGGCTGGGGTTTTTACGCGGGGAAATTATCCGCCCTGTTTTTTTTCCCCCTTCGTATTCTTGAGGAAATCAGCCGGATGATTTCGCTTTCCTGCCGACTGTTCGGAAACATTTTTGGCGTTGCCATCGTCATTGCAGTGGTATCATCCATTACTTACTACGTTATGGTTCCCCTTGCGCTGTATGGCGTTCTTGTTGTTTTTGAAGCGGGCCTACAGGCATTTGTATTTGCCACATTGTCGGTCACCTATTTATCATCAGCAGTAAATCCTCACTAACTAAAGGAGAAGTTCTAAAAATGAATGGAAGTATTTTTGTTACATTCATGCAATCCGTCGCTGCTCAGGCTGAAGCAGCTCAGGCAGCGCAGGGCGTTTCAGGCATGGATCTCAGAGTTATTTTTGCCTGTATCAGTGCTGCACTGGTAATGAGTCTTGCCGCTCTTGCAACCGGTTTAAGCGAAGGTCTTGCTACGGGAAAAGCAGTGGAAAGCATCGGGCGCAATCCTGAATCGGCGGGCGGGGTAACCCGTGCCTTAGTCATCGGCCTCGCCATCACAGAAGCTGTTGCCATTTATGCACTGCTGATCGCTGCCATGATCCTTTTTATGGTCATTGACTGATCCGTTATTTCTGTCTGCACGCATGTTAACGCTTAATTTCACAAGTGTTGTTGCGCTGGCTGTTTTTCTTATTTTTTTAAGAATTGCCAGTCGTATTTTCTGGCGTCCCATGATTCGTCATATGGTGCGCCGGGAGCGGCTTTTTGCCGTTCAGGAAGAGAGCATCCAGCAGCAGCTATCTGATGCCAAAGCACTGCAGGAACGCATACAGCAGCGATTGGATCAGAAAAAAAAGATTTTGAGCCATGACGTGGATCTGAAACTTCAGCAGGCCCATTCCAGTCGGCGGTTAATGCTCGCATCAGAAAAGAATAAAACCGAGCAGCATCTGGTACAGCTGCATGATCAGATGCAGGAGTACCTGGAAACAGAACGGCGCCGTTTTGCGGAAGCCCTCCCGCGCCTTATAGAGGAGATGGATCTCCGCTTTCAACAAGGGGGGCCGCATTTATGAAAAACCAACGTATTTTCTTCGCTTTTTTCTGCATCGCCTATGCGCTTTTGTCTGCAACAGGGATATTCCTCTTCGGCCGCCCCGGCTATTCCAAAGAATATCTGGCAAACAATCATGAGGATCACAAGCGTTATCTGGCTATCAGCAAAAACCCTCTTTATCAGAAATATTGTGAGCGCCCGCTACTGAACCCGCTGGATCAGCATCTCCAGAAAGAAGCGGATTTTGCCGCAGCCTACACTGCCCGCCCGGCATTCAGAGCTGAACGTATGCGCATGTTTTTGTATGCGATATGGTTTAAAGTGCTGAATGCCCTGTTTCTCTTTATCCTGTTTGTTCGTTTCGGGCTGCCGATAGCCCGCACTTTCCTTGACTCACACATTCATCAAATACAGACAAAAAAAGATACTTTGGAAGACGAACTTGCCAGAGCATCTTCCCAGGCTGCTGAAAGCCGGGAGGCTTTCAGTCATCTGCCCAATCAGGAAGCTGCACTTGAGCAGTCTTTTGATGATCTCTATAAGAAAAAACTGGCAGATATTGAAAAACAAAGTCAGCACGCACTTGAACAACTGGCAATCGATACTGAAAAACGTATTGCGGCTGAAGAGCAGGCTGCAGCTGCTGCAGTACGCCGTGAACTGGTAGATAACGCACTGCATGAACTGGAGAGGAAATACCGGAAAGAACCTTCTCAAGAGCATTTAATTAAAAGTGTGGAACAATTCTGTCAGTATATGGAAATCATTTCATGAGACCGGAGCAAATTGCCGTAAAATACACCCTTGCCTTGCGGGCGACCCTTCATACTGAAGAGGATCTTCATCGCACGGTCGCCACTTACCGGCAATTTATGACAATCTGCGGAAAAGAGCCCGATCTGCTCCGCACTTTAAGCAATTCGATTGTCCCGCTGGATCACAGAAAACAGCTGCTTGAAACAGCGCTAAGCATATGTAATCCCCCGCCCTCATTGACAGCACTGGCATTTTTACTGCTGGAGAGAAACCGTTTTTCTCTTTTACCCGTCATCGCCCGGCAATTTGAACAGCAGATGGATCAGTGGCTCAATCGTGTGGAAGTAGAGGTTATTACAGCCATCCCGCTTTCGGCTGAGCTGTTTCAAAAAGTGCATCACACCATGGAACTGTTTACGAAAAAGACTGTGCGTCTGGTTCAGAGCATTGACCCTGATATTATCGGCGGACTTATCATAAAAATGGAAGGGCTGGCGATGGATTTCAGTTACAGGGCCCGACTGGAAAAACTGAGAGAAAAACTTCTTTCAGAGGGAAGAAAAATTCATGGCGCTTAATCCACGAACAGACGAAATCGTTGAAATCATCCGACGCCAGATCAGTGATTTTATCTGGTCTGCTGAGACGGCTGAAGTTGGCACGGTCATTCAGTCCGGAGACGGTATTGCCCGGATTTTCGGTTTGGATGATGTGGCAGCCGGAGAAATGCTTGCATTCCCGCATGGCGTCAAAGGGATGGCCTATAATCTGGAGTCCGACCATGTCGGCGCCATCCTTTTCGGTGACTATCACAAAGTGCGGGAAGGCGACACTGTCAAAAGAACTGAGAATATCACCTCCGTTCCGGTGGGTGAAAGCCTGATCGGACGAGTCGTAAATGCCCTTGGTGAGCCGGTTGACGGGAGCGGCCCCCTCACTAACACAACCGATCTGCCCGTGGAACGGCTGGCGCCCGGCGTAATCGACCGGCAGCCTGTGAACAAACCGCTGCAAACAGGTATAAAAGCCATTGATTCGATGACACCTATAGGAAAAGGCCAGCGTGAATTGATAATTGGAGACCGTCAGACGGGTAAAACCGCCATCGCACTGGACACCATGATCAATCAGCGCGGAAAAGACGTTATCTGCATTTATGTTGCCATCGGGCAAAAGCAGTCTACCGTGGCACGGCTTATGCAGGAACTCGCCGATCATGGTGCAATGAAACACTCCATCATTGTAACCGCTTCCGCATCGGAACCTGCGCCCATGCAGTATCTTGCTCCTTACACGGGCTGCACTATAGGTGAATATTTCCGGGATAGCGGTAGAGATGCACTGGTTATTTACGACGATCTGTCCAAGCATGCCGTTGCGTACCGTCAGCTTTCCCTGCTGCTGCGTCGCCCTCCCGGCCGCGAAGCATACCCGGGAGACGTTTTTTATCTTCACAGCCGTTTGCTGGAGCGTGCGGCGGCTCTGAGTGAGGAAAAAGGCGGGGGCACCCTTTCCGCCCTGCCCATTATAGAGACTCAGGCGGGCGACGTTTCCGCTTATGTTCCGACGAACGTCATTTCCATTACGGACGGACAGATTTATCTTGAATCCTCCCTTTTCCACGCAGGGATCCGGCCCGCCATTAACCCGGGCATCAGTGTCAGCCGTGTAGGCGGAGCGGCGCAGGCGGATGCCATGAAAAAGGTTTCCGGTCCTCTTCGTTTAAATCTTGCCCAATTCCGCGAACTGCAGGCTTTCGCGCAGTTCGGCAGTGAATTGGATAAGACCGCACAGGCACAGCTGGAGCGCGGTGAACGGCTGGTCGAAATCTTAAAACAGGATCAGAGCAAACCGCTCTCCGTTTCTGCTCAGATTCTGATCATCCGCTGCGCATCCATCGGTCTTTTGGACGACATCGCTGTTCGGGAGCTTGACCGGTTTGAGGAAGAACTATTTGCATTCTTTAACCTGAATCATGAAGCGCTGCTGGAAGAGCTCGCCTCAACCCGACATTTTGACGAAGCTCTTAAACAGAAACTGGATGAAAGCCTGAAGCACTTTAAAGAACAGTTCTTCTGCGGAGAATCCCGGACAGATGGCTAATCTTCAGGAAATCCGGCGACGCATAGGCAGCGTAAAAAACACGCAGAAAATTACCCGTGCCATGAAACTTGTGGCGGCGTCCAAAGTGCGCCATGCCCAAAAAGCACTGGCTACCTCACGCACTTATGCCGCTCATGTGTACTCGTTAGCAGAAGAGATGCTTTTTGAATCGCAGGATTATGCGCATCCTCTTTTGGAAGAGCGCGGAGGAAAAAGTGCCTGCCTTCTTGTAGTCACCTCCGACCGCGGGCTGTGCGGCAGTTTTAATCATTCTTTGTTTCAGGAGGCTGCGCAGTGGTGGCAAACCCACCGCCGGGACAAAGAAGTTTTTATCCATGTCATCGGCAAAAAAGGAATGGACCTTTTTCAACGCAGTCGCATTCCTGTACAGGAATACAGTACAGGCGTGCTGGAAGGCAATCCCGTTCACACTGCAATAGACCTGGTCAATAGCTATATCCGCGGATTTTCAGCGCACCTTTTTGATGAGGTCTACTGTTTATACAGCCGTTTTGCCACTGTGGTCAGTCAGGAAATCTGTCTGGAAAAGATGCTTCCCTGCCGCTTCGAAAAAACAGACACGTCGGCGTTTTCCGACTGGATTATCGAGCCGGACAGGAGAGCCCTTTTGTCCAGGCTGATCACATCCAACCTCGTTGCCCAGCAATACAGGATTCTCCAGGAGTCTCTAGCAAGTGAACAAGGCGCCCGAATGACCGCTATGGAATCGGCAACCAATAACGCCGGTGATGTGCTTGCTTCGTTAACACTCAGTTACAACCGCCTCCGCCAGGATGCCATCACCCGGGAAGTAGTTGAAGTGATCAGCGGTGCATCGAGCCAGGAGTTTTGAGGGATAAAATGAAAACAGGAAAAATCACCCAGATCATCGGACCTGTAATCGACGTCCAGTTTGAGGCGGGCAATTTGCCGCCTATCAACACGGCACTTGAGGTGAGACCTCCCAAAAGTTCGGTGGTCACGCTGGAAGTTGCACTGCATCTGGGAGACAATGTGGTGCGTACCATTGCCATGCAACCGACTGAAGGTCTTTTGCGTCGGATGGAAGTGGTTAATCTTGAACAGCCCATCAGCGTTCCTGTCGGGCGCGAGACGCTCGGACGCATCCTCAATGTGATCGGTGCACCTGTAGACGGACTCGGGGCGGTCAATACAAAAGAACGGTGGCCCATTCACCGCAGTGCACCGGATCTGAAAGATATTAACATCCGCACCGAGATTTTCGAAACAGGCATCAAGGTGATCGATCTGCTTGCTCCCTATCCCCGGGGAGGAAAAATAGGCTTATTCGGCGGTGCGGGCGTAGGCAAAACCGTTCTGATTATGGAATTGATTCATAATGTAGCCATCAACCATGGCGGTTACTCCGTTTTCGCCGGTGTAGGCGAACGAACCCGCGAGGGCAACGACCTCTGGCGGGAAATGAAGCAGTCCGGCGTTCTTGAAAAGGCGGCCCTTATTTTCGGGCAAATGACAGAACCGCCCGGCGCACGGGCCCGTGTTGCTCTGACGGGGCTTACGGTTGCGGAGTATTTTCGTGACGTTGCGGGACAGGATGTGCTTCTTTTTATTGACAATATCTTCCGCTTCACCCAGGCAGGTGCTGAAGTATCGACGCTTCTCGGGCGCATGCCCAGTGCTGTCGGCTACCAGCCTACTCTTTCCACCGAAATGGGTGAATTGCAGGAAAGGATCACTTCCACGCGAAAGGGATCTATTACTTCTGTGCAGGCCGTGTACGTTCCGGCAGATGACCTGACGGACCCGGCTCCGGCAACTACCTTTTCACATCTGGATGCAACCACCGTTCTTTCCCGCAAAATTGTTGAATTAGGCATTTACCCCGCTGTTGACCCCCTTGATTCGACCAGCCGTATTCTGGATCCGCGCTACGTCGGTGAAGAGCACTACCGGATTGCCCGTGACGTGCAAAAAGTACTGCAGCGCTACCAGGATCTTCAGGACATTATTGCAATTCTCGGCATGGACGAACTCTCCGAAGATGACAAGGCAATTGTCGGACGTGCCCGGCGCATTCAGCGTTTCCTGTCACAGCCGAATTTTGTGGCTGAAGAATTCACCGGGATCCCAGGAAAGTCTGTTCCGCTGGAAGAAACACTGCACAGTTTCAAACTGATTCTGGCAGGCGACTATGATCATTACCCTGAGGCGGCCTTTCTCTATTGCGGCGGCATAGAGGATGTCGTTGAAAAAGCAAAAACACTGGGCTCGCATGCATCATGATTCAAACCGGCTCTGCTAAAAGATTACTGCAGGTCGAAATTTGTTCAATGGACAAGGCGCCTGTACGTCTGGAAGCGTCCCTGGTCAAACTAGAAGGCGGTCTGGGCCCCTTTACCGTTTTGCCAGGGCATGCCCCGATGCTTGCCTCCCTGGACATCGGCGTGATGACATTGCATTCTGCCGACGGTGAGCGTTTTTTTTACGCTGTGAATGGCGGTGTGGTAAAAGTCTGTAATGATCAGGTACTCATCCTTCCGCAGAGTTTTGAAGAAGGCGTCGAAATAGATATGGAGCGTGCGCAACAGGCCAAAACAAAAGCAGAAACGATTTTGAAAGAGCGCCATTCTTCCGAGCTGGAACGGATGGAGGTTGTGTTAAAGCGCGCCATAGCGCGTATTCGTGCCAGAAGCTATTCTGAAGGGAAAGTGTGATTTTTCTTTCATCGCTGGTTTCCTGAAGTCCTCTTTTTTTTTCTGCTATACTTTACGGAGGCTTTGTAAAAACATCAGGAACCCAGCGTACTTGCTCTGCCAGGCAAAGGTCTTCGTCTGCCTGCTCAACTAAATTATGGACTTATTTTCATCCACATCCCCAGCTGTCAAAGTCGCGCTTCCTCTGAGTCTGGATAAGGTGCTGACTTGGCTTGTGCCGCCTGAACTGGTCGATAAAGCCAGGCCTGGGATGCGGGCTCTTGTTCCCATCCAGTCCAGAATTGTTTTAGGAATCATTGTTGAGGTGCTCGCAGAAAGCGACGTGCAAGAAGCCAGGACGCTGATTGATATTCCTGATCATGAACCGGTTCTTGATAAAAACCTGCTTCGGCTCTGCAAATGGATCGCTGACTACTATTGCTGCTCCTGGGGCGAAGCGCTTTTTTCTGCGCTCCCTTCTTCGCTGAAGGCGGTGCCCAAAAAACAGTATTACCTCAATGAAAACAAACTGGATTCCGGCAGATTATCAGAAATGCAGCGCAAAATTGTCGGCGCTCTTTATAGACAGAGTCCGCAGACCGTCGTACAACTTTCAAAATCTGTAGGAACAGGCGCTCTGCAAAGCGCCCTCAGATCCCTGCTTTCCAGACAAATCATTTTTGAGGAGCATCTGTTTCAAGACCGCGCCCGCTCCATTCTCACAGAAACACGGGTTTCCCTTGCAGCTGATGCTCCGGGTGATCCTGAAACACTGCAGGCGCTTCAGAAAAAAGCACCAAAGCAGGCGGCACTTTACCTAGAATTGCTGTATGGGGAAAAAGAACAGTCCGCCGATCTCCTCTGCCGGAAGCACAATACAACGAAAAGTACGTTTAAAAGTCTGGAAAAAAGAGGGTGGGTACACTTGCAGGAAACAGAAGTCTACCGTCGCCCTTCTCTGCCCGCCGGTTTTCACGCTAAAGACAAATTCAAACTCAATGAAGAGCAGCTCAACGCTTACAATGCCATGTGCACGCCCCTTTTAAAGCGGGAGTATCATTGCTTTCTGCTCCATGGCATTACGGGATCCGGCAAAACAGAGGTTTATCTGCAAATTATTGAAAAAGCGCTGTCCGTCGGAAGAACAGCGTTGATGCTGGTTCCTGAAATCTCTCTGACGCCGCAGACGGTCGGCCGTTTTTATGCACGTTTCAATCAGGATATCGCTGTTTTTCACAGCGGTCTCAGTGAGGGTGAACGCTACGATGCCTGGCGCCGCACCCGTGAAGGGAAAGTGCGCATTGTTGTCGGAGCAAGATCTGCCATCTTTGCTCCGTTGCAGAATATCGCTGTCATTGTTGTCGACGAAGAACACGATCATTCTTATAAGCAGGGAGAAGCACCCCGGTATCACGGCAGAGACGTTGCAATTGTTCGGGCCCGAATGGAAAATGCTCTTTGTGTCCTCGGATCCGCCACGCCGTCGGTTGAGTCTTTTTATAATTCCGAGCAAAAGAAATCTTCCCGGCTTGTACTGCTGAACCGCGCCACTACCAGTTCCCTTCCTGAAGTTCGTATTATTGACATGCGCCGGGAAGTGGCAGAAACTCCGGGACAACTGATTCTTTCCACCGAATTGGAGAAAGCTGTTCAGAAACGTGTTGCGGCGAATGAGCAGGTCATTCTTCTTTTAAACCGGCGCGGCTTTGCACCTGTGGTTCTTTGCCCTGTCTGCGGATGGATACCGGAATGCGATAACTGTCAGGTCAGCCTCACCTATCATCGTGCAGGCGGAAATCTGCTCTGCCATTACTGCAACACAAGCCGCTCCAATCCGCTGGTCTGCAGCCAATGCGGCTTCAATCCCCTTCTTTATCTTGGAGCGGGCACCCAAAAGGCAGAGGACTATCTTGTCCGCTCCTTTTCCGGAGCCCGTGTCGAGCGCATGGACGGCGACACAACATCCGGCAAAGGTGGTCATGCTAACATCCTGGAGCGTTTTGCCCGCCGGGAAATTGACATACTCATCGGCACCCAAATGCTCGCCAAAGGACACGATTACCCGGGCGTAACTCTCGTAGGTGTAATCAATGCAGATGCCGGATTAACCATTCCGGACTTTCGTGCCGCTGAACAGTCTTTCCAGCTTCTTACGCAGGTGGCAGGCAGGGCGGGCCGGGGCAGCCTGGGCGGGGAAGTAATCATTCAGACCCATCGCCCGCAGCACTATGCGGTGCAAAGTGCATCACGCCATGATTATGCTGCTTTTTACGCCCACGAGATCCAACAGCGGGAAGCAGCGGGCTACCCTCCCTTCAGACGTCTGGTTAATTTTCTGATAGAAGGTGAAGACCCTCTGTATACGGAAAAAGCCAGTCTCCTGCTGAGGCGGCTGGCGTTGGCCCAGGCAGATGAAATGGGGTTTCACGGGATTGCTTTTCTCGGACCTGCTCCGGCATCGGTACGGCGTGTCAAAAAAATCTATCGCTGGAATTTCGCCCTCATGTCACGCAGTGCCGCCAGAGTGAACGCTCTTTCCCGAGCGCTCCGTGAAGTTTTTGAAAATAATGCACCGGAAGGCAACATCCGCCTGAAAATAGATCTCGATCCATACGGCATGTTTTAGGTGAAAATGGCTCTGCTCTGCGTCTTTCAGCACAAAAAAAAGGCTTACACCTATGTGTAAGCCTTGAGCATTATTGGTAGCGGGGGCGGGACTCGAACCCGCGACCTTCGGGTTATGAGCCCGACGAGCTACCGGCTGCTCCACCCCGCGTCAATTTCTAAAGGCATTGTATCAGAAAAAAGGAGGCGACATCAAGGGAATTGGGGCAGAATTTCAGCAAAAAACGGTTTTTTTTGTAAAAATTGAAGTTTTGTGGTTCGAAACCTCTTTATTTTAGTTTCTTTTACCTCTGCAGCCCAACCCGCGATCGATAAGTCTAACCCGCTCAACACTTCGGTCCGTATACAGCGCACTCGTCCCGAGAATCTCATCGCCGAGCATAAGCCGCACATTCCCGCATTCAGTCCCTTCCAGAACAGGAGCTTCCAGGGAGACAGGGGCTGTTATTTCCAAAAACAAACGATCGCTCTCATCTTTGTTGATAAGAGCTGTTATGTCCGAGGCGGCGCGCAGCCCCACTTCTTCTTCCATACTTTTTTGCACAGGAATTGCTTTGCCAATGGACATGCCGGCAAACACCGGCTGTACTCGTGTTATTTTGGCGAAACATTCATTAAGAATATCACGCGTATGATTAAAACGACCTTCCCGATCGCTTCCCATAAGCACAGCGATCAGGCGGATGTCATTTCTCTTGGCGGTGGCTGTCAAACAGAAGCCTGAAGCTCGAATATAGCCTGTTTTCAGGCCGTCACAGTCCGGCATGCGATCCATGAGTTTATTCGTGCTGGGCCGGGGTGGCGTATTGGGGCGCAAAGCAAATTCCCGGGTACTGGATCGTACAAGCGTCTGAGGGTATTTAAGAGATTCCTTTGCCAGAATTGCCATATCCCGCGCGCTTGTAAGATCGAAGTTCTCGCGGTCTGCAGGCGGTAAGCCATGGACGCTGGTAAAATGCGTGTTTTTCATGCCCAGTTCTTCAGCGCGCCGGTTCATAGCATCAAGGCATGCAGGGACACTGCCCCACAGAGACTCTGCAACAGCTACAGAGGCATCATTGGCGGAAAGCACCGCCATCGCCATCAGCATGTCTTCCAGAGGAAAAATATCACCGGCAGCGAGATAGATCTGCGTGCCGCCCATGCTCTGCGCCGCTTTTGAAGTGGTAATTGGTGTATCGTAGCTCCACTTACCTGCATGAACGCCTTCATCAGCCAGAAGCATGACCATCATTTTCAGCATGCTTGCAGGCGGTCGCTGCAAGTCGGCATTTGATTCGGTAATAATCTTGCCCGTCTCCGCCTCAATACAAATATAACTTGGAGGCAGTTGTTCATATCCTTGCTGAACAGTCTGCGATGCAATATAAATAGAAACGGCTGCAATTAAACTGAAGGACATTCTTGCAAAAACTCCTCATTATGACTTATGAAATGCTTCGTTTTTAAGCCTGCTTTTTTCCTGTTGTATATCACGCTGTTTTTTTATGAGCGCTGTCATGTCGCTAATGGGGAAAGGTTTATGCAGCACCCCTGCAATCCCATCGAGCTTTGCGGCAGCATCCACCGTATTGCGCATACCTGAAATCAGAAAAAGCGGCACTCTTCTGGTTTCGCTGCTGATGAAATACGAATTAAGCAGTGCGGCAAGCTGCCCTGTCGGGATATCCGCATCGAGAAAAACGGCATCCGTTTTTTTCTGACCTACCAGTTCCAAAAGACGTTCAGGAGCTGTGGCAACCCGTGCTTCAATATTTTGAAGATGAAGCGCCTTGTTCATCCATTCCAGAAACTCCGCATCCTGATCAACGACAACCGCCTGCAGTTTATCCGGATCTACCAGTGCTGAGGGATCTTCCAGCTCTTTTTTATAGACTTCATCTCCAGTCAGAATATAAAGGATCTTATCAGCAAGTGCCTGGGCGGTACAGGGTTTATAAAAGAAAAAGACCTGCGAATCTGCATCCAGATCAGTAGTAATCTTCTCGACATCTTCATTGGTGAGTACAAGCACAGGGAGCTGTGCCAGGGAAAACTGCTGCCTCAATATCCGACGTGATGTGGAGCCGGCAACATCCGCCTGCGCATCATTGATAATAATGATGTCAAAGTCATCGGGGTCTTCCCATCGTGTAACTTCGTAGGCATTGGAAGTGCAGGTCAGACGACAGTGCCGCAAAGGGGACATTGTTTTAAAAGCGGCTTGCCGTTCCGGACTTTCATCCACAAGAAGAATCCTGAGCGCACCCAGCAAAGGAATCATTTCTTCTTTTACGCCGGACAAGTACGTAGAATTGGGAAAGTGGACAGTAAATGTTGTTCCTTTCCCCTTTGCGCTCTGCACTGAAATAGAACCGTTGTGAGCCTGCACTATATTTAAAGCAATCGAAAGCCCGATACCTGCTCCTTCATACTGGCGCGTTTTGGAACTGTCTACCTGAAAAAATTTCGCAAAAATCTTCTCGTGATATTTCTGGTCAATGCCAATACCGGTGTCCGCAACCTCAAAGGAAACAGTCCTGTGTGTTTTCATTGCTGCCCGAACTGTAACTTTTCCTCCTTTATCGGTAAATTTTAGGGCATTGTTCAGAAGAATGCCCAGTACCTGACTTATTTTGTCTCTGTCGCCCCAGGTATAAATGGCATTATCAGGCACTTCCACAGCCAGCGAAACGCCTTTTTCTTCAGCTGCCGGGACAAGCGAAGTCATTGCTTCCCGGGCAAGAGCGCTGGCATCATAAAGATTTGACGCAATCTGAACACCCCTGATTTGCATGCGGCTGAACTCGATCAGTTCATTAATATGATTCAGCAGATGCCGGGCATTGCGATCCATAATGACGAGGGCACGACGCTGCTCATCGCTGACAGTTCCCATATCGTCTTCTTTAAGCATCTCAATATAGCCCTGAATAGTGGTCAGCGGAGTGCGCAGCTCATGGGTGACATTGGACAGGAAACTGTCTTTGGCACGGTCATGAAGCCGGAGTCCTTCGTTCGCCCGTTCGAGATCTCTGGCACGGGCAACCAATTGGATCTGCATGCGTTTCAGATCATCTATAGGCGTGAGAACCAGCGAGAAGCCATTGTCTTTTTCTTCTTCAGACGGCAGATAAGCAACACCGACCAGAACAGACGTCTCCGGTTTGCCACCTTTAAGAAGTTCTATTTCCTGCCGGAGTGCATGTCCGGGCTTGTGTTCAATCGATTTTGAAAAAAGATTCATGAGACGGGACCGCCCCACGCTGTCCACGAATTCAAAGATTTCCCGGCTAATCAGAGACTCCGTGCTGGCATTCAATAATTTTTCCGCCTGCTCATTAGCAAAACGGATCCTGTATTGCATATCAACAGTTAAAAATCCCTCGTTCATTGAAAGAAGCAGCTGACGGAGCTGTTCTTCGGAACGGTGAAGTTTGCGTGTTTGCTCATCCACCAGCTGTTGCAGTCCGCGGGCATATTGCTCCACCCGGCTCGTAAGCTGGCGGTGTTCGGTAACATCGCGGATTGTTGCCATGGTTAGGCTATGATTCCCCCGCTTATCAAATACAGGTGCGCCATTGAGGAGCAGAATCCTGGCTTCACCGTTAACTGTCCAGTTAATCTCGTATTCCGATGCTACACCCACAGCACGGTTATCCAACTGGCGTGCAATCGTCTCGAAGCCAAAGGATAATGCCAGTTCGCGGGCATTGTGTCCTATTACCGATTGGCGGGATTTTCCAAAAATATCAAGGGCCTTCTGGTTCACGAGAAGCACGGTGCCGTCCGGCGTACTGAGAATGAAGCCATCAGAGATGTGTTCAGCCAGAAACCGGAAACGCTCAGCCAGTTCTTCAATTCCCGCGCCCTTGCGCATGATACTCATAAACACGACAACAAATCCGACAGAAAGGCTGATTATACCTATATATCGGGCGAGGACATTGATGGAATCGGCTACATATTCAACTTCACTGAGCCGATCAAATACGCCTGAGAAAACCACTGAGGCGCCAGTCACCAGAAGCAGAAACCCCAGTGCCATGCCGAAGCGTTCCATGGGGCTTGTGTAATAGCGGACGAGAAGGCTGCTTCCCGTATAGAGCGGCACGAGCACGGAGAGGAAAAGCACAAACGCCCGCAGCGCCATGTTATCCAGTTGCTGCGAAAATGCGACCCCGCCAAGCCCAATCAGCACAGGAACAATGTAGTAGGTCAGTCTGCGTTTGAAAACGGTTGTCAGATTCATAGCACACTCTTTTTTACAAAACGAAACAGCCTTTTCATCGGGGTGCCTCGTAGTTTGCTGAAGCCCGCTGCTCTTCAATCGCTTTTGCTGCCAGCCGGTCGCAGGCCTCATTTAATTCATTGCCCGCATGACCGCGCACCCAGACCCATTCTATCTCATGAGAAGCAGATACAGCGTCCAGCTCTTCCCACAGATCCCTGTTAAGAACAGGTTCATTTTTGCGCTTCCAGTTATTGCGCTTCCATCCGGCAAGCCATTCCTGCATGCCTTTCACCAGATAGTTGGAGTCGGAATACAGAACAACTTTACAGGGACGCTTAAGCGATGACAATGCGGCTATAGCGGCGGAGAGTTCCATGCGGTTGTTGGTTGAATGAGGCTGACCGCCGTATATTTCTTTTCGACGTTCGCCGTACAGCAGTATGGCACCCCAGCCACCCACACCGGGATTCGGTTCACATCCGCCGTCTGTGTAGATGATCACTTGTGGCTTCGTCATCCCAAAAACTCACTCGGTTTCAGAAAATATTCTTTTTCCATTCTTTACTTCATTATACCCCTTTATATGGTGTTTATAAAATCTTTAATCGCTTATCAATACAACATATCTGTTTTCAGACCACTCAAGCCAGTTGTAAAATCATAATTTTTTAAAAAAGCGCAACATGTTGCACTTTTTCCTCTTCTATGGTATTATAAGGTCAATATGTTGTGGTTCAAGTTATGAACATACAATATATTGTGTATTTATGATTCCAGATAGCGCCTTACGACAAAGGGTAGACGGTATGCAACCAAAGATGCAACGGGAGGAAAAGAAATGACACTTGTCCGACTTGTTTATCTGCCTGGTGAACCGGCAATCAATTCTTTATGCCCCAAGTCGGCGCTTCTGGAAGGTGTAGGTCAGCTTTGCGAGGCAGGCTTTCAAACCGATCTTCAGCACCTTGGAGAAGTGCGCTCGCATGGGGAGGCGTTGATATCTGAAACACCCCGCGTTGCATTGACCCCAGCCGAAGCAGTGAGCGGCCTTCCCGCCGCCGCATTAACGGTGTTTTATGCAGAATCCCGCGGGGACTATGAACAAGTCCGCAAAGCGAGTCTGCTCCTAGCGAAATATCATCCGGAGACAACGCAATTACTTGCCGGTCCCTTTGCGGTACATTTTGCAACCTGTGCTCTTGCTGACCTTCCGGTTTTAGACGGTGCGATTTCAGACCATCTGTCTGCTACGCTTCCACAGGCTGCGCTTTATCTTCTGGGAGGACAAAAGCGCCCGGACAGCGGCGACCTGTCTTTTCAGGAAAATGGCGGGAAAGCGGTATGGAAACGCCGGGCCGCCTTTACTACTCTTTCTCCTTTTGTATCAAGAAGACGCTGTGAGAAAAACAATCTCCTTCAATACTACCCTTTATCTTTTTCAGAAGGGCCATGCGCATTTTTTTATCAGGACAAAAAATGCAGTCAGCGCGGATCCAAATCAGCCGCGCTGCTCTTTAATGAAATTAAATGGCTCCATGAGAGCCATGATGCCACTGTTTTTCACATTGATATTCAACATGTTGCATCGGAAGAAGTGGAAGAACTTGCCCAGCGACTATTAGACCACAACCTGATGATTCTCTACAGTCTTGGAAACGCCACACAGTCTTTTTCCCGCACTACGGCAAGACTGCTGCTTGCGTCCGGGTGCCGGAGTATCGGTTTCAGGATACCGACGGGCAGTCAGCGCATCCTGGAAGATTTTTACGGTATGCAGGTAAGTATCAGCGCCATGCAGTCAGTGCTTCGCCTTTGCCGTGATACCGGTCTGCAGACCGTCCTCCATCTGACGGGACCCTGTCCGATAGATGATATTCATAGCACGGCGGAGACTGTACGCTTTCTTGAAGACGCACACCCCCATAGCGTAACCCTCTCTCCGCTTGCCGTTGTACCACACTCACTTTGGTTTTGTCAGCCCCGTCGCTTTGGTCTTTCCTTCAGCTATAAGCACTACCAGAAACAGATGGATCCTTTCCGCCTTCCTCTCACGCTTGCCGGCAAATGGAATAGGCATCGTCTTGCTTTTGTTAACAAAGTAATTCAGGATTACGCTTTCAAAGCGGGGCTTCTTTTTAACGCTGACGAGCGTTCGATGCTCCTGCTGCGCTTGCTTGGTATTGAGGGCGTGAGTGACTCAAGCCGCTTTCTGCAGCATCTTTCGCGGCTGCTGGAGAGTAACGACGCTGCCGGTCTGTCTGATGTCATACAGAAGTTTAACCACCGTGCTACAGTAGCAGTTTCCAGGGATGCGGCGGCGATGCCCCATTTCGGTCAGGTTGCGATTTCCCGCTGAGCACGCGGGGTTATTAATTTCCGGCGAACAGGCGCAGGTTGCTGCGCGTTTTCCATGTGTCCAGTTGGTATTTTTGCTGTCGATCCTGTATAATTCACGGCAGTCAAAAAGAAACACAGATCCAGATAAAAAGGGTATTGCGATGAGTAACGTTGCTGAACTTACAGAAGCCACTTTTAAAGATGCAGTGAATAGCGGTGTTTCGCTTATTGATTTTTGGGCAGAATGGTGCGGTCCCTGCCGGATGATGGGTCCTATCCTGGACGATGTCGCAAAAGCAGTCGGTGATACAGCCAATGTCTATAAAGTGAACGTTGACAATGCTCAGAACCTTGCGGCGACTTTGAATATTTCAAGCATTCCTGCGCTGATTATTTTTAAAGACGGCGAAGAAGTCAAGCGCTTTGTCGGAGTCACTTCCAAAGGTGATCTTATCAGTGCGCTGGAAGCGGCGGCAGAATAGTTCTTTTCTGCACCGTTAATCCAAACATTCAAGGCGCTCTGTAACAACAATGAGGTACAGGGCGCCTTTTTTTAAAGTCCTCTGTCAGACAATTGACATACTTTTCTTCGGCAGAACTTAATAAGACAACCAAAAAAGGACACAATGATGAGTACAAAAGTCGTCGCCGTTGTCGGCGCAACTGGTGTTGTCGGTCGCCAAATGCTGGAAACTCTGGAAGCGCGCAACTTCCCGCTCTCCCGCCTTGTCCCCCTTGCCTCCGAGCGTTCCCGTGGCAAAACAGTTTCCTTCAAAGGGGAGACAATTCCTGTGGAAGTTTTGTCCGAAAACTCTTTTGAAGGGATCGACATAGCGCTGTTCAGTGCGGGCGGTGGCACCAGTAAAAAATACGCACCTCTGGCGGCTGCCTCCGGTGCAGTTGTTATTGACAACTCCAGTGCTTTTAGAATGGACCCGGACGTGCCTCTAGTTGTTCCCGAGGTCAATGCACATGCTTTAAAAAATCACAAAGGCATTATTGCAAATCCGAACTGTTCAACAACACAGATGGTTGTCGTACTGAAGCCTCTGCATGATGCTGCCCGGATCCGGCGCATTGTCGTTTCCACCTATCAGGCAGTCTCCGGTGCGGGAATTGCAGCCATTACGGAGCTGCAGGAGCAGTCCCGTGCCCTTCTGGCGGGTGAGCCTTATGCACCCAAGGTTTTTCCGCACCAGATCGCTTTCAACTGCCTTCCGCAAATTCCGCAAAGCGATGCTTTTCTTGACAATGGATATACCAGTGAAGAAATGAAGATGGTTCATGAGACCAGAAAGATTCTAGGTGATGACAGCATAGCCGTCACAGCGACAACTGTTCGCGTCCCTGTCCTGAACGGGCACAGTGAAAGTGTCAACGTTCAGACCGAGAAAAAGCTGACGGCAGCAGAAGCGCGTGCGCTTCTTTCCAAAGCACCCGGAGTGGTCGTACAGGATGACCCCCAGCACCAAATTTATCCTCTTGCCGTAAATTCAACCGGAAAATTTGACACTTTTGTCGGGCGCATCCGGGACGACATCTCTCACGAAAGTGCTCTGGACATGTGGATTGTGTCGGACAACCTGCTGAAAGGTGCTGCGCTCAATACGGTACAGATTGCTGAAGAGCTTCTTTAAGCCCGCGATACACTTACCAAAACGCAAACGCCCGGGTTCGGTCTCCCGGGCGTTTTTTTTATTCGCTCCGTGATGCCGTATAAAGTGTGACGACCCCGAAAGTCATGGGTCGGGATTGCACGACTTCAAACCCTGCATTGTAAAGATGATCACGGATCACTGAGGGTCTGGGAAAAGCCTCAACCGAACGGTTGAGATAGCGATACGCATCTTTTTGTCGGCTCAATTTCCCCGCTACCGGCGTCATAAGATAGCGGAAATAGAAGAGGTATGCGCTGCGAATCAAATAGTTTTCCGGTAAACTGAATTCAAGAATGACGACCTTTCCGCCCGGTCGCAATACCCGGTAAATTTCTCTGAAGCTTTCGGAAAGCAGAGCAAAGTTACGAATTCCAAAGGCAATGGTTATTGTGTCCACACTTCGGTCGGCAAAACACAGCGCCGCCGCATCCGACTGCATAAGCACGGCTTGTGTCCGTCCGCCGTGCTGAAGTTTGTTTTGGGCAGCCTGCAGCATATTAAAAGAAATGTCCGCACCGAAAACCGCAGCCTCCCCCGCTTCCGCCGCCAGCCCTTTCAAGACATCACCTGTTCCCGTCGCGATATCCAGAATCACATGGTTTTCATCCTTAAAGACGGTACGCAGCATCGCTTTACGCCAGGCGACATCCCGGCGAAAAGAGAATATTCTGTTGATTACATCGTATCGCCGGGCAATCGCATCAAACATAAAACGTGTTTGATTCCGCTGTGCGTGAATCATGTCCGGCTTAACCGGTGGTTCAGGCTTCATCCATGCCTTTCTTTACAGAGATTTCGTGCGGTTCCAGCTGCTTAAACATCTCCAGTGCATTTTCACCGGTTCGTCGGTAATAACCGTTTCGATAGCGGACCGGGCGAAATCCAAGCGTCAGGTAAAGAAGAATTGCCCGGTAATTGGTCTCGCGCACCTCCAGACGTATTGCCTCCAGTCCCGAAGCGGAAACCTCTTTAATAAGATTTTTCATCAGCGGTCTTGCAAATCCCTGTCTTCTGTAAGGCGGCAGCACAGTCACCCGGGTTACATGTGCCTCATCCACAAGATCCCAGAATCCGGCATACCCGATCAGTTCTCCGTAACGGAGCATAACAAAGAAATGAGACCGGATATTATAGATTTCCTGCAGCAGTTCGGAAGTATTCCAAGCTTCAGGGTACGCCTCTTTCTCCGCTTCTTCAACAAAAGGCAGGAAATAAAAATCCAAGGGATGAAATGTCAAGGCAATGCCGGGAAATTCATTCATGGCCGGTGTTTTTCTGGGGTCGCTGCTTTTGTACCCGCAGCCTCTTTTGCCTGTTCGGCCTGGGACAGGCGATGATAAAGCGGTACGGCGTAAGCGGGATTGTGTTCCGTCTGTGTGAGCCACAAATCAAGAGCTTCCGCTGCGACTGCATCGGCACGGGGAAGTCCGCAATGTACTTCGGCAATCATCGCTTCAGGTGCCCGGCTGCGTATTTCACTCGCATAACGCTGTGCCCCATCACCAAGAAACACAAGAGGCGCTGTTGCGCTCAGAGCAGCTTCAATAAAAAAATCGACAGACGCTGCCTGATCGGGCACTATTTTTTCGCGGCATCCTTTTTGAAAGCGGTAAACAGCACCAAAAACTTCTTTCATCCGGGCATCCAGCAAAGGCACTAATGTTCCTTGGGGAAACGCATTCATTCGCGCGAGCGCATCCAGTGTCGGCACCGACACCAGAGGCAGTTGAAGAGCCAAAGCAAGTCCTTTCCAAAAAGACAGCCCTACGCGCAGTCCTGTGAATGAGCCCGGCCCGGTAGTCACCGCCAGACAGGAGAGACTTTGCAACTCTGTCCCGGCCTTTTCAAGAACCCCTTCCACAGCTTCAAGCAGACGCTCGGAATGCAGATGCCGACTATCCAGCCCCATAGTGCTGATGGGAATGCATGAGGGTTTGTTTTTATCACATTGGCATAACGCCACCGTGCAATAGCCCGTGCTTGTATCTCCGGCAAGTATCAAAGGAAAGGTCTCAGTATTTGAGCAGGTATGCGCCATGACTTTATGGTTTTCTTGTCTTAGGTCGGGTAAATTCCGCCGGGGAGGCGGCACGCTGCAGCATTTCCCTGCCCGGTTTAAAAACAACATCGCGGTAGGAAGGCACAGCGACTTTTTCGCCTGTATGAATGTTTCTTCCCAGGCGCGGAGCACGCTGTTTGGTTCTGAAAACGCCAAAGTTGCGTATTTCCCAGTACTCACCTTCCAGCAGGGCATTCGCAAGAATAGAAAGAATCGTCTCCGTTGATTTGCGGGCAGCCTCCGGCTGCAGCTCAAGACGCTCAGCCATCTGTTGAGCAATGTCTTTTTTTGTTGTAGTCATATAGAAGAAGTCCTTACCTTAGATGCCTGGCGCTGTTTCCTGTACGGGCATCTTCCTTTATCTTATATGGCTTCAAAATATTTTTCGTAGGCATGTATTGGAAGAATGTGCATGCGGCACAGCAGTTTAAAAGGCCACTTAAACAACTTCACCCATGAATAGTAGTTGGGATAATCCAGAAAGTATTTATTGGGGGCGGCGATGATGGCTTCAAATTCTTCTCTGGACATCTGCTGTTTTTCCAGGCTCTGACTTACAAACTCTTCATTATCGAAATACGGCGGGGATGCCATAATAGCCAGCCCCTCTTCTCTTGTCAATATGCCTGTTCGCACCTGGGCAGCCACATCGACCACTCTCCAGTCAATGCCGAATTTCCGCCAGGCATAGTTATAAATGAGAATAAAAAGCTCGTTATCCATATGGTGCCCGTCAGGCTCCTGCCATCCATAACGCTCAATCAACGTATTTTCTATCTGACGTCCCATGTCATTGTAATAGTTCGTCACATTAACAACTTTTATTCTCTTTATAAAAAGCCAATAAAGAAAATGATGAATATCGGCATTTTTAAAATGATTTATTTTTGTTTTGGCAAACCGCTTGATGATTGCACGGGTATAGCGGGCGTCCATGTAATTCCACAACAGCGGTGCCACACCTTCTTCTCTGAAAGAGTGACTTAATAAAATGTACTTAATGTCGTTTTTTGCTGCCGTGCTATACAAGGTATAAGCAATGCCTATGTCGTTGGTCAAATCAACATAAGGAACACAGGCACGAATATTGGCATTCGTCAACTCTCTGGAATCATCCCAGTCCATCGTGACAATATGCAAGTCAACTCCAAGTTTTGCGCATATGTTTTCCATGTTGGACCGCGCTTTTTCTGAAGTCCAGCCATTGTCAAAGTGAACCGCAAGCGGTTTCAGGCCCAGCACTTCTTTGGCATAATGGAGGCAATAAGAGGTATCTCTGCCGCCGCTGAAGCCGACAACACAGTCGTAGGGTTTCCCTTTGCCGCTCTTACGAATGGAAACTGCAATATCCTTCAATATTTTCTCGCCTGCTTTCCCAATAGGAAACAGTTTGTCCATGCTGTCGTGCATATGGCAGTAATTGCATACGCCGTCTTTATCAAATCGTATGCCGCCAACTGTTTCATCCATAATGCAACGGTTGCAGCGTACAGGTTCTTTTACTTCAGAGGCTGAGGTCGTCATGGGTGAATTTGTCCTTGTCTTCCTTGAAAAGAGGAACACACGAAGAGCCAACAATATTTTTGCGGCGCTTTGCGTGTATGTGCTATCGCCATCAGTCGATAATCCAGGAATACAACCTGAAAACGATGACAAAGCACGGAAAATAGAGTACCAAAAACATGCGCCCTATTGCATAAATTCAAGAAAGAACCGGAAAGGCGGGTTAACGGGATATTTTCGGCAGTCAGCGCTTGCGTATTTCCTGCTCCTCTGAAATAGATTTTGTGTAACGGCTTGAGGTGCTCAACGGTATTTTGCTATAATAAATATCCAGCCGGATGATGGAAGCCAGTATATCTTTCTGCCCATGCGCCATGCCTGCTTCGGGGGGAATACTATTCTGCCATGCATCCGGAAAGAGTATTTTACTGCATAATAGTTGAAAAGGAAACGCATTTTTCATGGAACGCACATTTGTCATGATAAAGCCGGATGGTGTGGGCCGTGGTCTTGCGGGCGACGTTATCAGCCGATATGAAAAACGCGGATTGAAGTTGGTTGCCCTTAAAATGCAGCATCTTACTGCAGCGCAGGCTGAACGACACTACGGCGAGCATAAAGGCAAATCTTTTTATAACGAACTGGTTTCCTTTATCACTTCGGGCCCTTCAATCCAAATTGTTCTTGAAGGCAAAGACGCTGTGGCACAGGTGCGGAAAATGCACGGTGCAACCAATTGTCTGGATGCACTGCCGGGTACCATTCGCGGTGATTTTGGACTGAGCAACCAGAAAAATCTGGTCCATGCATCGGATAGCCCAGAAACGGCAGCCCGTGAAATTGCTCTGTATTTTGAAGAAGACGAAATTATTTCATATGAACTGCCTATAGCAGAGTGGCTGCGGTAGGCTGTAAATTACAACGTATAATTGAAAACAACGGTTTAACCAGGAGGATTCTCTCGTGGCAGGTGGAAGAAAAGTTCGCAAAGCCAAAATCAACAAGCACAAACGTAAAAAACGTTCCAGACAGAACAGACATAAAAACAAATAATCCTTGTTGAATGCTCAGGACGGTTTTGCTTCCTGTTTTTTTGATCGAAGGACGGCAATCCCTTTCTCTGCTGCGTGTTATGCTATGCAGATTATTGGCTTTGAAATTAGCACAGCGGATAAGGTGAAACAACATGGATGAAATGAGAGTCCGGACAATTGTTGACGAGGATTGGAAAGCGCGCGTCCAGCGTGAAAAAGACATGGCGCGCAAGCGCGATGCAGGTGCCTCTCCTCAAACTCCTTCAGATGAAAATGCTCAGGACGCAGCCGAGCCTGAAGGCGATATCAACCCTGCCTTTGAGGCTCTTGTCAGCACCTTTGCCACACAGACTATGTTTTGTCTCGGGTTCATTGCCGCCCCGGGACAGGCTGCTCCAACGCTTAACCTTGATCAGGCGAAAGAGAGTCTGGAAGTGCTTCTGATGGTCTCAGAAAAGACACGCGGCAATCTGACTGCCAGTGAAAAAGCAATTCTCCAGGAGACGCTGGCAGAACTGCAGCGCCTATTCAGTGCCAGAGTCCAGCAAGTTCAGGCAGAAGCGATGCACCGCGCAGGGATTAACCCCTCCAACTTACGCGGCGATCAGCCCTCTTAAGTCTTTCCCTCTTTTTACTTATCAGCAGCACGGCTGCCAGGGAGTATTGTATGCGTAACTTTGGGTTCATTTCTTGTTTGATTGCTGCTTGCTTTGCAGTTCATTTTTCAATCCACAGTCAGAATCCTGAAGAACCCGCGCTACCTGATAATGGTTCTGCCCTCTCCCCTTCCAACGACTCAGGGCAGACTGCAGGTTCCAACGCATTGCAAGCCGCTATTTCCGCCGACCTGATTGATTTGTGGGAATTACGCGCCGCGGTGGAAAAAATGCCTGAATCGGAAGTTCTGCGACTCAGTCTGCATGATGCGGTTCGCCTGGCTGTAGACAACAACCCGGATATTTTGATTGCCGAGCTGGAGCCGGAGAAGGCCTCGGCTGAAACCTACGCTGCCCACGGCGAATTTGATCCCATCTTGCAGCACACCTTCGGGTACACAAAAGCGGCGCTCTCCCTGAACCAGCAGCTGCGGAAATTTGCCGGCGCATTTATGCCCTCCGCCATCGATTCCACCAGTATCACGAATGAAACCACTCTGGGGGGAAAGCTGACGACGGGTACGCAGTATGCCGTAAATTTTAATCTCGACTTTGAGAAAAACACCTACGGCAGCAACGTTGGCGAATATGGCGCAACCATCGGGCTTATGCTCACTCAGCCCGTGATGCGCGGCTTCGGCAAGGACATTAACCGAATCCGCATTCGGGCGGGTGCCAATATGAAGGCATTGTCTGAAGCACAGCTGAAACTGGTTGTGCTTAATAAAACGGCTGATACCATAAAAGCATACTGGGATCTTGTCGGCGCAACTGAGGCTGTTCGTGTTTACGAGGGAGCCCTTCGCAATGCCGAGCGCCTTCTGACCATCAGTGAAACGCGCCGCAACATTGGAACCGCTGCCGACATCGATGTGCTGCAGGCAAAGGCAGGTGTTGCCATGCGTCAGTCGGAACTTATTCAGGCTTTTGCGCGCGTTTCTGATGCGGGTGACGTTTTAAAACTTCTCCTGAATATGCATGATAATCACCGTTTTTCTTCAATAACCATTCTGCCTCTGGATCGCCCGGATCCCGCAGACAATGCCATTTTCAATACCGATCTCTTCGATGAAAGTCTGGAAAGATCCGTGGATCGCGCTCTGGAGCTGCGCCCGGAAAACACGATGACCGACCTTGAAATTGCCAACGCTCTTTTGGAAGAAGAGCGGGCACGCAATGATATGCTCCCGCAGGTGGATCTTGTTGCTCTATATGCCAGAGGAGGGCGCAACACCTTTCTGGGCCGAACCCTTGCCGGCATTCGGGATAATCAGGATCATACCTACAACTTCGGGATTCAGGCAACCATCCCCATCAACAACCGTGCCGGGCGCGGTGCTCACCAGCGGGCGCGCATAGGAGTGCGCCAAGCTGAAGAACGCCGTAAGCAGGCTCAAATGGCAATGATGATGCGCGTCCATGTAGCTGCCCGCGGAGTACTTACCGGAAAAACACTGGTTGAAAGCAATCATCAGACCACTCTTCTGCAGGAAACGAATGTTATGGCGGAAGAAAAACGTTTGAAAATCGGCATTTCAAACAGCTATCAGGTGCTCAAAGTGCAGGAGGATCTGACGGCTGCCCAGGTTGCGGAATTGCAGGCTAACATTGCTTTTGAAAAAGCACTGGTTGAGCTGCAGCTCGCTGAAGGGTCGCTGCTGGACAATCTGGGCCTGGAGCTGACCCCGGAAACGTCTTCCATAGAGCCTGTTTCCTGGATAGAAAGCGTCGGGCTCCTCTACGAGCCTTAAGTTTTCTCAGCAACGCGTTTTGCATACATAGTCTTACCTGATGCCTGTTCTCTTTTTCAGAGTGCCGGCATATATATCTTACAGGCAATATACACTTTCTCCTGATACATCCCAAGCAGCGGAAAAGGAAAACCGTGTGGCCTATCTGCTCTTTGTGATCTGCTTTGTTCCCGCAGAAGTGAATCCAAAACTTTTCACTCTTGAAGCCACGGCACATGTCTGGGACGTTTCAGCCGCTGAACTCAGCGTTTCCGGGCATAAAGATATTCTGCTTCTCGTAAATAATGAACAGGCTTTTCCTTCCTGCAAAGAACTTCTTGTTTATTGTCCGGATGAAAAGGGGGACTATCCGGGCACGCCAACGCGCAGCCTTTCGCTGCCGGAGGAGACCGGTGCTCTTTTTCTTGCAGAAGTTAACGGACAGCACCCGCCGGAACTTGTAGCTGTGCACGGCTCCGGAGCATCGATTTATCAATACGGACAATCAGGTTTTTCCCGCCTGGACACAGTGACTTTTCAATCACTCTTCCCCAGCGGCAGCCGGGAACCCTGTTTTGTTCCAAAAGCAGCACAGGATTTAACCGGTGACGGTGTGGATGAATGGCTTGTTCCCGTTGCAGAAGGCATTCAGATCCGCACTGCTGGAAATGTCATTACAACTCTGGCATGCGATATTGTCAGCGAGATCCAATCCGGGGAGAGCCTTTATATCACTCATCGCTTGCCCGACATCCATTCTTTTTCGCTGGAACACCAGCCAACGAAAGCACTGGCATTTCTGAGTGATGAATTTGCTGATTTTTACTGGGGCAGCAGTTGGAAAGAGCATAAACGCATCCGGCTCCCCATGAAACTGGACGAAAAATGGGACGCTTCCGCATTAATGAAAGACCTTACCGGTGACGGTTTTCCGGATCTTGTGATCACACAAACCCGCGGCACGGCACAAATGTATGCGGAAACTCAGGTGTATCTGGCGACGGAAGCTTTTACTTTTCCAGAAGTCCCTGACGCCGTATTTTCAGAAAAAGGTGCCGTTTCGAGCCCCGTAGTTCTCGACGTGAATGGCGATGGAAAACAGGATCTTGTTTTTATACGTATTCCTTTTGGCGTTAAAAACCTCGTGAATTTTTTTGTCCGCAATAAAATCAGCATACGTGCAGAAGTCTATCTTTTTGATGGTAAACGCTTCAGCCCAAAAGCCGACTATCACACGAACTTGACCATGGATGCTCCGGAAGGACGGGCACGGGTGGCGCATTCTTTCGGTGATTTTAATGGTGACGGCAGGATGGATGTCGTTTATGGCAGTTCTAAAAACAGCCTGTCGATTTATCCCGGGGATCAAGACCGGTTTCTTGCGGCACGTTCCTGGAAAAGTTTTGAAATGCCTGCCTTCGGTACTGTCCGCTGCTATAAGTTAAATGAGAATGAAGCGGATGATATCATTTTTTTTCGCCCGGGCACAGCAGAAGCCACCCGTGTGGATGTCATCGTGTTTTAGTCAACGGGAAAAGCACCTGCTGCTTACTGTATAATACTAAACATTCTTTTTGACTGGATGTTTTTGTTTTCGCTTTAGGAGATGTTCATGTCATATACCATTTTCGACACCCCTTTCATTTCTGTCGTCGGCCGCCTATGGGCACGCATCTTTCTGGGCATCATCGGATGGAAAAAAGAAGGGGAGCTTCCGGACGCACCGAAGTTTGTACTTATTGCTGCGCCCCATACGACCAACTGGGATTTGCCCATTATGCTGGCGCTTGGCTTCCTGCTCCGGGCAAAGCTTTTCTGGATGAGCAAGGAATCCATTTTTCGCTGGCCTTTCGGCGGTTTTTTACGATGGGTTGGCGGCATTGACATTGACCGGAGTAAGCCCAATGGCGTTGTTGGTCAATGTATAGAGCGGTTCGAACAGACCGATACTTTAATTCTGGCTGTTCCTCCCGAGGGAACCCGCAAAAAAGTGCGTACCTGGAAAACTGGATTTTATCATATTGCAGTAGGTGCCAACGTCCCCATTGCTCTTGGCTATCTGGATTATAAACGTCGGCGCGGCGGTGTGCACAGCCTTTTTTACCCGACCGGCGACTACGAAAAAGATTTGGCGGAAATCCAGAAATTTTACGCTGGAATAACGCCCAAATATCCCGCGCTTTATGAAAGCCTGGGTGAAAAGTGAAGTTGGATCCAGCCACGCATCACTTTTTTCTATTACACGCCGCTTCTTTTTTAAAAACCTGATTTCTTTTGCCGGCACAGAAATCGTATACTTGATTAATGCTTAGCGGATGGGACTCCCTTTGGAAGATACTGCACAACAAAAACAGGCTGCGCCGGGTGAAGAAGCCAGTATAACTCGCTTCGCTGCCATTTTTGCAGGCGGCACTATGATCAGCCGCTTCGCCGGGCTTGTACGGGATATTGTTTTCGCTCATACAATTCCCGCCGTGCCGCTCGGTTCTTTTCTTTTTGCTTTCAGTCTTCCCAATATGCTTCGGGATATGCTCGGAGAAGGAGCGGTCAACGCTGCCCTTGTTCCGGTACTCAGCAAGGCACATGCCTCCAGTTCAGAGGAAGAATACCGCAAAGCCGTTTCTTCTCTTATGACCCTTATGCTGGGATTTTTTCTGATTCTGACTGCAGCAGGCATTCTGGTCATGCCTCTTGCGCCTGCTGTCCTTTCTTCTTTGCGCACCTTTACGGGAAAAGAACTTCCGCAAAGCGCTGAAGAATTACAGGAGACGGTCCGTCTGATGCAATGGACTTTTCCGTACCTCCTGTTTATCGGGGCTGCCGTTTTTGCCATGGCCCCGTTATTTATAGCCCGTCGTTACAGCACCCCATCGTGGTCACCGGCGTTACTGAATTTTACGTTTATCGGATGTGCCTTTTTATTCCGCAACCAATTCAGCAATCCTGCGTGGGCACTTGTTATTGGCGTATGGATAGGCGGCTTAATTCAGTTCATCGTCCTTTGGGTGGACATGTTTCTTCATATCGGCCCGGTTTTCCCAACCTTCAATCTGCATTACAGTGCCGTCTCCAGTGCCTTATGGCTTTTATTTCCTGTCATTCTGGGTCAGGCCGCCGGTGAAGTAAACAAACTGGTCGATCGTTTTTTTGCTTTGTCTCTGGGAGAAGACACCGTACTGGCACTGTACATCTCCAACCGGCTAGTCCAGTTTCCTCTCTCCATTTTCGGCATTTCGGTGGCTGTCGCCATATTACCCGCACTGTCAAAAGCCTATGCGCTCAATCGGGACAAAGAGCAATGTACCCTGATGACCTCGGGTATCCGCCAGGCTTTCTTTCTGACGGCTCCGGCAACTGCCTGTCTGATCGTCCTGCGCAAGCCGGTCATCCGGCTGCTGTTTCAACGGGGCGAATTTGGCGAGACGGGAACAGAGATGGCGGCGTCGGCTTTATTGTATGCCGCCATGGGCCTTGTCTTCTTCTCCCTGGTGAAGGTGATGGTTCAAGGATTTTATGCGCGCCATAACACAAAAATTCCTGTAATTATCGCCAGTTTCAGCATGCTTTTGAATATTGTTTTAAATGCTTTACTGGTAGGTCCGATGGGCTATCAGGGTCTGGCTTTTGCAACGACCATCTCCTATGCGGTTAATTTTTCGCTTCTTTTCTTTTGCTACAACTTTCTGGTGCAGAAGTTACTATCCCCCGCTCTTATGCTTTCACTCATCAAGATCTCCGCAGCTTCAGTACTTATGTCTTTTTGCGTCTGGTATGCACACAACAGCCTGGAAAGCTGGCTCGGCATTACAAGTATGATACAGCGCCTTGTCACTTTCACCGGTGCCTGCGCTACTGCTGCTCTGGTTTATACTTTTTCCTGTTTCTTCCTTCGAATCGACGAATTTGCCGCTCTTGGAAGGCGTCTGCTGCGACGCAAATAATTCCGGATTCAGTGAGCCGGTCCCTCCCCAGCGCTTGCTTTTTTCCTGCCGAAAAGAAAAGCCTGTCCCCCTTCGGCTTGAAGCTTGCCACCTTTTTAGTGCCTAATATCCCGCAATCGTTCGGGCACCTTTATCGGAGGTCGGCAGCCCTCTTCCCATTCTTAATTCAGAAAGCGCCACTGTGAACCGTACCCTTCTCCTGATTATCTGCTACGGCGGGATGATAAGTGTCGCCATATGTCTTAATCTTATGCCTGTCCATTACACGACTTTTTCGCATGAATTTGGCGGCCTTAATGAAGAGCAGTTAGGACGGATATCAGCACTTGTCTTTGCCGGGGTGGTCGTCGGAGTTCTTCTGAGCGGGCCTTTAGCCGACCGCTTCGGTGCCGCACTGTTCACTTTTTTGGGGCTTATCATTTCATCATTAGGAATATTGCTTATCTCTTTAGCAAAAAACTATGAGCTGCTTCTTGCCGCAAGTATCACAGCCGGCTTCGGCGCAGGCATACTCGACATGCTGATGAGCCCCATAGTCTCCGCTGTATGTGTTGATCGGCGGGCATCGGCACTGAATCATCTGCACGCTTTTTACTGCATCGGGGCGCTGGCAACTGTCCTCTTCGCATCAGCCTGCATGCATCTGGGCATTTCCTGGCGTATCCTCGCCGGAGCCGCCGCACTGGTTCCTCTGGCGTTGACAGTACTCATTTTTCTTACCGGATTTCCTCCCCTTGTTCACCCAGAACGCTCCCGGGACAGTATATTACACCTGGTTCTCAAGCCGCGCTTTATTTTTGCTCTGCTGATTATCTGGCTTATAGGAGCGACTGAAAACGGTATCATCCAGTGGTTGCCCGCTTTTTCTGAGAGAGGGCTCGGTTTTGACAAATCGATGGGCGGAATCGCTGTCGGGCTGTTTTCCTTATTTATGGCAGGAGGCCGCCTTGCTGCGCCACAAATTCTCCGGCGGCTTGGTGCCTACGGAGTTCTCTTCGCCGGCGCCTTTTTCTGTATCGTCTGCTATCTTGCCGGAACCCTGATCCCTGCACCCGGAATCGCTCTGTCCTTCTGTATTTTTGCGGGGCTGGCATGCAGTTTCCTGTGGCCGACCTGGCTAGGGATCACAGCAGATATTTTTCCTCATGGAGGTGCTTCCATGTTCGCCCTTCTTGCAGCGTTAGGCAATTTCGGCGGACTCGTCCTCCCCTGGGCGATCGGAGGCATCGCCGAATATTCAAGTATACGCTCCGGGCTTCTTGCCGGTTCGCTTGCGCCTGTTGCCCTTATTATATTTGCATTAATCACACTCTATCAGGATCGTCACAATCCCTCTTCACTGTAAAGTATACTTCCCGATTCAGGAGAGGAACTCACGCAGAAATAATTGCGAAAAGAAATTTGAATTTATCTGCTTCTATTTGTTACTATTAGGCTCCCCGTTATTGTTATTTCCATTGATCAACTCTAACCTATATTGTCGCTACGACTCCAACCGGAGGATTGTTTTGTGAAAACCTATGTCCCCACACAAGGGGCTGAGCCCAAACAATGGTATTTGATTGATGCTGAAGGGCAGTCCATTGGACGTGTTGCCGCTTTGGCAGCGTCCCTGCTGCGCGGTAAACATAAACCCCAATACACGCCGTTTCTTGATTGTGGCGATTCAGTCGTCATTATTAATGCTGCCAAAGTGCGTGTTATCGGCTCCAAAGGCAGGAAAAAAGTTTATTACCGGCATTCGGGTTATCCGGGCGGGATTAAAGAGACCCCCCTCGAAATTATGCTGGAAAAACATCCCACCCGCGCCATGGAAATTGCTATAAAAGGGATGCTTCCCGGCAACCGGCTTGGAAGAAAACTGGCAACGCAATACAGGGTATATGCCGGTGCCGAACATCCGCACGAAGCGCAAAACCCTGTTGTTTACACAGTGAAATAAACTACCTACGGAGATACTGTTGTGATAGATAAAAACACGAATGAAATCGTTGCACTGGGAAGACGCAAACGTGCCTCCGCGCGGGTTCGGATTAAACCCGGCACAGGTCTCTTTATCGTCAATGGTCGTCCTGTAGACGAATACCTTGCCCGCGAAACACTGGTACAGATGGCGGAGCTGCCTTTAGTGACTGCCGGTCTGAGAGACAGCATTGATGTCCGTGCACGCTGTGCAGGCGGCGGACTTGCAGGGCAGGCAGGCGCTCTCAGTCTGGGCATTGCCCGGGCACTTGTAGAAAAAGACGAAGAACTTCGCACCACGATGCGCGGCAAAGACCTGCTGACACGTGATGCCCGCGAAGTGGAACGCAAGAAATACGGGCAGCCCGGCGCACGCAAACGCTTCCAGTTCTCCAAACGCTAAATCTTTCTGTTTTATACCTCCATACTCCCGCCAGGATTCGTCCTGGCGGGATTTTTTATTGGGAGTCACCGTCTTTTTCTAATTATTAATTTTGACTCTCAGCCCAATACATGTACAATAAGATACGCTGTCAGAATTACGTAAAAACTAACTGTAGAGCCAACAGCCTTATGATCCGAATCAGACAAACAACCAACATGCCTTTCAGAACTCTTCTGCTGTCGGTCGGGTTTTTTTTTCTTTTTGCCTCTACCCTGTTTTTTTCTTATGCCACACCTTCAACAGAGGAAAAGCCGGTTAAAAACATTCTTGTCTGCCCTGTTGAAGGCGAGATCCGTGACAGTGTCAGTGTCCTTGTCGACCGCGTAGTTACAGAAGAAAGCAAGGACGCCGAAGCCATTGTTTTTACCATTGACACTTTTGGCGGCAGAGTGGACTCCGCCATAGATATTGCCTCCAGCATTCTTAAAGCTCGGGTTCCCACCATTGCCTATGTTACCGGAAAGGGAGCCATTTCAGCCGGGGCGCTCATTGCCTATGCCTGTGACACCATCATCATGGAACCGGGCGTGAATATCGGAGCCTCCACGCCTGTTATGCCGGGCGTGGAAATGTCTGAATCCATGAATGAAAAGTCCATGTCTTTTCTTCGTGCCAAATACAGAGCGCTGGGCGAAGAGAAAGGACATAATCCTCTTATCGGCGAGGCGATGGTAGATCCCCGTATTGAACTTTATTACACGAAATCCGGCGACGGAAGCGTAACTGTTTTCAAAGTTGAACAAGGCCGTGTAATCGAAAAATACCGATCAGGCTCTTTTTCCGTGCTGACGGCTTCACTCTCTCCGGGAGCACTAATCGCTTCTGCTGCCCCGGGCTTTTCTCAGGATTCGCTCAAAGAAGTGGAGAAACTTTTTCGGGGAACGCATCCTTCAACAGACGGGTTTTCGGGGTCTTCCCCTCAGGATAAGAAGCCGGAGCCTCCTGCAGAAAAATCGCATCTGCCCGCTTCTTCTGCTCCCGACCTTCTTCCTGAGCTTCCCTCCGATGCCAGGCTGCTGAGTCCGGCAGGCAACCTGCTGACGCTGACAGCACGCGAAGCACAGGAAGTCGCTCTTGTCACTTATCTCGCATACAGTGTGGAGCAGGGACTCAAGCAACTGGGCTACACTTCCTTTACATCTGTCGCTATGAAGATGACCTTGCCGGAAAAAATCTTTTCTTTTCTGACAAGCCCCCTTATTGCGGGTCTGCTTCTTCTTTGCGGCGTTGCAGGGATTTACATAGAGATTAAAACGCCTGGCATCGGTCTGCCCGGTCTGATTGGCGTTGTATGCCTTTCTCTTTACTTCGGCTCCCGTCTCATTTTCGGGCTTGCCAGCTGGCTCGATCTGCTCCTGGTTATTGTAGGGATCATACTGATCATTGCGGAGATCTTTTTTATTCCCGGGTTCGGTGTTACCGGCATTACCGGCATTCTCTGTCTTTTTGCCGGCATCTATCTTTCTCTTATGCGGGTTCCCATCCCCACCTACAGCTGGGACTTTGACCGTCTTCGCGATGGCGGCATCACGCTGCTTGTTGCAGGTTCCCTCTTTATCGCCTTTGTTGTTCTTACCTGGAAATACTTCCCGCGAAGTTCTTTTGCACGGGGTCTTCTTCTGGCAGATGCCCAGTTTGCCGAAGCAGGCTATACAGTGCAAACTAGGGAGGAGCAAGGAGCTATAGGTCAGATTGGTATCACAGCATCCATGCTCAGACCTGCAGGCAAAGGTCGTTTCGGAAATAAAACGCTGGATATCGTAACGGAAGGTGATTTTCTTGATCCGGGCACTCCAGTGGAAATTATTCTTGTGGAAGGCAACCGTTATGTTGTCCGCCAGCGGGCAGACAAGGAATCCCTGCATGAACAGCAATGAAATTATCGTCCATATGCTGCGGCAATTATTGAAAGAAATGGAAGTTGTTTCTTCTCAAGGAGCCGGGTATTATACCTGCGTGCCTTTTGCCCGCCGCTTCAATAAACTGCTTGAGCAGAGCCGCCTGCTGCCCGGTACGGACAACACACTGCTTGAAACTTTTGAATCTATGTCCGAGTTCGATCCCAAAGATCCCAGCGATAAAAGCAATGTCCTGCTGGGTATCCGCGTGGAAATATCTCAACTGATTACCTATTTGGAATGCCTGGATAGGAGCCCCTCCTGATCATGTGGTGGATACTTTTATTTTTTATCTCCGGAATGCTGTTAATTTTTTCGGAGTTTTTCCTGCCTGGTGGGATTTTAGGCGTTATCGGCGGCTTACTGATCTTAATCAGTGCCGGCATGGGAGTACGCAGTTATCCCGACTATTTCATTCTGATAATCGGCGGTGAACTGCTGGGGGCAGGCGTAGGTGTTATCCTTGGTTTTGTCGTCCTGACCAAAACCCGGGCATCACAATTGCTTACGCTGAACGATGCCCAGACACAGGAAGCGGGATATGTCAGTGCTGAATCCGATCTCAGTCTTATAGGCAAAGAAGGAATTGTTCTCTCCGCTTTGCGCCCGGCGGGAACTATTAAAATTGGTACCCAGCGCATTGATGTAGTCAGTGACGGCGTGTTTCTGGACGAAGGAACCCGCGTTGTCGTCGTTCAGGTACAGGGCAGCCGTGTTCTTGTCGAGGCGGTTGCGCAACGCTCAAAACAACCCGAATAAGGAACAATACCATGGATGCAATTATGGGTCTGATCACGCTCGGAATTTTTGTGGTCTTTTTAGTTGTCTTGGTTGTTTTTATTTCCTATATCCGCCTTTGGCTGCGTGCCTGGCTGTCTCAGGCAAGTGTCGGCTGGCTGCAGCTGATCGGCATGAGTCTTCGGAAAGTCAATGCGGCTACCATTGTGGATTCGCGGATTATGGCGGTAAAAGCCGGTTTGAATGTCAGCACCAATGAACTTGAAACCCACTATCTTGCAGGCGGTAATGTTGTGCGGGTGGTGCAGGCTCTGATTGCTGCCAACAAGGCCAACATCGACCTTTCTTTCCAGCAGGCAACAGCGATCGACCTTGCCGGACGCGATGTTCTTGACGCTGTCCAGACCTCTGTACGTCCCAAGGTAATCGACTGCCCCGACCCGACCAAAGGCGCTCCCACCGTGGCAGCAGTCGCCATGGACGGCATTCAATTAAAAGCAAAAGCACGGGTAACCGTTCGCACCAACATCCGCCGTCTTGTAGGCGGTGCTACAGAAGAAACGATTGTCGCCCGCGTGGGCGAAGGTATTGTGACCACTATCGGCTCCTCCCAGTCTCATAAAAAAGTGCTTGAAAACCCGGACAGCATTTCGAAAACAGTTCTGGCGCGCGGTCTGGATGCCGGGACAGCATTTGAAATTCTTTCCATTGATATCGCAGATGTCGACGTAGGTGAAAACATCGGCGCCGACCTGCAGATCAAACAGGCAGAAGCCGACAAGCAGATTGCTCAGGCGCGGGCAGAAGAACGCCGGGCCATGGCGCGGGCGCGGGAAGCAGAAATGGTCGCCTCGGTACAGGAAATGCGGGCACAGGTTGTAAAAGCTGAGGCACAGGTGCCCCTGGCGATAGCCGAAGCCTTTCGCAACGGCAATCTGGGCATTATGGACTACTATCGCATGAAAAACATTTCTGCGGATACCAATATGCGTGAGTCCATAGCCAAGCCCGGAAGCGGCACATCAGAAGAGCTTAAATAAATCTTTCTAAAGATCTCTGAAAGGAATCAACTGATGGAAGACCTTTTAGGGTTTTTAATCTTCATTGTTATTGCTGTGATCAGTGTTATCAGCAGGCTGGCGAAAGAAAAGACAACTACGCCCGATATAGAAGAGACCCTGCCCAGACCCTTTCCGGTAGATGAACTGCCGGAGGCGACACGTCGCATGATTTACGGGGATGAATCCTGGGATATTCCGGTGGCGACACCTAAAGGCGGCGGAAGAACTTTTGTACCGCCTGCAGAGCCCCGACGTCCTGCTGAGGAGCATCGCCGTATGCCTGCAGATGAGCCGCGAACGGTTCTGCCCTCGGAAACGAGACCGCCTGTTTTTTCGGAGCCCAGACAAGTTCTTGCGGGAGATCCACAGACTGCCAGACGCTCCCTAGCGCCGCAGGAGGCACCGTTTCGCCCTGCTGCAGGTCGTCCGTCTCCTCAACCTGTAACACTGCAAGAAGTGCTGCGCCCCGCTGCCTCCCCTCTTCCCGCGCGGAAACATCAGGAACCTCCGCGGCGTGCACCCCGCCCGGCTGCTGCAAAGTCCAAACCTAAAGCCGCGCCCGCAGTCGTTACTGCAGCGGCACCCAAAAGGCAGGAGACCATGCGCCCAGCCGCAGCACCCCGTGCCGTTTCTTTTTTATCGGAAGAAGTGCTTCGCACATTTTCATCTCAGGAAGAAATCAGGCGCGCTTTAGTGCTGCGTGAAATTCTGGGACCGCCCCGGGCTTTTGAAGAAATCATGTTTTAACATTCTACAGTCAACCAAGGAGTTCCCATGCCAAAGAAATCTCTCTTTCAGTATTCCAATTCCTTTTGTCTCTTCGCTTTTTTTATCATGCTTCTTTCCGGTATTGCCTCCGCTGCACAGCCGGTAGACCTGGGCACCCTTCTTGAAGAAATGGCTGATTTAAGCCGTTTGACCACTCTTGGAAAACAAGCCTATACGACCGGACAGTTTTCCAGTTATGACCGGCGTTCCACCGATCCTTCCATCGCAACCGAAGAAAATTGGTTTGCCAATACGGACCGCAACCAGCATTTGCGGGTGGAAGAACAGAGCGGGCGTAAGGAATGGGTGCTCATGGATGCGGCAGGTCCCGGCGCCATCGTCCGGTTCTGGTCTGCAAATCCGACCGAAGGCGGCGTTGTTCGCTTTTATCTGGATCACGCATCCGAGCCGGTCATTGAAATGCCTTTGGCTTCTCTTCTGGAGGGGAAAACAAAGCCCTTTATCAGTCCTATTTGCGGCGAGCGCGGGAAAGGCTGGAACAGCTATCTGCCGATTCCTTATGAAAAACACTGCAAAGTTACTATTGACGCAAGCGATATCTACTACATTATCAATTACAGAACTTATGTGAGCGACACAGAGGTTAAAAGTTTTACGCTTGCTGATACAGAGAAATACAACAAGGAATTGCGCGCCGTTTCCGAGGCTTTCAAACATCCCGGGAACTTCGAAACTGCTCCAGGCGCAACGGTTAAGGCCTTTGATGTAACGGTAGAAGGCGCGGACTCTGAAGACTGTTCTTTTGACGGGCCCTCAGCAATCAGCGGCATCCAATGCAAAGTCACGGCCGATGACCTGGAACAAGCCCTGCGTGGCTGTCTCCTCAAAATCAGTTTTGACGGGCAGGCACCCTCTGTTGTTGCACCGCTGGGTGATTTTTTCGGAACAGCCCCGGGCATTAACCCCTATCAGTCCCTTCCCTCTGGCGTATTAGCGGATAACACGCTTTACAGCCGCTGGATTATGCCTTTTAAAGAGAAAGCCGAAGTCGAGTTAATTAATTTTAACCGATTCCCGGTGACACTGTCTCTCAACTTTTTTATAACTCCGCGCGCCTGGACCGACGACACACTCTATTTCCATGCCAAGTGGAAGGGCGTTCAGGATATTCCCACCCGTCCGATGCAGGACTGGAACTTCATGTCGGGCACAGGTGCCGGGCGTTTCTGTGGAGTTCTGCTTCATATAACAAATCCGGTAACTCAGTGGTGGGGAGAAGGTGATGAAAAGATTTACGTCGACGGAGACACCTTTCCGAGTTTCTTCGGAACAGGCAGTGAAGACTACTTCGGCTATGCCTGGTGTGACACAGAGGTCTTCACTCACGCCTACCATAACCAGATTCGCTGCGACGGTCCGGCCAATTTCGGGCAGAGTTGTGTGAGCCGTTTTCATATTATGGATGATATTCCTTTCAGAAAGGATTTCCGGTTTGATATGGAGATTTGGCACTGGGCAGATGTGCTTATCTCTCAATCCATTACCGCATACTGGTACGCAGCAGCAGGCGCCACTGATAACTTCCCGGAACCGTCTGCAGATTTGCTGACCGTGCCGGTTTATCCAGTGCCGGAAGCCGTGAAAGGCGCTCTGGAAGGCGAAAAGATGCGCGCTATTGAAGTTTCCCGCGGCACCGTGGATGCGCAGAGCGGCAGCTGGCCCTGGAGTTCCTTTCTCCAGTTATGGTGGCGCGGCGGTGAACCGGGCGATCATCTTAAATTGCGCTTCCCGGTTGCAGAAGCGGGCAACTATGAAGTGTCCGCTGTTTTCACAAAAGCGCCTGATTACGGTATTCATGAATTAGCCGTGAACGGAAAAGTTATTGCGCCCTCTGTGGATCTGTTCAATGCGGGAGAAGTTATTGTTGCTGAACCCGTTTCCCTTGGACGTGCGGATTTTACCAAAGGGCTCAATTTTATTGATGTAAAGATTCTTGGAAAACATCCGGATTCCACAGACTATATGTTCGGACTGGACTATATTTTGCTGACACCCTGATTTGCGTTCTTGCCATAAAGAAAAAAGCCGCTGCTCGATTTCCTTTTGGAACTGGAACAGCGGCTAACTTTTTAATGCTAATCAGCAGAACTCAGGCAATCGGCGCTCCGAAAAAGAGGTCGGACAAAAAGGCAAAAAGCCCGTTCAAAAAGGTGTCAAGCAGGAAAGTCACTGCTGTGTTAACCAGACTTCCAATAAGTGCTGTAAAATCCATGGTTTTTCCTTTTCTAAATGCTTAAAAAGCGGTTGTATTTTTCTTTTACAGAAAACTATTCCTGATCGTCTTCTTCGGGGGTAATCCATCCCATAACGAGATTACTAAGCCAGTCGGCAAAAAAAGCGAAAGCTGTGGAAAAGAGTTTGCGGAAGAGTTCGAGTAAAATCATCTGATTTCTCCTTTGTTGTTTCTTGTTTTTCGATGCTCCATGCATCTGAATAAGATACAATTGCCTTTACAGACTGTTACAGCATTTGATAAAGAATTATTGGCAATATCCGCCATCACACTGCGCAATGTGCTATTAACCATATCACGTTTCATGCTTCCATGTAAAGCAAATGGTTTTTAATGAAAATGCAGGGATCGTTATTTGAATCGTACTGCCTGAGACAGGAATATCTGTTTCCTTCTCTTCATTCAAATTGCACAGCCAGGCACCAGACAATTCTCCGGTTGTTGCAAAGCCGTCTGACACGGTTTTTTCAGTGGGGTTCCAGAAGCGCACGATGCCGCCCTTGCCGTCTGCTGATCTCTTCAGAGCAGTCATAACCGCTTTTTGCGTCAGCTGATACAAGTGACTCTTCGTCGGAATCGCTTCACGGGATTCGTGATGTTTCGGTATCGCCTGCATTTCCGAGACATGTCTGATCAGCTGTCGGGGGTCAGCCTTTTCTGTAAGAGGTACAAGGGCGTATTCAAGTTCAATTGTTCCTGAAAGCTGCCCGTCTGTTTCCCCCTGTGTTCCGACCGTTTTGGCAAAGCCTCTGAAAAGGGTCAATGCCAATTCAGTGCGCGGTGTATCCAATGCAGCGTACTCATGCAGCCCTGCAGGACACAGCACGGCAAGCCCTCGGTCTTTGTCCTGAACACCGAAAAAAGTGGAGAACGCTTTTTCTTCATTAACCCGCTCCTGCCAAAGGGCAGACTCTTCGGGGATTTCAATCTCTCTTTCAACCACGGCAAAAGGGGTTTCCGCAAAGGTAACAGATGCATCGCAATCAGTCGGGAAGAGAACACGCAATCGGTGATCCTGTGCCGAATTACGAATAATTGTCCTGATTTTTACAAAGGGAGAATGTTTTTCGAGAGTGATCCGATCGATGATTTGCAGGTCTACCCTCTCTTCTGAACGGAATCCCGTTCCTTTCTCAATTTTCGATGGCACAGACAAAAGCCGCTCGACCCGGAAGGTGCAGCGCAGCGGCCCATTTTCTTCTATGGATGTCATCACCGCCGATCCATAAGAACGTACAACGAGGTCATTGACCGGAATTCCCCGTGTCCAGCCGTCACCGCAATCCCCCGCATCTTCATACTGCAGAAGCCCGCTGTACTGCTGCCCGTCCGGTGTTTCCAGAGAAAGGGCTCCCTGATTATCAAGACTTATTTCAATCACTCCATTGGAAGCGGAAAGCGGCCCGGTCAACAGACTTCCAAATGTTCTGGTGGCATCGTTAGTACCTTCAATGAAAAATGAGGTGCTGCCGCAGGGCGGAAGTTCCAGTTCAACAGCCACATGGTACACATCGCCCGGCGCAGCCATTTCTCTGCCCCGCTCATTCAGCCGAGGCACTTCCAGATTGCGCTCAATCCGTTTATGCTGATAAGTGAGACGCTGCCCGTCGGAACGCACCAGATGAAACTTATTGTACCGCTCTCCCGTAGCAAGCCCGTCATGATAAATGTGTCCTGTTGTCTGTCCGTAATCTGAAGGAAAATAAAGGGCGAGATCATATACACCCTTGCGCGCATAAGGCAAGGGATTATGCACAGTAATGTGCTGCCATTTCCCTTCATCAGCAGCCGCTTCGCCCAAAGCTGCCACAGCACGGCGAACAAGCCCTTCAGCAATTAATTCCGACTGATCATAGCGGTAGTGCATGTCCCTGTGCACCTGTTCAATACTGCAGCCGCAAATCGAATCATGGGGATGGTTTTTCATCAGGTATTCCCAGGACTTTTCCAGATAGGTCTCAGGGAAATGGATCCCGTTCATGGCCGCCATAAGCAGCACAGGCTCACACCATTTTTCAAGCAATGCGGAGCACTGGTCGTTGCGCTTTTTAATATCTACCCGGGAAGAGAGGGTATGCACAATGAGATAATGTCCGTACCGGTCAGAATCGCGTACCGGCTCCCGCAATTCTCCCTTACGCACGGGATAGCTCTGCTTATGCTTGATCAGCTCATCGCCGAAGTCCTCGAGGCTAGACCAGACAAACTCAATATGGGGATACAGCCTGCGGAGCTCCTTGAAAATCTGCACCATTTCCGGATCAGGATCCTGATGGTCAATGGCATCCAGCATGAGCACCAGCGGCACGGAATTTCTTGCTTTTTCACTTTCCAAGTATTTTTCAAAATGCTTCCTGAAACTTTCTTCTGTAAATCCGTCGGCACGAACCGGTCTTCTCACCTGAAAATCAAAGGGCCCGTAACTTCCCACATCGGATAGTTTACAGTACGCCATTGCGGTTCCGTCGGGAGCCTCCCAGAGAAATTGTGCCGGATAGTTTTCATCCTGGGCACCGCGCCACACGATACCGGCTTTAAAACCGAATCCGCCCATGATCATGGGAAGTGCGGCGATATGACCGAACTGATCGGGTGTATAGGCATAGTCCAGAGGCTTTACCCCGAGCCGTGCACAATCCCGAAAACCGCGCATCAGATTTCTTATAAGGCTTTCCCCGGAAAGCAGCCACTCATCAGGGAGGTTATACCAGGGTCCGATAAGAATCCGGCGCTCCTTCACCAGCTTCAGAAATCGCTCTCTTGATTCCGGGCGTATTTGGAGGTAATCATCAACGACGATGGTTTGCCCGTCCAGATGAAAAGCCCGAAAGGTTTCTTCATTTTCCAGTAAATCCATTGCTTTATCAACGCACTCAACCAGCCACATCCGGAACTCCTGAAATGTTTTGTACCACTCCCGGTCCCAATGCGTTCCGACACAATAGAAAGCCTTCATTTTCTTTTCTCCAGAAGATATGTGCTTACGATGCATTTTTAATGTTTCGGATAATTCCGGTCAGACGACCGAAATCAGTCCAATCCAGGGTCTGTGCCCGCCGGCTGTCCGCGATATTTGCTTCTGCCAGTGCAACCATTACCTGATCTCTCGACAAACCGAGATTACCGCCAGTCAGGGTGTTGCGCAAGGTTTTCCGTCGCTGACGGAAAGCAGCGCGAACCACTTTCATAATTTCTGCTATCTCCAGCCCGGGAACCGGTGATTCCTTGTGACAGCGGAAGCGAACAATACAGCTGTCCACCTTCGGTTTGGGCAGAAAACAGGAGGCAGGAACCCGGTGCACAATGTCGGTATGGGCATAGAGTCTGGCGGCAACAGAAAGGACCCCGTATTCTTCGGAATTCACGGCGGCAGTCAGCCTATGTCCAACTTCCAGCTGCGTCATCACCACGAGCCGCTCAAAATAAAGGGGACTCTCAAGAAAATGAAACAGAACCGGTGTTGTCACATAATAAGGCAGATTGGAAACCATTTTCAGAGTACCGGCGCCGGGAAGAAATTCTGCCACCAATTTGTCCAGTTCATGGTTAAGAATATCCCCGCGAAACAGCTGCACTTTGGGGTTATCGCCAAACTGTTCTTCCAGACAGGGCATAAAGGTAGGATCTATCTCAACACAGAGAAGCCGTCCTGCCTGCCGGACAAGTTTTTTTGTAAGTGCACCAAGCCCGGAGCCCACTTCTATCACAGTGTCTTCGGGAGTTAATCCGGCAGCACCCACCATGATGGTATTAATGTTATCGTCAAGCAGAAGGTTTTGACCGAGCTGTTTTTTGAATCGGATATTGTGTCGTTTACACAGTTCTTTCAGCCGCGGGTATTCAGGGGACTCTCCGTGTTCGGTGGTCATGGCTTCTTTCTCTTACGGCTTAAAAGGGAGTGATCATAACGCTGAACACGGTTTGCGGTGACGCGTCAAAAGTAAGGGCAAAAGGATGTTCTTCAGGCTGTCCGGATTTTTCAGCATCAGGAGAAGGCATTGGTACAGCAAAAAGGATAAGCCCTTCCTGGGATGTCTGCACCACCTCAAGCCCTTGTCCTTCACGTGGCTGTAAAATGCCCATAGGCTGATAAACGGGGGCTCCGGGCTTAAAACTGGGATAGACCGATGTGAATTTACCGGACAAGTACCATTTTCCTTCCGGCTGCAGTACCAGGGCCCCATCAATAGCAATTCCTTTTACCGGGAAAGTCCCTTCCAACTTGTATGTATTTTCTACACTCTGGGGGACAAGTTTTATTAAAGGCATAGAAATAGCGCCCGTTGCATTTCCCTGCACCTGGAGAGGCACATTCAGGGTGGATATCCCTTCTGCTGTCTGGTGTTGCTTTGTCTCCGACGCGGCAGCAGCCTCTTTTTTTGCTGGCGCAGGTTTGTCAACGGGAACCGGAGCCGGAGAAGAGGGAATGCAGCCTGAAGCAAGTACAAAAAAGCACAACGCCAAAAGGAATACGCCTGTAAAAATGGCTTTCATACATTTTTCCCTTGTTACATGGACATGACAAAACTGCGGATCACCCACAAAACCAAAATTCCCGCAACAGGCGACCAATCAGTAAAACCCATGGAAGGCAGTGTGTTGCGGATCAGTTTCAAGTAAGGATCGATGATAGGATTGAGCCAGACATAGGGTCTGGCATAGATGTTCAGAGATAGAAATGGGGCAAGCCAGCGAAGAAGAAGCGCCATCATATACAGGGTAATCGCACTGTACAAAGCAGCGCCGAAGGCCGTTGGTGGAAGTATTGCAGTCTCAATCATGATTTCAGCCGATAATTTCTAAGTGCAGAATAAAGAGGTCCCCGAGAACTCAGCTCGCTGTTAAACAATACCACATTATCCGCCCGGAATTCCTGTCCGGAAAGCACCTCGCCCCCGGGTTCCGAAAGAACCTCTTCAGCACAAGGCGCAACAGCATTTCTTTTGATGCGTCCTATCGTTATGTGCGCTTTGAATTGCTTCTTTTCCTCAGGAAGCCCGGCATGCAATGCGGCTTTTTCGCAGATAGAGGCAAGGTGCTGTAAATCGCCCTGAATTATTCTTACGCCCACATAAAACACGGAAGGACGTTTTAAGGACGGAAACGCATTTATCCCAGCGAGCTGAAGAAAGGGAGCGGTGCATTCTGCCAGTCGCCCGGATAGCGTGTTGTGTATAACCTCCAGTTGTGCCTCCGTGATGGTTCCGTAAAATCGGAGGGTCAGGTGCAGATTTTCCGGGGGAACCCAACGCACAACAGACTGCAGGTTGTTCCTGCAGATGTCACTGCCTCTGTGTACAACAGCACGCATCTGCTCAGGAAGCGGAAGCGCGGCGAAGACCCTTAACTGCTTCGATTCTGAAGGCTCATCCTTCATGCTTCGGACACACCTCGGCTGAAACAGCATCTTCCCGAGCGGCACGTTCAGGCACGGAACGCCAGGCAATGATTGCCTCAATCACCATCCACAGCTGCAGAATAAGAATTGCCGTACCAAAGGCGATCAGAAGGTAATTTTTCTTTTCTGAAAATCCCGAAAGCTGATTGACAATTGCCCAGGCAGGCATGAGCAGCATAAGCAGAAGAGGAGGTATCGCAAAAAAGAGAGGTTTCCCGATCCAACGGAGGTAAAATATCACCACCATCAAAGCAAGCCCTGCGAGGAGCTGATTGGTTGCGCCGAAAAGGGGCCATAGAAGAAGCCCCCCGGAACCGGGTCCCTGCGGCCCCGGCAAAAATGCCAGTACTGCAGAGACACCGACAGCCACCAGCGTGGCAACAAATTTGTTGTTGAGCATTTTTACCTGAACAGCGTTGCCCATTTCCTGAATCACATAGCGATTAAGGCGTGTTGTCGTGTCGATGGTCGTCATCGCAAAACCTGCAATCATCACTGCCACCACACCACATGCAAGATCACGAGGGATTCCCAAAGAAGAAATCAGATTGCCCGCTCCTTCCACAAAAACCGCTATCGTGTGCGCCAGCGTCATTTTATCCCAGCCGACACCATAATAGTGGCTGAATGCTGCCTGACCGGTAAGCGTGCCGCTGTCCGTATGAATGAGCATGCCTACGCCTGCAACACAACTCAGAATAACCAGCACAGCCAACACTGCTTCAACAAGCATGGAGCCGTATCCGATAAACTGCGCGTCCCGCTCGTTGTCGATTTGTTTGGATGAGGTTCCAGACGAAACTACGGAGTGAAAACCGGAAACGGCACCGCAGGCAATCGTTATGAAAAGGAAAGGCATCAGCGGGGGCATCCCCTCCCCCACACTGCCAAGAGCCGGAGCAACAATAGGCGGTGCAGCAATTATAAGCCCGGCTACAAGAGCAAACAGAGCAACATACAACTGAAGGGAACTGATATAGTCCCGGGGCTGCAGCAACAGCCAGACAGGGAGCACACTCGCCAAAAAACAATAGCAGAGGATCAGGACCGTCCACAGACCTACAGAGGAATGCAGCGATTGGAAAAATGATGTGCCCTCTCCTGCAAAGAGCGGCATGTCCAGTTTCAGCGGCAGGTAATAGACACCTGCGTAGACCGTAAGATAAAGCAGACTCAAGGCGACAGCAGACGGAAAGAAAAGAGGCATCTTCATTTTATAGATGAGCACGCCCACACAAACAGCCAGAGGCATTGCAAACCAGACCGAAAAAACTGAGCCCGGATAAATGGAAAAGAGCGTGGCGATAATCAATCCGAAAACCGCTACAACCAGCGTCAGTGCGAAAAAAAGAATGCTCAGGAAAAGAAGGCGGCATCGGAAACTGATCAGCTTTCCTGACACATCGCCAATAGACTGCCCTTTATGGCGCATGGACACGACAAGAGAGCCCAGATCATGCACGGCACCCACAAAGATAGAGCCGAGCAGAACCCAGAGCAAAGCAGGAAGCCAACCCCATAACACGGCAATGGCGGGACCGACAATAGGCCCGGTTCCGGCAATGGAAGAAAAGTGATGCCCGAAGAGAACGGCTGGACGTGTGGCAACATAGTCTTTCCCGTCTGCGAGGGTATGGGACGGAGTAGCGGCATCGGGGTTCAAGGCAAATATTTTTCGTGCCAGCCAGCGACCATAGGTGTGATACGCCACCAGAAATCCAACAAAAGATCCGATTGCAATTAAGAGGGTCATCATGAACAGCCATCCTCATCGATTCGGCACAGACTGCATAAAGCAAGAGAAAAAAGGTGCCTCTTTTATTGTACAACCGCCGGCACTTTATTGGCAAGGGCTTTTTGCTGCAGCCTTCTGTCAGCACCTGGCCAGAATCAGGGATTCTCCAGCAAACCGGAGACCCAACACACAGCGTTCCTGTATAAATCTGCGACTGCTGCATTCCGGTAGGCGTGCGGGTCGTGCCCCAGGAGACAATGAAACACTCTCCCACCTGTATTTTCAACAACAAAAGCCATGGGGTAGACCTTCTGATCAACACAGGAAACAGCATCGCATAAGACAGTTATCGGAACTGTGCCCTCAAGACATGTATACAACTCATCTCTGGTTGTAAAGTCATGCATGGAGGCGACAACAGGGTGAGAAGACCCGGTCATCCGCACAGTAAATTCTCCGTACGGATCATGCCCTCTTAACGAAGGGTTCCAGATGCGCCCCGCAATTTTTTCAAAGGGAGCCCAATTCTGAAAAGCGCCGCAGCTGAAATGAGTAAAGACTACGCCCTTGCCGGATGCAACGTAGCGCTGAAAAGCCTCTCCTACGGCAGCGTCCAGTAAAAGGCGGTCATCGTAGTTCTTAAAATGAACCACTACAGCATCATAATAAGAAAGCAAGGGCGATCCGACCGTTGCAGGAGACTCCGTAACAGACAATTCCAGGCGTTGGTCTTTACGCAATTCTTCCGCAAGAACCCGGGAAGTTTTCTGCCAGTCATGACCCGGGTAATCATCACCTGTAATCAGCAGAACTTTTTTTTGGTTTTCCTGCGGTGTTTTGGACAGAACAGCGCATGCCTGCAGCACGGCACCGGCTCCGGTATGCCCGCCAACAGAGAAGGAAAAAGATCCGCAAGCCGCGAATTCTTGGGGAACAGGCAGTATGGTCATAGCCGGCACTGGCTTGTCATTACTGAAAGCCGCGGCAGGAGCAGATGGCAGTACTGTTTCCCAGGGCTGTCCATCATGCTGCCGGAACTGCACGGACTGAAGCCGTCCCTGGCTGTCCGCATCCCACCAGTAAAGCGCGAGGAAATACGCTTTGTCTTTTTGTAGCCCGGAGACAGTGCTCATAATCCTGTAGGTATCAAACCACGCCCACCCGGCACGCGCCTCCGCGGGTGGCTGCAGGCAGCACCTTGAGGAAGAAACAGACAGTACCACGCCTTCGCCGCAGGCAGTCGAAACTTCATCCCCTGCCGCCAGCACCAGCAACGGCTCACACCCGTCAGGATACCGGAAATCGTCGGATGGCGGGTGAAAGACTCCGGCGGCGGCGGCTGACGCAATGCCGACCATACAGGCAAAAAGGGTACAGCGATGGAAAAACCGGGAACGGATTCTGTTTTGGCTGAGGAGAAGGTTCATGGTTCTGTTTCATTCAGAGGGTGAACACGAATGTTACGGTACCATACTTCTCCGCCATGATCCTGCAGTGCGATAAGCCCCTCCAGTGGAAGCTCGGCATAGGCAAGTGAAAATTTTCCGTAAGGCTTTGTCAGGAGAGAGAAATCCGTGTCGATCACTTTCACGCCATTCACAGTAATCTTCACTTCCCTGCCCTCACAGCGAATATCGTAAGAATTCCATTCACCTGCAGGCAATGCCATGTTATACATAGGACAAACCATGTCATAGATCGCGCCGGTACCGGTTCTGCAGGGAACAGTACCATAATCATCCAGCACCTGCACTTCAAAGCCTCTTCGGACAGGATCGTTTTCAATGGCTCTTAGAAACACGCCGCTGTTCGTATGAGGCGCCACTTTAAATTCCAGATGCAGTTCAAAATCCGAGAAACTGCGTCCCTTAAAACCAGCGTAGCGCAGTTTACCCATGGCTTTGCCGAAAAGATGCAAAATTCCGTCTCGGATTTCAAAAATATCCAGAGAATCGGTAATATTCACCCATTGACTCTGATGTTCTGCGTCCAGCAGATCAATCCACCCTTCGCCATGCGGCGCCGCTGTTGGCGCCCCTTGAGGCCTGGGTTTTGTCTCAGAAAATAAGAAGCGCCATGCCCCGTAGGCGACAAGCAACGTGCACACCAAGGTCACGATAATGTTCACAGCAATGATTTTTTTCATGGCATTTCCCTTTTCGGAAGGCATTTAAAGCACACCTCACACTGTACGCCACTTCCATCCTTGCTGTCAACAGAGCCGGAAACCCCTTGAAATAGTTTTGTTTTTACTGCTTTTTTATTTTACGGGAACTGCCGGAATTATTTTCTGTTTGTTTCACCTTAAAAAAAACGGGTTTATTTCGGAAGCCGGCTTGATTCATCCCCGTTATTTTTCGCTAGAATGGTGTATCAGTCGGTTTCAGCCGGATCATGTAAAAGCCCTTCGTGCCTCCTACCGGGGGCATTCATAAAGGATGGTTATGGCAGTAATTCTTGTCACCGGTTCCGCCGGGCTTATTGGCTCAGAAAGTGTCCGCTATTTTTCCGGACAGGGGCGCACTGTTATCGGTCTGGATAATGACATGCGCGCTTATTTTTTCGGCGACGGCGCATCAACAGGCAAGATGGCACGAGATCTGCAGGAGCAGTTTCCCCGGTACATTCATCACAATACAGATATCCGGGATTATACAGCCCTGTCCGCTATTTTTTCGGAATACCAGTCGGAGATTCACGCTGTTATTCATACGGCGGCACAGCCCAGCCATGACTGGGCGGCACGGGAACCCCTCACCGATTTCGGTGTAAATGCGCAGGGAACGCTGCACTTGCTGGAACTCACCCGCCAGTATTGCCCCGATGCGGTTTTTATTTTCACCAGTACCAACAAAGTGTATGGCGACCGCCCTAATTCCCTTCCTCTGATCGAAAAAGAAAGCCGGTGGGAACTGGATCCGGGACACCCCTATGCGCTTCACGGCATCGACGAATGCATGAGCCTTGATCAGTGTAAACATTCCATTTTTGGTGCTTCAAAGGTTGCTGCGGATATCATGACCCAGGAATACGGGCGTTACTTCGACATGAAGACCATGGTCTTTCGTGGGGGTTGCCTGACAGGCCCGGGCCATGCCGGTGCCGAGCTGCACGGTTTTCTGGCGTGGCTGATGAAATGCGCCGTGACGAAGACGGAATATAGGGTTTTCGGATATAAAGGAAAACAGGTCCGGGACAATATCCACAGCGCTGATCTGGTATCCTGCTTCGATGAAGCCATCAGGGCACCACGAAGCGGAGAGGTCTACAATATCGGTGGCAGCCGTTTCAGCCATTGTTCCCTGCTTGAAGCGGTGTCGCTTTGCGAAGAAATCAGCGGCAATCCCATGCGGGTGCACTATGAGGATAACAATCGCATCGGCGATCATATCTGGTGGATCAGCGACACACGCAAGTTCCAACAGCATTATCCAGAATGGAAACAGCGTTATGATCTGAAATCCATTCTTCTGGAAATTTATAATGCCTTGAGCCAGGGATCATCTGCATGACGGAAAGCAAAAACAGTTTGCTCTACTCCATCCTTATTCCTGCATACAATGAAGCGGAAAATCTTCCTCCCACTCTGGAAAAGCTGGCGGCACTGCTGCGCCGGGAAAAAATCCCTTTCGAACTTCTGGTTGTGAATGACAACAGCAAAGACGACACAGCGCTTGTTCTGGAACGCCTGAAGACCGACTACCCCGAGCTGAAGGTGGTGAATAATACGCCACCCGGAGGTCTCGGACGCGCCATCCGATGCGGGTTACGCCATTTCAAAGGAGATGTTGTTGCTATTGTCATGGCGGACAGCTCCGATGCGCCGGAAGATGTGGTCGCCTGTTACCGGAAAATTGAAGAAGGTTACGACTGTGTTTTTGGATCCCGCTTCCGAAAAGACAGCAGAGTCACCATGTATCCTCCTGTAAAACTTTTCTGCAATCGCATCGTTAATCATGCGATGCGTCTTCTATTTATGACCAGGCACAATGATCTGACCAATGCCTTTAAAGTCTACCGACGACATGTAATAGAAAGTATCAGCCCGCTTCAGGCGGCCCATTTTAATATTACTATTGAGATGTCTCTTTCCGCACTGATCCGGAAATTTCGTATTGCTGAGATACCTATTTCCTGGAGCGGGCGCACCTGGGGTCAGTCCAATCTAAGACTGCGCGAAATGGGGCGCCGCTATCTATGCACCCTGCTGATGATCTGGTTTGAGCGGATCCTGATTCTGGACGACCTGCTTCGGGAAACCTATCCGCACACCGATCAGGCGGAGAAATAAAGACGCCGGGTCTGTATTTCTGCGAGTGCTTGTAAGGTCTTGTCAATTGTTAGTATAATTCTATGATGCTGAATTTTCAGCGTTGGCGTTGCAAAACTCCGCTTTCTTTGTGGCTGGATGAGTTGGCTCCCCGAATTTCAAGGAAAATATCCCCTTTATCATGAATAATTTCCTCAAACATATCTCTTTGTGGATTGTGCTGCTGATTATTGTAGTCCTGGCCATGTCCAACCTGACAAAAATGCAGAGCGACAAACGGCCGCTGGGCGAACCGGATTTCGTCACGCAGCTTTCGCAAAACAACATTGAGTCCGTCGTCATTAAAGAAGCAGGTGCCAACCTCAAAGAAATCAAAGTCAAGTTCCGGGAAAAAGTCGACAACAACACCTCTTTTGACTTTAAAACAGATAATTTCCGGGACGAATGGCGCGCAAAACTGGATGATCAGGGCGTTCCTTATGAATTTCAGGTTGAAAGCACACTTTGGCAGGGTCTGCTAATCAATTTGCTCCCCATGCTTCTGATATTCGGCATTATCTGGTTTTTCATGTTTCGCCAAATGCAGAGTGGCAATTCAAAAGCCATGTCTTTCGGGAAAAGCCGCGCACGCATGGCAGGCCAGGGCGAAAAAGAAATTACCTTCAAGGATGTTGCCGGTGTAGACGAAGCCAAGGAAGAACTGGAAGAAATTATTGAATTCCTTAAAGATCCGAAAAAGTTCTCCCGACTGGGCGGTCGTATCCCTAAAGGAGTGCTTTTGGTAGGCTCGCCGGGGTCGGGAAAAACCCTTTTAGCTAAAGCGGTTGCCGGAGAAGCAGCGGTGCCGTTTTTCAGCATCAGTGGATCCGATTTTGTCGAGATGTTCGTCGGCGTTGGTGCGAGTCGTGTTCGCGATCTTTTCCAGCAGGGGCATAAGCATGCGCCCTGTATCATTTTTATTGATGAAATCGATGCGGTGGGTCGTCAGCGCGGTGCAGGCTTTGGCGGGGGGCACGACGAACGGGAACAGACACTCAACCAATTACTTGTTGAAATGGACGGTTTCAATACCAACGACGGCGTGATTCTAATGGCCGCCACCAATCGCCCGGATGTTCTTGATCAGGCGTTACTGCGTCCCGGACGCTTTGACCGTCAGGTTGTCGTTCCCAATCCGGATATTTCCGGTCGTGCCGCTATTTTAGACATTCATATCAGAAACCAGAAGATACCCCTTGCCACCGACGTCGATATCAGCGCCATAGCCCGTGGCACCCCTGGATTTTCAGGTGCCGATCTGGCAAACCTTGTGAATGAGTCGGCGTTAATTGCGGCCCGTCATAATGCAGAAGCCGTGCACCGCCAGCACATGGAAGATGCGAAAGACAAAATTCTCATGGGGCCTGCCCGACGCAGCATGATTTTAAGCGACAAAGATAAACTTGCCACGGCATACCATGAAGCAGGACATACGCTTGTGGCGCGGCTCACCCCGGGCTGTGATCCCATCCATAAAGTCACCATAGTCCCCCGCGGCATGGCTCTGGGTGTCACAAGCTCCCTGCCTGAAGAAGACCGCCACAGCCTTACCCGCTCTTACTGTCTGGCTTCTATCCGTGTGTTCATGGCGGGGCGTGCCGCGGAAGAAATTGTGTACAGCGAATTCACAAGCGGCGCCTCCAATGATCTGAAACGCTCCACCCAGTTAGCGCATAAAATGGTATGCGAATGGGGCATGAGCGACTTAGGCCCTCTTACCTTCGGCAGCAACGATGAAGTGTTTCTCGGGCGCGATTTCACAAAAATGCGGGATTTCAGCGACGAAACTGCTTCCGCCGTTGACCGTGAAATACACCGTATCTGCGACACCTGTTACAGGGAAGCCAAGGAACTTCTGGAAACGAACCGGGCAGTTCTGGAGGCGCTTGCTCAAACACTCTTTGAAAAAGAAACGCTCATGGCAGAAGAAGTGGATGCCATCATCGTTGAAACGGGCGGACCGGATCTGCTTCCTTTGCGAAAGACTCCGGAAGAGAGCACCCCTGCAGCTCAGGAACCTGTCACTGAAGGTATTTCGGACATACAGGCGCCGGAAGTACCCGATGCTGAAGCGCAGATCACTCCCCCGCCCCTCGAACCTTTGAGCGAAAACCCCTGAACGTTTTCCAAAATGAGCATGCCGTCGGCTGTATGCCCGCCCGGCACATACCGGAGTCCATGAAACGATGGAATATCGCAGCGATACGCTTCAGAATCCTCAGAACTCCGCGACACGCGTGATGGGTATACTGAATATCACCCCTGATTCCTTTTACGACGGCGGCTTGTATCATGCTGAAAACGCGGCACTGCAGCATTTGCAGGAACTGGTGGATCAGGGCGCTGACATCATCGACATCGGCGGAGAATCGAGCCGTCCCGGAGCTGACCCTGTACCTGCAGATGAGGAAAAGAAACGCATTGCCTCCGTGCTGCCGGCAGCAGTCGCTTCGGGGATTCCTGTCTCAATCGATACCATTCACGCTGCGACTGCCCGTTTTGCTCTGGAGGCAGGCGCCTGTATCATCAATGACATCTCCTCATTTCGCCACGACCCCGCCATGGCAGCTCTTGCTGCGGAGCACGAGTGCCTCTGTATTCTGATGCATATGCAGGGTACGCCGAAAACCATGCAGGCCGCTCCCTGTTACAAAGATATCATTTCCGATATCATTGATTTTTTTAAAGAACGGATCGATTTCGCACTGAAAGAGGGCGTAGCAGAAGAGAATATCTGGCTTGATCCGGGTTTTGGCTTCGGTAAAACAGTGGCGCATAATCTTGAACTGCTCCGCCGATTTGAGGAATTCCAGGTACTCGGTTTTCCGCTTGTCCTAGGCACATCCAACAAATCCACCATCGGGACAGTGCTGAATCTTCCGCCCGACGAAAGGCTTGAAGGCACAGCCGCAACGGTAGCAATAGGAATCATGAAAGGAGTACACTGTATTCGCGTGCATGATGTACGCGCCATGTCCCGTGTCGCAAAGATGTGCGATGCTGTACTCGGACGGGATGCGGGGCAGACTCCTTAGCAACAGAAGAAGGGTGAATCCGCTATGATAGAACTGGGCGTCAACATCGATCATGTGGCAACATTGCGGCAGGCAAGGCGCGGTCTTTTTCCTGATCTTGTTGCAGCTGCCAAGGTCTGCGAACTGGCAGGAGCACACCAGATAACAGTCCATCTCCGTGTTGATCGGCGTCATATCCAGGATTCGGATATATTTGCATTAAAACAGGTCCTTTTGCTGCGTATGAATCTTGAAATGGCAGCCGAAGAAGAGATTATTGCCATTGCAGAAGAGCTCCGCCCGTATACAGTCTGTCTGGTACCTGAAAGCAGACATGAAATTACAACCGAGGGCGGTCTTGATGTGGCGCATCAGATAAGCAAGCTGACGGAAGTCACCGCCCGATTGCACAGCAAAGGCATTCTCGTCAGCACTTTTATTGATCCTGAACCTGTGCAGATAGAAGCATCTGCCGCCATTGGCGCTGATGCGGTTGAGTTTCATACAGGTGCTTATGCTGCTGCTTCAGGCGAAGCTGCATTGAGAGAACTGGCACGGGTCCGCGAAGGTGCTGCACTGGCAAGCAGCATTTCTCTTGACTTTCATGCCGGGCACGGACTCAGCATACGCAACCTGCGCCCTGTCGCCAGGATCCCTTTGCTGCGCGAGGTGAATATCGGTCATGATATAGTTGCCCGAGCTCTCTTTATCGGCCTTGAACCGGCAGTAAAAGAGATTCTCACTATCCTTAAAGAAGAGAGCCGGGACTGAGCGACTCTTTTATCTCCCGAGGTGCTTTCAGAAGCAGTTTTTTCTATTTCTAACGAGAAACCCTTAAGCGCCAGCTATGAAACTGCCGGCGCGCAATACAGAAAGTGCAGGCAATGGCAATTACAAAAACACGGATTATCGATGGTAAAAAAACAGCAGCAGCCATTTTAGAAGAACTGAAGTCCAAAACAGCGCAATTAAAAGAAAAGAAAATCGAGCCGGGGCTGGCAGTGGTGCTGGTAGGTGAAGATCCCGCCAGTCAGGTCTATGTGCGCAGCAAGCGTAAAACCTGCGCTGAACTGGGCATTCAATCTTTCTCTCATGATTTGCCTGCCAACTGTACGGAAAAACGGCTGTTGACACTGATTCATAAACTAAATGACGATCCCCGTGTTCATGGCATTCTGGTACAGATGCCACTGCCGAAACACCTGAATGAAAAGCGTGTTCTTGAAGCCATTCGCCCGGAAAAAGACGTTGACGGCTTTCATCCTGTCAATGTCGGCCGCCTGCTGAACGGCGAAGAAGGTTTTGTCCCCTGCACTCCCGCCGGATGTCTGGTACTGCTGCAGCGATACGGTATCCGTCCTGAGGGCAAACATGTTGTAATTGTCGGTAGATCCAACATTGTCGGCAAGCCGCTTGCAGCACTTCTAATTCAAAAAGCAGACAACGCCAATGCGACAGTGACCATCTGCCATTCGCGTACCCGAAATATAGCCCGATATACCCGGGAAGCGGACATTCTTATAGCCGCCATGGGCGTTCCTGAATTTATAAAACCGCGCATGGTTCGCGAAGGCGCTGTGGTAATTGATGTCGGCGTGAACCGCATTGCCGATGCCAGCAAAAAAAGCGGCACCCGACTGGTTGGTGATGTTGCTTTTGCGGGAGTTTCCAAAAAGGCAAAAGCAATTACACCGGTACCGGGCGGTGTCGGTCCCATGACGATTGCCATGCTGATGGCAAATACCATCCGGGCTGCCGAGCTGCTCGCCCGCTAAAATGGTTTTCAGCGCCGAAGCCTGTGACAGAAAGGAAGAAAGATGAACCGACTGCTTTTTACAGCGCTGAGCCTTATGGTTTGCGCCGGAGTTTATGCGGAAGTACCGCTGAAAGTAATGACCTTCAATGTCCGATATGGTATGGCTCTGGATGGAGAGAACGCCTGGCCCCATCGGAAGGACATACTGATTAAAACCATTCGGGATCAGAGCCCGGATCTTCTCGGCCTGCAGGAATGTCTTGCCATGCAGGCTGATTACATTCAGGCTGCCTTTCCCGAATACCGCTGGTTCGGTATTGACCGAGACGTCACCGGCAAAGGAGAGATGACCTGTATCTTTTACCGCCATGCCGATTTGTATCCCGTTGAAAGCGGTAATTTCTGGCTCTCCGAAACACCTGAAATACCGGCTTCCATTTCCTGGGACTCAAGCCTGACCCGAATCGCTACCTGGGCACGCTTTTATCATAAGGAAAGCAAAAGCTGGATCCATTATTACAATACTCATCTGGATCACCGGGGCGAAGAGGCGCGGGTTCAGGGCATCACTTTGATCAGCAAACGTATGGCTGCACTTCCCGACGGCTCTGTTGCCATTCTGACCGGAGACTTTAATGCGTCGGCAGAAAAAAGCAGAGCCTATGAAGTCGCCATGGAAGAAGGCTTTACCGATGCCTGGATCGCAGCGGAAAAACGCGAAGGCCCTGAAGTCACTTTTACTGCATTTAAAACCCCGAATTTGGATAAAAAAGACCGGATAGACTGGATTCTTTTTAAGGGATCTGTCAGAGTGTCCCGGTGCGAGACCATTACCTACAGTGAAAACGGGCGCTATCCTTCCGATCATTTCCCAGTATGCGCCACGCTGCATATTGCCGTGCCCTGAGCAGCACGCCCCGTCTCTAAAACAACCCCTGTCACTTCGGCATCTGGCTTGCCCCGACACTGAAGTTGATGGGGGTTATTTTATTCAGCAGCGATCCCGCAAAACCGTGGGACATGCCAAGAATAAAAAGATTATGGCTTTGCAGAAACACAAAAGTACCGAAAAGACCGCCGAAAAACGTAAACACCATCAGCCAGAAATTCGGCAGATGGACTAGCGTGAACGCTGTGGCGGTACACAGGCATGCTTTCGTCAATTCCCAACGGCTTTTCTCCACAGGAAAAGCCCTGCTGAAAAGGACGCCGAAATATCCGGCAAAGATCAATTGCTGTACCCAGCCCCAGGTAACGTAGCCTGCCCATTGCCCGAAAATGGCGAGCGGGTCTGCCAGCGCGGTCAGACGTTCCCGTGCCGGCGCACCCCTGAGCCGAAAATGGTGCCAGGGCTCCAAATACTCACGAAGCGGCTCAAGAATAAACTGAAAGACTAAATTAAAAATTAAAATCATGACAATGGAGCCAAGAATAAAGGCGATTACAAAACGGAAGTGCCTGGCAAAATTATCAAGCCTTAGCATGAAAGGGAAACCGACAGCAAACCACAGAATATTCAGAAGCAAAAGAAGCCCCATAATGAAAGCGATTTTCCCGGCAACGCTGTCACCGTAGTACTGGCTGTATCTCTGGTCAATCTCCTCAGAAAAGGTGAAAGCCGCGGATATGTAAAGAACCGTCATGAACAGCAGAATTCCGGCAACGACTTTTTTATGCTTCAGAAAAAGCGGGCCTTCCCCGTCGTAGCCGCGATAGTAGCGGACAGGGTTGCCTAATCCCCTGAACTCCCAAAAGTAAAGACTGAGCCCGCGGCCCAGCTGATGGGGATGTAAAAACAGACATTGCTCATAACGGTAATGGACAACGGGAGAAAATATGAACATCCAGAGAATGGCGGGAACACCGACAATTACGCGGAAATTCTGAGTAGCCCCTTTGCTCATCCAGTATTCGCACCATACAACGGCCATCACCACGGCAAAGGCTGCCCATGCCTCAATGAAGTTCCACCACCGAATTCTGGACAGATAAGCGGCCGGCACATCGGAGGAGGTCACAATAAAGCCGGCATCCTTCTCCAGTTCAATCGTTGTAAAACTGCGTTTTAATGACTTAAAAAACATAACTGCGTTCCTTGCCGGAAGTGGTCGAGGGTTAACATGAAAAAATAACAGCAGCACATTTTAGCCGTTATTCTGTTTGTCTGCAAATTCAGGTGACCTGCCGCCTACTGTTCCTTTGACTGAAGTTGCACTGCAAAAGTTTTTTTTGTATAGTTGCCCTGATTTTCAACTCCAAAAGAAAGTGAGCATAATGGGAAAGCAAACCGTTCGTTTTCAGTGTCACCATTCCGGACATTGCTGCCGGGACGTTGTCTGCCTGCCAACCCCCTGGGACGTTCTCCGTATTGCCATGAATATACATCGGGATCCCCACGACTTCATAGAATTTTTAACTCCTGATGAAATCGAAGGAGTGTCAAAATCGGATCCCACCTGGCTGATTATCGGAGACAATCGCTACATCATGGCACTACAGCGTACTCCGGAAGAGGGCTGTTTTTTTCTGGACAGAAAAACCTATCACTGTACAATCTATGAGCACCGCCCTCTTTTGTGCCGGCTGTATCCTTTCAAACTGCATGAAACGCGCACTGGAGAGTTCAGCCACTTCAGTTTGCATCAGGATGTGGGCTGCCCGAGATTTCGGGACGGAGTGGTTGAAACTGCACCTCTGTATGATCTCTACCTGCAGGACAAAATGCATCAGGAAGATTATGTGAAGATTGTAAATAGGTTCAATGCGCTGGAAGACGACAGCCGCAGCCCTGAGCATTTTCTGGATCTTTTTGTGGAGGTGGTGCAGGCAGGGGACGAGGAAGGCTAAAAACGTATTATGCCTTTTCGATCGCTTTGACCAGATCCTTGCGGACGGGATAAACACGGGGCCCGTATTCAATATACCAGTAGGGATCTTTATCGTGCACCTGATCGGCGGGCTGAGTGAGTCCGCTGTGAAAATGAACAATGAAAGCTTTCTTGTCTGAAGGCTTCGCCTGGGGCTGTGCGATTTGCATGCCTGCTCCCGAAGATCCAGAAACTGCCATCACCGGCATTTTCGCCCCTTTTGCATAGGCCTCTTCGAATGCCATAACCATGCGCACGTAGTTTTTTGTTTCCTCAAAAGGCGGGATCCCTTTATGTTTTTTTACATTTTCCGGTCCCGCATTATAAGCCGCCAAAGCAAGCCGCTTGTCATTAAAAAGACTGAACATCTTTGACAGGTACTGCGTACCGCCTGCCACATTCTGCGTAGGATCAAAAATATCCGTAACCCCCATTTCTGCAGCAGTACCCGGCATCAATTGCATCAGCCCTCGGGCACCTGCCGGTGACACCGCATTCGGATTGAAATTGCTTTCTGCGCGGATGACCGCATAGACGAGAGGCTCGCTCAGGCCGTACAGGGAAGCGTAACGGCTTACAATGGCGCGTAAATTCTCGTCTGTCACCACTTTAGGCTGCGCCACAGGGGTAGGCTTGTACTGAGGCGGCAAAGGAATCCGTTCGTACTTAATTACCACTTCAACAAAATCACGGCGGTGCTTATATTTTTCCGGGCGGTTGGTAAAAGTGACAGCCCCGTCTTTGCCCTGGAACTGATGTAAGGTTCGTTCGCTGCGGTTGGCAACCACAGTGCGTTCGGCAGGCTGTGCCACCGCTGTGAGACACATGCAAAAAAGAGAAAGGAGCACCGGCGCAAGCACAGCAATCCGTTTCTCATGAGTGACAGGCATCAGCAGTTTCCTATGAATTCCCATAATAGTCAAGAGTATACCATGACCGCCGAAAAGACGCAAGCGCAAAAAAAGGCGGCATGCTTTTTTGATCAGGGCACTCCCTGCGGTTGTATAATTTTTTTTAACGAATAAAGGCTTTCCCATGAAAAAAGAATTTGTAAGCATTCTTAAATGCGCCGACGCAGCAGAAGCCGCTTTTTATACAGACTATCTTGCCGCCCGCGGCATCCCGGTGACCAACACGATCGAAACCATGAGGGCGTGGACAGGGCGTTATGCACAGCTAAGCGGAAAGCCCGTGCTTCGCGTACAAAAAGAATACGTAGCTGAAGCACGCAAACTGCTTAAGGAAGTGCCGGAAGCGGACTATTCAGAAATGGAACAACTGGCGGAAAAGCAGGCGGAAACATGGCTGGAAACTGATACTCTCGATCACTGCCCGCTGTGCGGCTCTTCCAAAATTGATTCCATTCCTGCGGGCAGTCTCGCAGGGTGGCTCGTTTGGCTTTTTAGCCTCGGACTGTTTAAGCCCGATGGCACTCCTTTCTGGGTCTGCCGTGACTGCGACTGGGATTCACGCCGAAAATAAACAAAGGCTGCTGCCTGATCGGAGGATCCAGACAGCAGCCTGACATATTACGTGATGTGATAAAATCAGCCCTGACGCGCTTTGAAGCGGGGGTTCTTTTTGTTAATTACATAGAGGCGCCCTTTTCTGCGGACAATTTTGCATGCAGGATGGCGTTTCTTGGCGCTTTTCAGAGAGGATAACACACGCATTACTGATACTCCTTAACATTACTATTTGAAAAAGTGATAGACAGAATAATTACACCTCTTCCCTCAACCTCTATAGGGTAGCGTATTTAACTACGCTATGTCAAATTTTTGTCTCCGGTATTCATCGGCTTTTATTGCCTGCCAAAGCAGTTCAGGAACGTTTTCAGTATAAATTTGATGCCTTGAAGGAAAAAAGGGTATACTACAGACCCCTGATTGTATTATCTGCAATACCCTTATGTTTATTTTTGACTGAAACCATAACGCCTGTACATCAGGCAAAATCTGTGCCGGAGGGTTTGATTCATGGCGACAATTGAAGCTGGAAAGATTCGCAATGTTGGCATTGTAGGTCACGGCGGCGTCGGAAAAACGACGCTCGTCGAGCACATTCTCCACATGGCGGGTCTTACCGGCCGTCTGGGAACAGTAGAAGAAGGCAACACTGTTTGCGACTATCTCGAAGAGGAGATAGAACGGAAGCACAGTATAGCCATGGCGCTTGCCAATACGGAATGGAAAGGCGGCCGGATTCATCTGATTGATCATCCGGGATACATGGACTTTCTGGGGGAAATGGCTTCATCCACTCCGCTGGTTGACGGGCTGGTGATCGTAGTCGATGCTTCTACAGGCGTTCAGGTTGGTATGGACAATGCCTGGAAATACGCAGAACGCTTTAAAGTGCCCCGTGCTTTTTTCGTAAACAAACTGGATCGCGAACACACAAGTTTTGATGAAACAGTACATCTGCTGCAGGAGACCTACGGTCGCCACTGTGTTCCTATCGTGATTCCTGTCGGCGAAGGGGCTGATCTGAAGGATGTAGTCAACATTGTTACCGGCGACAATCTTCCTGCCGGTGCCGACGCGCTGAAAGAAGCGCTTGTTGAGGCTGTTGCCGAAACAGACGATACCTTGATGGAAAAATATCTGGAGACGCTGGAACTTTCACCGGAAGAATTCCGCAATGGTCTTCAGAAAGGGATTACCTCCGGACAGATTATTCCCATTCTGGCAGGCAGCGTTGCTCTGGAAAAAGGAATTACCCAGCTTCTGGACATGATCGCTGAATCTTTCCCCAGTCCCCTTGACCGTACCATCAACGCTCTGGATGAAAAAGGCGAAGAAGTGACGGTTACACCCGATCCTAACGGGCCTTTTCTTGCGCAGGTTTTCCGTTCCATCGTTGACCCCTTTGTCGGCCATCTGACGCTTTTCCGGGTACTGAGCGGCACACTGAAATCCGACACAGATTTTTACAACGTTACGTCCAATACAAAAGAACGTTCCGGCAAAATTCTTCTTTTGAACGGTAAACAGCAGACCCCCATCGACGCAGTGCTTCCCGGCGACCTTGCCGCCATGACCAAACTTAAAAACACGCACTTCGGCGATACCATCGGCGCATTAAACTGCAATCTTCATATGGCGCCAATTCAGCTGCCTGAATCGATGGTAAAACTGGCAATCCAGCCGAAAGCCCGCTCCGACGAAGACAAAATCGGTGAAGCCCTGAACAGGCTGGCAGAAGAAGATCCAACCTTTACCCACTATCGTGACACGGCAACCAACGAGCATGTGATCAGAGGAATGGGCGATCTTCAGCTGGATATTCTTCTTAGCCGCATGCAGCGCAAGTATAAAGTGGAAGCAGAAACCCGTATACCCAAAGTTGCCTATCTGGAGACCATTAAAAGCAAAGTTGAGGTGCAGGGCAAACACAAAAAGCAGAGTGGCGGCCACGGTCAGTACGGCGATGTGCACCTTCGTATCTCTCCGAATGAACGCGGTGCCGGATACCAGTTTATTGACAGTATTGTCGGCGGCGTAGTACCCAAGCAGTATATCCCGCACGTTGACAAAGGCGGCTTTGAAGCGCTGGAACGTGGCGTTATCAGCGGACATCCGGTTGTGGACGTCATTGTGGAACTTTTCTTCGGCTCCTACCATGCTGTGGACTCTTCGGAAATGGCATTTAAACTGGCGGCTTCCAAAGCTATCCAAAAGGGTATTCGCGAAGCACGCCCCTGCCTGCTCGAACCCATTATGGAAATTGCCGTCACTGTACCGGAAGAATTCATGGGTGACATCAACGGCGATCTGAACAGCCGACGCGGCCGAATCCTCGGCATGGACGCTCTGGGCGGTGGCAGGCAGGTGATCCGTGCAAACGTCCCTGAAGCGGAAATCCTTCGTTACTCCACCGAACTCCGAAGCATGACGCAGGGCAGAGGCAATTACGAAGTACACCTCAGCCACTATGACGAAGTGCCGGATCATATTGCCAAGGAAATTATCGCCGCTTACGAAAAGACCAGGACAGAAGAAGAATAACCTTTCTTACTTCCTACCCCCGCTTTTTAACGGTCTGCCTTGCGCAGGCCGTTTTTCTTTTTCATTTCAGTTGAATTAGACTCCGTTTTCCTGTAACTATACCCTTTTGGTTCTGTCTTCCCTGTTAAGTTCTCTTCGCTTGCAGAAAGAGAACTTGGAAAGGAAAGGGTGATGGGTACACTCAACGCCATAGACTATTCTGTAATCGGCGCTTATCTCGCTGCTTTGGTCGTGTTGGGCTTTGCGCTGGAAAAGATGGCATCCCAAAGTCTTGATGACTACTTTATTGGAGGACGACGTCTGCCGTGGTGGGCGCTAGGCATTTCCGGCATGGCTTATTTTCTGGACATGTCTGGTACCATGATCATCACCTCTTTTCTCTTCCTGCTGGGACCGCGCGGTCTTTTTATCGAATTCAGAGGCGGAGCTGTCCTGGTGCTGGCATTCATGATGCTATGGGGCGGCAAGTGGCATCGCCGCTCCAAGTGTCTGACCTCGGCGGAATGGATGGTTTTTCGCTTCGGTGACGGCTGGAGCGGGCGTTTTGCACAGGCTGTTTCGGCACTTGCGGGCGTTGTCAGCGCCGTCGGGATGCTTGCCTATCTGATCAAGGGGGCAGGTCTTTTTCTTACACTCTTTTTCCCCTATTCGCCTTTGACCTGTACGCTGATCATGATCGGCGTTGCTACCTTCTACACCATGATTTCCGGGTTTTACGGGGTCGTCTTTACTGATCTGTTTCAAGCCGCCATTATCCTGATCGGCGTTATTCTTGTTACGGTCATGGCTGTTCTTCGGCTTCAGGGAACGGCAGATTTCAGTTTAATTGCATCTCAGGTAACAGGCAATGCGCAATGGCTTGAAAGCCTGCCGCGTTGGCATACAACAATGCCCGCCGGATATGAACAATATGAAGCATTGATCATGTTCGCTTTTTTTTACCTGATGAAAAACATTTTCCTAGGTATAGGTACGGGTGCAGATCCCCGTTATCTGGGAGCAAAAAGCGACAGGGAATGCGGTCTGCTAAGCCTTTTCTGGACTTCACTTATGACCATTCGCTGGCCCATGATGATCTCCTTTGCCGTTCTCGGTATCTTCCTTGTCCATGATATTTTTCCTGATCAAACCGCACTTTCAACCACTGCTGCACTCATAAAAAGTGAAACAGGTGTAGCGGACAAAACCGTATGGGCCGACACCTTATCCCATATTGCCAACCACCCCGATGCCTACTCTGAAGAATTTATACAACAGTTGAAGGGTATGCTCGGTAATGGCCAGTGGCAAAAAAAACTGCTTCTGCTCGGGTATGAAGGGCACGTTGATCCTGAGCGCATTCTTCCGGCGGTGTTGCTCTTTACTATCCCGCCCGGATTACGCGGCCTGCTTCTGGTGGTGCTCCTGGCAGCGGCAATGTCCACGTTCAATGCCACCATCAATCTTACGACAGGCCTGATTACACGAGATTTCTACCAGAAATATCTAAGGCCCCGCGCCTCCACCCGTGAATTGATCTATACCAACTGGGCCGTTGTCCTGCTTCTGGTTGTAATCTCTTTTCTTTTCGCTTTTTCCATCCAGAGCATCAACGACATCTGGGCGTGGATCATCATGGGTCTGGGTGCCGGGCTTATGATCCCGGGTATTCTGCGCCTGCTCTGGTGGCGGTTTAATGGCGGAGGCTTTGCTGCGGGAACCTTCGCGGGTCTACTGGCGGCAGTACTGCAGCGCTGGTTTTATCCGGGGCTGGATGAACGGCTTCAGTTAGTTTTTTTAGGGCTTATCGGGTTCCTTGCCGCCCTGGCAGGCACCTGGCTTACGCCTCCTGAAGAGGATTCCGTTGTAGCTCGTTTTTATAATATAACCCGCCCCTTCGGACTGTGGGGCCCTTATAAAAAGAGGCTGGCTGAAAAAGATCTTCTGGAACTGGATGTGGAGCACAGACGCGACTTACTCACCTGTCCTTTTGCGCTGCTATGGCAAATCTGTATGTTCCTTGCGCCTATGCAGTTTGTGGTCGGCGCCTGGCGGGGCTTCTGTGTCACCTCAATTTTGTGGCTTCTCTGCGGGCTGGTCATGTATTTTGTGTGGTTCAGGCACCTTCCCGCTGAGAACTATTTTGATCCCTGCGAAGAAGCGGGCGTGTGTCTTGGAGAAGGAGAACAGGGACGGCTGACGAAATAGCACAACAGCCATAAGCGCCCATGTGTTTTGTCTTCGCAATGATCTTTGTGCTCTCCCGCATAAATGCGTTAAACTACTGACTCTACCCGCTTCATTCAGAAAGAGTCTACAATGAACCCCTCCGTTTCTGCTCTTGTTATTTTTATTGTGGCGTACAGCCTTTTTGTGATTTTTCCCATGCGCCGAAGTTTTTCGGCTCTGGGCGCTGTAGCGCTCCTTTTTATTACGCAGACTATAGACCCCGTAGACGCTCTGGTCCATGGAGTTAACTGGAATGTCATGGGCATATTTGTGGGTATGCTTGTGCTGGCAGATGTTTTTATGGGCAGCCGATTCCCTGCTTATCTCGCTGAAATCATCGTGAACCGCGCTCCTAACACGGCTGTTGCCATTCTTTTTATCTGCGTGATGACAAGTGTGATTTCCGCTTTTGTGGAAAATGTGGCTACCGTCCTTATAGTTGCACCTGTCGGTCTTGCTTTGGCGAAAAAACTGGATTTCAATCCAATCAATATGATGACTGCCATTGCTATCTCGAGCAATCTTCAGGGCTGTGCCACCCTCATCGGCGACCCGCCCAGCATGCTGCTCGGCGGCTTTGCAAAAATGAATTTTATGGATTTTTTCTGGTATCAGGGAAAGCCTGGGATCTTTTTTGCCGTCCAGATAGGTGCTGTCACTTCCTCCCTTTACCTGTACTTCGTTTTCAGAGAACATAAAGTAAAAACAAAACTTTTGCCTGAAGAAAAAGTACTTTCCTGGATTCCTACGCTTCTGCTGCTCGCATTGATTATGGCGTTGGCAGGCACTTCCTTTTTTGACAAGGAGTTTACGTATCTTGCCGGGCTGATCTGTATGCTTTTTGCTGTGGCTGCCATCATCTGGGATCGTGCCACCAATCAGGAAGAGTTCTGGATCAACATGAAGAAGCTCGATTGGGACACCACCTTCTTTCTGTTTGGCGTGTTCATAATCGTGTACAGCCTCACCGAGACAGGCTGGATAGATCAGATCTCCGCATTTCTTTCGGCCCGGATCGGCGGCAATGTGTTGCTCGGTTATCTGCTTCTTCTGATTGTGTCCATTATTGTTTCGGGCTTTGTGGACAATGTGCCCTTTCTTGCCGCTATGCTTCCCGTAGCTTTAGACATGTCCCATAAATTAAACATCAATCCAGCCATTTTTCTTTTCGGTCTCCTTCTCGGGGCCAGCCTGGGCGGAAACATCACGCCCATTGGTGCATCCGCAAATATAGTTGCCTGCGGCATGCTTAAAAAAGACGGGCATCCCATTACTTTCGGGCAATTTATGAAAGTATCTGTTCCCTTCACCATCGCCGCTGTGGTACCCGCCGCGATTTTCGTTTGGTTTATGTGGGCATAGTCCTTGTATTGCCGATCATTAGCTGCGAAGGATTCCGCCATGTTCTTACGGTTTCTGCCGGTTTCATTTCTAATGTTGAGCACAGTCTGCTTTCCGGCCTCAGCCGGGGACGAATCTTTCCGGGATCTCTATTCAGATACCTGGGCAGCAACAGATGGTGCCGGTCGTGTCCTTCCCATGGAAACCGAAGCCCCTCCGCTCAGAAAAGACCGTTTTGTCGGCATTTTTTACTGGACCTGGCACATCCAGTATAAAAACGGACCTAATGACAACACCAAACTGATACAGGCGGCAGGCGACAGTCCGGAAGTGGAATGGCCTGTCAACGGAACGCCCCATCACTGGGGTGAGCCGGAACTGGGTTATTACTGGATGACCGATCCCTTTGTCATAAGGAAACATGCCAGTATGCTCACCGATGCGGGCGTAGATGCTCTCTTTTTTGATACGACCAATGCCCCCTTCACCTGGAAAGAAGAATATGAGGCGCTATGCAGGGAATATGAGCGCATGCGACAGGAAGGCAACCAAACACCTGCCATTTGTTTTATAGCACCCTTTGGCGATCCCATGCCTGTTCTGGAGCGCGTCTGGGAGGATCTGTATAAACCCGGGCTCTGGGAGGATCTTTGGTTCCGTTGGGAAGGAAAACCTCTGATTCTTGCCAATCCGGACTATGTGAAAGATCCGGAAATGCGTGCATTCTTTACTTTCCGCCGGCCTATGCCCGATTACTGGCTAGGCCCGAGTGGTCCCGATCAATGGAGCTGGCTTGAAGTTTATCCGCAGCATGAGTTCAAAAACAGCCGCGGCGAAACAGAGCAGATGAGCGTAGGCGTTGCTCAGAATGCACTCCCCAACACGCCGGGTCCGGCACCAATGAGCCACACAAGAGGTGCCATGGGCAGAAGCTGGCATAACGGAGGCAAAGACCCGTCGCCCGATGCGGTCAAACTGGGGCTTAATTTTGATGAGCAGTGGCGGTACGCCCTCGAAAAAGATCCGACCTTCATTTTTGTAACCGGGTGGAACGAATGGATAGCGGGGCGCTTTCAAAAATGGAGCATCTATACGGATGAAACCAGCTACTATCCCGGCGGGCTTTTTGTAGACCAGTATACACAGGAATACAGCCGTGACTGCGAGCCCATGCGTGGCGGGCACGAGGACAATTATTATTATCAGCTGGCACACTGGATCCGAAAATACAAAGGGGTTCGCCCTCTTCCCCGCATACCCGGACCCGGTAATATCCGGATAGACGGCATATTCAATGACTGGTCGGATATACAGCCCGAGTACCGGGATGCCCGGGGCGATATTACCCACAGGGATCACAAAGGTTTTGGTGAAATACACTACACCAATACTACCGGCAGAAATGACTTCATTACGGCGAAAGCCTCTTGGCGGATTCAAGGCTGAAATGCAATTATTGAATTGAATAAGACTTCGGCAGGCGTTCGGTAGTTTAAGGTTTTTC
>MWCY01000010.1 GCA_002070275.1 Candidatus Hydrogenedentes bacterium ADurb.Bin170
AGGCGAACCTGTTGAAGGTGAACCCGTCGAAGGTGAGCCCGTTGAAGGTGAGCCCGTAGAAGGCGAACCTGTTGAAGGTGAACCCGTCGAAGGTGAGCCCGTTGAAGGTGAGCCCGTTGAAGGTGAGCCCGTTGAAGGTGAGCCCGTTGAAGGTGAGCCCGTTGAAGGCGAGCCGGTAGAAGGTGAACCTGTTGAAGGTGAACCCGTCGAAGGCGAGCCCGTAGAAGGTGAGCCCGTAGAAGGCGAGCCGGTAGAAGGTGAACCTGTTGAAGGTGAGCCCGTTGAAGGTGAACCTGTTGAAGGTGAGCCCGTTGAAGGTGAACCTGTTGAAGGTGAGCCGGTCGAAGGTGAGCCGGTCGAAGGTGAGCCGGTCGAAGGTGAGCCGGTCGAAGGTGAGCCGGTCGAAGGTGAACCCGTAGAAGGCGAGCCCGTAGAAGGTGAGCCCGTAGAAGGTGAGCCCGTAGAAGGTGAACCCGATCCTTGTGACCCTGACCTGGTTGCCCCTGAGCTTACTGTCCTCCACAGCGAAGATGCTGTTTATAACGAAGAAAAGGGTCTCTTCATTTACACAGTGGACTGCGGCACCGACGTTTCCGCTTTCGGGCCCGTATCGGTAGAAGCTGTTGATAATTGCACTGAAGAGCCGGTTATAGAGACTCTGATTTATAAGGTGCTTGGCGACGATCCGGAAAATCCGGAAGAGCTGGCAGTTGAGCTGGTTCAGAATCTCGGCTTTGATGAGTCAAATCCCTGGACAAACAGCCCCGGCTACTATTTCGTTCTCATCAAAGCGTCAGACCTTGCCGCCAATACTGCCGAAAATCTGTATGCCGTTTTCGTAGAATCCAATTGCGGAATAGTGACCCGGGTCGTTGAGAATTACACCGGGGTTGTGACACTGCTTATTGCGCCACCTGCCGGTACAACCGCCTGGGGTCTGGAAGATTATGCTCCCGATGGGCTGACTTTTGTCTCTGTGGATGGCGTGAATGGCGTTATTCATCCCAGCGGGACAAAAGTGACCTTCTGGAACAATGGTGAAAGTGCTGCCGTTGTGACCTACAGGCTGAGTGGTCCCGCAGGACAGCACTATTTCCACGGTGGCGTCAGTATTGACGGCCTGCCGGAAGTGCCCATCGCCGGTCACCAGTTCATTTTGCTTGCCGAGTAACTCAGGAAGAACTGCCTGATCGCGGGTCTCTGAGAGGCACCGTGATGGACAGTGTGTTGTTAGCACAGTTGAAAAGAGAAGTAACTGCCGGGCGTCAGGAGCGCCTGCACCCGGCAGTCCCAATACGCCGCATCAGGCGGCACTCAGAAGGAGAACTTTTCATGAAGGGTACATTGAGATTCGGTACAATGGTGTGCCTGGTAAGCATTTTTGCATTATCCGGATTGGCGTCCGCAGCAGCCGTTGAAGATGGACAGGACGTCTGGTACCTGTTTAAAGCGGGTGAAAAAGGCGACTATACAATTACGCTGACAGATTCTTTTGCCGGAGCAACCCTTGCCGTTTTCGGCGGCACGGCAGTCGGCACGGAAGCCGGCCGTAAAACCGCTGTGCCGGAGAGTCATGCCAAGTACACAAAGCCTGTTGAATTAAGTGTAGACAAGGGCGCCACAAAGCTGATTCGTGTTGCCGGTGAACGTATCGGAACCACGGACACTTTCAAAAACGGTTCCTTCAAAATTGCACTCAGCCAGGTTAAAGAAAAAGGCGGATGTGGATGCGGCGGCAAGAAGCTGCTACTCGATGGCGATGCCCCGTTCTCTCTGGACGCCCTTAAAAATGCGCTTGGAGAATGGCTGCTTGTCGGTTTGAGCGCCCTTGTATTGGCTTCCTGGTCCGTACTGCGTCGCGACTGATCCACCTATTGCTGAACGAACTGTATGCCTGATGGCAGCACTGCTTTTGCTGTCATCAGGCTTTTTGTTTTTTGACGTTCCGGCTGACTTTTTTTTCAAGGCACTTCGCCCGGGCTGAGTGTCTTCGCTGTCCGGAGTGTGGTATGCTATGCCAAGGGAACGAGTAGCAGGGCGCTTCAGCAGAAACGGAAGACAGATCGTGAAAGAAGCATCATTTCCAAGATTCTTTTCAGCTGCTTTTGCAGTCGTCTCTTCGCTTTTTCTTCTGTTTCCCTTTGCGTTGTCAGCCGGCGTGCAGGTTGAAATTATTCCGATGGAGCAGCCTCATTTACAGAAAGTGCTGGAAAGCTACTCGCCCATGCTTTGGCCCGGGGAAGGAACTCCAGAAACTGAAACGCTGCTGAAGGGCTATGCACATCGTCACGAAGAACGCCTGAAAGACGCTCTTCATGCAGCCGGATATTATGATGCTGTCCTTGAAATGAGTGTTCAATGGGGTGATGAAACCAGCCGGGTTATTTACCGGGTTGCTCCGGGAAATCTTTATCACTTCGGGTCTATCCTTTTGGAAATGGCCACGCCCCGGGAAGAGATGGATCTTTTTGCGCTGGAAACGGTGCTGAGCGAAAGCACGGATTTGAAAAAGGGCTCGCCGGCACTGGCGGACTCCGTGCTTACCGGGGAAAAGCAATTGCTTCGCATGCTCGGCAATGGGGGATTTCCCTTTGCGCGCATCACCGATCGGAAAATACGCATAGATCGTGAAAACAGGACGCTTCATGTAACGTTTGTTTTTGACAGCGGGCAGCATCTGCTTTTTGGCGCTCTGCGTGTGGAAGGCCTGGATAGCATCCGCCTCGATGCGGTGGAGCGGGAGCTTCCCTGGATGCACGGTGCGCCGTTCCAGATTTCTCTTTTGGAGGAGGGTCAGGCGAAGCTGCAGAAGACAGGACTATTTTCCATAGTTCGGCTGCATCCTGCCCCTGAAGCTGAAGCAGTAAACGGTCACATTCCCATTGTGGCCGAGGTGATCGAGCGTCGTCACCGTACCATCCATGCCGGACTTCAGTACCGCTCCGATGAAGGCATCGGCGCCGGGTTCGAATGGGAGCACCGGAATTTTCTGGAGATGAGCCGCCGCCTTCGCGTGCAGGGACAGATCACCGAAATGGAGCAGGCGCTTGGTGCGGTGTACGACATTCAGCAATACCGCCGGTCTGATCAGAATCTCACGCTTCATACCCGAATCAGACAACTGCAGCCCGAACGATATCAGAGCAGGCGTATTGAAGCAGGTGCATGGCTTGAGCGCATCATATCTCCGACGCTGGTCTACGGTCTGGGGCCCTCTTTACGGATGGGGCGTGTCCAATCAACCAATAAAAGCGATAGTTATTTTCTGGCACTGTTTCCTTTTGAAGTGCGCTACGACCAACGGGATAATCCTCTGGACAGCCACAGCGGATTTCAGCTGACCAATCGGCTGACCCCTTTTTGGGATGTGACAAATAAGAACGTGTTCTTTGCCAAAAACGAAATGAATTTCAGTTATTTTATTCCCTTCGGTGAAGAACAAAAGACCGTTCTTGCGACGCGGCTGCGGCTGGGCAGTCTGGGAGGCGCGGCTTCCGGAATGATCCCCGTGGATGAGCGTTTTTTTGCCGGTGGCGGCGGAAGCGTGCGTGGGTACGCCTACCAGAATATCGGCCCTCTAGACAGTAAAGGAAAGCCCATGGGCGGTCGTTCGCTCACAGACTGGTCTATAGAACTGCGCAGGAAGCTGTCGGAAAAAATAGGAGTGGTCGCTTTTGTTGACGGCGGGATGTCGTATAAAACGCCTTTTCCTGATTTCGGGACAGCACCGCGCTGGGGCGCGGGCATCGGGCTTCGCTACAGTACGCCACTGGGGCCGCTTCGGCTGGATGTGGCAGTACCTGTAAACCGCCGCAAAGATTTGGATTCGAGTGTACAGCTGTACATGAGTATCGGTCAGGCCTTTTAATGATGGAGCCGAAGCACAAAGGTCGCAGGCGGCTCGGGCTGTTGTTATTTGTCCCGCCCCTTTTTGGTGTTCTTTTTTGTATTTTTATTTTTGTGTCTGCAACGGGCACAGCGGTGCTCTTGCGCGGGGTGGCGTCGGGCGTCCGTCACTTTACAGACTGGGACATTGCTTTTGAGGGCGTTGAAGGTGCGCTTCGCACATCAGTAACGATTAAACGCATTTCGGTCAGTGATGACGTCGGACCCTGTTTTCTTCTGGAAAATATTCATGCAGCACCCCGCTTGTCATCGTTCATGCAAGGGTATGCGACGCTGGAGCAGGTCGACATAGAAAGACTCACTGTGCTGCGCCGTCCGGTTCCAAAGAAAAAATGGCGTATCCCCCGGGTCCCGGCATTCCTGTCCCGTATCCGTATCGACCGGCTTGCTCTGGCATGTCTTCAGTTCCCGGAAAATACATCGGCTGCCGAACACCCTCTCACGCTGTCCGGTCGCATCGCGCCTGTTTCCGGAAGGGACCTTCCTGAAATCTCGCTGGACGTGAAAAGCCTGCAGAATAATGCAGTAACGGGAAGCATTTCCTTTTCCTATGTTGGTGCCGCCCCGCGTCTGCTGGTGCATTTTGAGGATTCTGCTTTTGCCCCTGACATGATCGGAATTGCAGCACCCTTAAAGCTGGAAATACGCGGTGACGGCCCAAGAGACAGCTGGCAGGCGTCTTTTCTGCTGGAGGCGCAGGACACAGTTCTGGCTAACGGAACACTTCAGCTCAGTGAAGCCGACCTGGTAACAGCGGTCTCCGGCAGGGGTGAGGTTTTTTTAGAAGAGATTCACCGTTTTGCTTCTGGAGCGGAGATACTCGGAAATCACATTGAAGGTCGTATTCAGTGCAGCCTGGACACGCGGGGTGAGCTTGTGGCAGAAGCGATGGCCCTCCGATCGGAGAAACTGTTGGTTTCCGGGAAGAGCAGGCTTTCTCTTCCAGACCGGACGGGCACTGCCCAGTTTGATCTGGCATACACGCCAGAGGAGACAGCGGCATCATGCCGGATGGCATTGAGGGCGGAAAGCGACGGGAAGGCTGTCCGCTATGAAATTGAGGGGACAGGCACGTCGGGAGAGTTTCTCGGAGGGGAAGGCAGCCTGGCACTTCAGGACGACTATGCTCTAATCGGCAGCCTTGCGCTGCACCCGGGACGCTTTTCTGCTATTTCACTTCCTTTTGCACCGGAGGAAAAAATGACTTCCGCCTATGCGCTGCGTTACAGCCCGGAAGAAACGCAGTTGACTGTGGAATATATATCGGTTGAAGGTGCCGGTGCGTCCGCATCGTTCTCCGGGCGGTTGGATCTTGAGGAAGACAGTTTTGAATGGCGTGGCAGCGGCAGCGTCTCCGAGTCTCCCTGGCTGCAGAACTTGCATGGCTTTTCAGCGGAAGGCGCCTGGGAGATATCGTTGCATGCCGCCTCCCGTGAGGGCGGCGGAGAAGCCGAGCTCTCTGTTGCAGGAGACGGACTGCGCTGGAAGGACTGGGCGGGCGGTGCTCTGACAGGGACGCTGCACCTTAACTGCGACAGCTGGCGACACCCCGCTGAGACACCGTGGCACGGGAAAGCATCGCTTCAGTGTGACTCCATTGTACATTATCACGAGGCTGCTTCCGGAGAAGGGGAAGCCCTTATGCCGGACGGCGCTGCTCTCACTCTGGAACTTGCAGGGCAGGGTGCGAAAGAAATCCGTATTGAGGATTTGCGTTTACAGGCAGCAGAGGCAGCTCTTATGGGGCAGGGTCGTATTCTTCCTGAGGAGGCAAGGGCAGAAGCAGCCTTCACTCTTGACAGCGCTGACGGCGGAAAGAGTCTTGCTGCCTTTGTGTTCCTTCCCTCTTTTGCGCTGAAAAGTTCCATCGAAGGCAACCTCTCCTGGGATCCCTTGTCACTTGCATATATGATCCGGGGAACCGTTCAGCAGACAGCGTCAACGCCGCCTTCGCTGGCATCCTGGCTTGAGGAAAAAGGTCTTTCTTTCGAACTTGCCGGGCAGGCGGATCCGGAAAAAGTGGAGATGAAATCCGGCAAGGCGGCTCATGCAGCGGGCAGTCTTTCTTTTGAGGGCAGTTACGGGCTGAAAGACGGCAGTCTCCTTTTCACTGCGGAAGGGGAAGACATCGCGCTAAAAACTGTCGGCAAGCTGCTTGATCAGGATCTTGCCGGGAAGGCTGGAGTGAAAGCGTCTCTATCCGGGACACTTGCCGGTGCGAAAGGGCAGCTGATTCTTACCGGAAAAGACGTGCAGCGGGCCCCTCTGCCACCGCTGGCACTGCAGCTGAAAATTCAGGGCGAGGGGCCGGTTCGTATGCCGTCACTGGGTTGGGAAGGAACGCTGGCAGCGCCGGAAGCGAAGCTGCACTTTACAGGAAAAGGCTCCGTTGAAGCGGAGCATCTTTCTGTTGAGCGTTTTGATCTTGCGCTTGTCGACAACAGGGGCAGTTTCCGTGCGGTGCTTCCTTTTGATCTGAAAAAAGCGGAACTGCACGGCAGCCTGACGGCAGGCGACTTGTCCGCATTTACAGCGATCGCCGGAATGCCAGTAGCCGGGGCAGGAGAGGGCGCCATTGATTTCGCCGACAACCGGACGCAAAGCACGCTGGACTTCCGGGATGTTCAGGCAGGCAGCTTTCGTGCCTCCGGTCTGTCGCTACGGGTAGAGGCGGAGGGGCTGGATCGGACGCCTTCGGGACAGGTTCAGCTGAAAATTGAGCAGCCTGTAGTCGGGAAGGCAGCTCTGGATCGTGTGCAGGCAGTGCTGTCCGGAACGCTGGAATCAGCACAGCTGCGCCTGCAGATCAACGAATTGCCCGACAAAAAAACGGAGGTATTGCCGCTCATTGCTCTTATTGCCGAAAGCGATGTGTCGCTGCAGCAACGCACTGCACGCCTGCACCGTCTGGATCTGGCGGCGGAACGTGCGTTCTTTACCTTAAAGGAGGCGTCCCGGCTGCAATGGTCGGATTCCCGTATCGTACTGAATCCGATAGTGCTGACTTCCGGCGAGGGGCAGATTCGACTCGAAGGTAATGCCGCTCAGGATGAACTTCTCGGCTCTGTGAAGATTGCAGCGCTGCCTTTGTCCCTTCTGGAAGGCGCCGGCCTTCCCGGACTCAGCGGAACGCTTCAGGGCGAAGCGTCTCTGGGCGGAACGCCGGAACATCCGGAGCTGAAAAGTAACTTCGCTGTAAAAGAACTTCGTCTGAAAGATGGCTCCACTGCCGGGCTGCCGCCTGCCTCGACGAAGGTTGAACTTCAGTTGATGGAAGGTTATCTGCATCTCCGCGCCCTGGCTGAAATGGTGCCGGGGATGACGGTAAAGACACAGGCGCGCTGTCCGCTTCCTCTGCGTTTCAAGCCCTGGCATCTGTCACTGGATAAGGGCGGCAGTCTGGACGGACAAATTCACTTTGACGTTGACTTTAAGCCGCTGCTGAAAGAGATGGCGCTGATTCCTCACGGCTTGGAGGGGAAACTTTCCGGCGATTTCGGCATTGGCGGCAGTCTGGCGGCTCCCCTGCTCACGGGTGCAGCACGGTTTACAGAAGGGCAATATACCAATATTACAACGGGCACCAGTCTGCGTGATTTTCAGTTTCAGCTGAAAGCACAGGACGGCACGCTGCTGCTTCAGGACTGCACCGCCCGTACGGGTCAGCAGGGGATGTTAAAAGTGGACGGGCACGTGCTCCTTGATTTTGAGAAGCATTTTCCTCTGGCGTTGAATGCCGTGCTTGACCAGGCTCAGGTCGTGCATCTCGCTTATGCCCGGGCTGTTGCTTCAGGCCCGCTGCAGCTGCAGGGAGATCTGCAGGGAATGCTGCTTTCGGGTACGCTTGAGATAACGCCTGTGGAGGCGACCATGCCTGATCAGCTGATGCTTCGTGAGCCGCCCCGTCTGGAAGTGATCGAAATGGGGCAGGAGCCCGCAGCAGCGAAGAGTGCTTCTTTGCTTGAGAATCTGACTTCCCGTATCCGTCTGGATGTCAATTGCTCCATGCCCCGGAAGATCTATGTGCGCGCCCCGATTCTGGATTCGGAATGGAAAGGCGTGTTCCATGTAGGCGGCACTCTGTCCAATCCGCTGGCAGAAGGTCGTATATCGGCATTGCGGGGCACCCTTGACTTTTTGAATCAGCGGTTTCAGCTTAGCGACAGTGCGGTGCTCCTGACAGGGAAAAGTATATTTGAGCCCACAATGGATCTGCGTGCGGTGGTAGAGACCCGCGAGATTTCCGCCACGGTTCGGCTGGAAGGGGAAATGAGCACGATGGTGATGAAACTGGAATCAAGCCCTTCTCTTCCTCAGGATGAGATTCTTTCGCACATTCTTTTCGGCAAAGACCTTGCGCGCATCTCCCCGGTTCAGGCGCTTCAGCTTGCCCGGGTTGCCGCCATGTTCAACCGGGATCTGGGTGGCCTTCGTTTCTTCACCGGTCAACTTTCTATCTCCGGAATAGACCGCATTGACCTGAGGACAGGTGAAAAGATTGATGATGCCGCTGTCGGTCTGGGAAAATATTTCACCGACTCGGTTTATGTGGAAGTGGAGCAGGGTACCACGTCCGACAGCGGTCGGATCTCCGTTGAAGTGGAGCTTTCCCCGCAGCTGTCCATAAAGGGCGACGTGGATGCCCGTGACCGGAGCGGTGTGGGACTTTTCTGGCGAAAAGACTATTGAACAATCATCTGCCACGGCGGATGAAGAAAAGAGAAAGGTTCAGCGGCATGACAGGAAAAGAACGAATCTTGAATTTGATCGCCGGAGCGCCTGTTGACCGGGTGCCAGTAATGCCCATCACCATGATGTTCGCCGCTGATCATGCCGGCATCCCTTACGGGCGTTATGTGACGGATTATCGCGCTCTTGTGGATGCGCAGCTGAAAACCGCAGAAGACTACGGCTTCGATTATGTTTCCTGTATATCCGATCCTGCCCGGGAAGCGGCAGACTGCGGCGCGGCAGTTGTGTTTTATGAAAACCAGCCGCCCGCCATTCAGGAAGAGACAGCGCTGCTTGCCGATAAAAGCAGCCTTGCCTCGCTCCGGATGCCGCTTCCGGAAGAAGGCAGACGCATGTCTGATCGTGTCAATGCGGTGGCTCTTTTCAAGGAAAAAGGGGGTGATGACTTTCTGATCGAGGGGTGGGTTGAAGGGCCTTGTGCGGAAGGAGCCGATCTGCGGGGCATCAATAATCTTATGCTTGATTTTATTGAGGATCCCGCTTTTGTGGAGGCGCTCTTCGAATTTGCGCTGACCCTGGGACTGTCTTTTGCCAGGGCTCAATTGGAAGCAGGCGCTGATTCTATCGGTGTGGGCGATGCCGCCGCTTCTCTCATCGGCCCGCATCTTTATGAAAGCCTGGTGCTTCCTTATGAAAAAAGGCTGGTGGCGGGCATTCAGGAAATGGGCGGCAAAGTGCGTCTTCATATCTGCGGAGACACAAGTCAGCTGGTGGGTGCCATAGGCACGCTTGGCTGTGATATTGTGGATCTGGACTGGATGTCTCCGCTGAAGGCTGCGCGGGTTTCTATGGGAGATCAGCAAGTGCTGGCGGGCAACGGTGATCCGGTACGGATATTTCGTAATGGAAACGAAGAAACGGTGCGCAGCTATCTGTGCTCATGCCTGGCTGACGGGTCGCCGCGCTATATTCTTGCGGCGGGCTGTGAACTGGTACGGGATACGCCCGAAGCGCATGTACGACTCTTCCGCCAGATTTCCGAGGAACAGGCAGGACGCTGAAGCTGCCGAAAAATATACAGGAGTGTTTTCATGTCTCACACAGATTGTCAGGGAAAAGAGCTTTCGGCGTGCTGTCCGAAGGCTGAGATTTCTTTGGGAACCTATATTGTATTTCCGGCTGTTGCGGTACTGCTTGGCTGGGGACTGCGCGGATATATAGGCGGCGGTCCTTTTGCGGCACTGATACCGGGTGCTTTTCTTTCGTTGAGCCTCAGCCTGCTTTTGCGTCACGATACCGCTATGGCATGTCAGACAGCATTGTTCTGCACGGTGGGGCTAGCCTTTGGCGGCGAAATGACCTATGGGCAGACGTTGGGCCTGGCGACGGCGCCGGAAACTTTCTGGTGGGGCATGCTGGGCGTGACGCTCAAAGGCGGTATCTGGGGTCTTCTGGGCGGCGCACTTTTAGGGGCAGGTCTGGTGCTGCGGCGCTATGAGACAAAAAGGCTGTTTCTTGCCTGCCTGCTGATACCGGTTGCTTCTTTTATCGGCTGGAAAATAATCAATGATCCGCAGCTGATTTATTTTTCTGATCCGACAAATCCGCGAGAGGAAAGCTGGGCAGGGCTTCTGTTTGCCACGGTTGTTTTTCTTGCGGTGCTTTACGGCAGCGCCGATAAAAAGGCAAAACAGATGCCTTTGCGCTTTGCTCTGTGGGGATTGGTCGGTGGTGCGATTGGCTTCGGCGGCGGCACGCTTTTTCTTGTTTACGGTCCGTCACTGCCGGTGCCTCAGGCGTGGAGCAACTGGTGGAAAGCCATGGAGTTTTTCTTCGGCTTTATGCTGGGTGTCTTTTTTGGCGGCTGCGCCTGGTATTATCGCGGCGAGCTGGCAGAAGAAAAGGCATTTGTACGGGAGAAGGACCGCGGGCTTCGTGATCTACTCTGGTTTGTGCCGGTGATTATTTTCTTTTTCACCCTTTTCCCGATTCTCGATACAGCGAGCACGGAGGGAAATGCCTGGTATCTCCGGGATCTCATGCATTTCATATACACTTTTGTTTTCCTTGGCGGACTCTGCCTGATTCTTGGTCTTCGCTCTTCGCCCATGACCTGGCAGATTGTGGCGACCTTGACTGTTTTTCATGCGGTGCTGGATTTTAACGAATGGGCGCCTGCAGCGGGCGAACCCAATTTTTCAATCATCGCCCGAGCCCTTATTCTGGTTCTGAGTATTGTTGGAACAGGAGCGGCGGTGCTCTTTCTGCAAAAGCGCCGGCACTTTGTGCCGCATCTTTTTCAATTGCTGCTCTGGGCGTGCTACGGCGTTTCCTGTCTGAAGGTTTTTGCTGTGAAAAAATGGCTGCTTACCGATGCGGATGCGGGGTATCGCTTCATTAATTGCTGGCTGGATCATTACGCCATTGTCCCGGTTTTTGTTATCTTCACGGTTTCAGCTGTTATTACGGCGTTATACATTTGCCGTGTGTATGATGAAAGCACGGGAGAAGTGTCGCTTTCTGTTCAGGAACACGGATAGCTCTTCAGCCCGGTATTCGCTCAAAGCTGAGGGCGGCAAAGCCCGCTGCGGGATGGATGCCCTTCAGCGCCTGAACCGGCTCTTGGGGCACGGTGCCGGGTTCCCATCTTAGAGCGCTTCGTGCATCCGTAAAAAGAAAGCCGGATTGTTCTGCAAGCGCGACTGTCTCGGTTATGCTCCGGAAATGCGCCCGGCTGTAAAGAGGGTGCCCTTTGTGCGCGGATGCTTTCCATAGGCCGCCCCAGCGGCTTTCCGGCACAGTCATACCGATCAGCAGCTGCCCGCCCGGCATGAGCACCCGCGCCGCCTCCTGAAGCGCTTGTTTTGCATCGTCCATAAAACACAATGCGAGTGCAAAAAGCACTCCCTGAAAAGCGGCGGAGGGAAAAGGCAGCGCTTCTGCACGTCCCTGGCAGAGCCGGAGTCCTTTTTGACGGCCAATACGCAGCATCCGGCTGGAGAGATCAATACCGGTGCCGATCGCAAGCGCATGGGCGAAACGCCCGGTACCCGTCCCTGCTTCCAGCCAGCCAGACGGACTGCCTTTCATTAAATCTTTGATGCAAAGCCATTCTCCCTGAAAAGCGGCTTGCCCTTCCGGCGTGTCATACCAGAGATCGTAGTTGTCTGCGGTAAAGTCAAAAGGCGTTTTCATGGCTTTTTCTGCATTCAGGCGGCTGGTGTTTTTTAAATTATATGCCCCTTGGGTCCTGCGGTCAACTGCCGGGAAAAAGGCAGGATACCGGGGATTTCCGCATTCCGGACTGAGCGGCATTTGACAAAAGAGGTTACTCTCTGATACAGTATGGCTACGGATCATAGTTATCCGTCAGCAGAAGAAGGAAAATATTCCTCACCTTGCGGCGGCTTCGAGCCTGCCAGCCTGGTTGCGCACCACAGAAAATCGTGGTTTAGTATGTGTACGCGACGAAGGCAGGTGTCTTCTGTCGCGTTTTTTTATTTTTCCGGATAAGACCGGATCCTTTGTGTTATATGTCGTTCGGCCCTTAAGCGGCCCATAGGAGAAGACTCTCATCGGCAAGGAAAAAAAGCAAGACCAAGTGCGGGTGAACGAAGAAATCCGCGCCCGTCAGGTGCGGGTTATTGATGAAGAAGGCGCCCAGCTTGGAATTATGAGCCCCCGGGATGCAATCCGCGAAGCGGCACACCGCGGCTTTGATCTGGTGGAGGTGGCACCGGATGCAGTGCCTCCAGTCTGCCGTATCATGGACTATGGGAAGTATCGCTACGAGCAGAAACGCCGTGCCCGGGAAGCCCGCAAAAATCAGCATACGGTTTCTTTAAAAGAAATCAAATACCGGCCCAAGATTGATAAGCATGACTTTGAGTTCAAGACCAACCACGTCCGTGAATTCCTGAAAGAAGGGAACAAGGTGCGCGTGACCATCATGTTCCGCGGCCGCGAAATGGCACATCAGGAATTCGGGCGCGAGATCATCCAGCGGGTGATTGAAGCTACCCAGGATTTGTGTGTGGGCGACAATACGGCAGGTCTTGCCAAGATGGAAGGCCGTAATATGTCCATCGTTCTGACCCCGGCAAAATAGCGTCTGTCTTTGACAGAGATACAGCATCAGGCTTAACAGGCATCGTCTCTCATAAAAGGGACAGATGTTTTGTCCGGTCTTAGTCACATGAAGAAACACTGAGCATTGTACTACAGGAGATTGCAGTTATGCCTAAACTGAAAACGAACAAAAGCGCAGCCAAGCGTTTCAGCCGTACGAAAAACGGATCTTTCAAACGTCACCACGCTTATGCGCGCCACCTTATGTCCTCCAAAACCCCCAAACGTCGGAGAAATCTTCGTCAGTCGGCTTTGGTTTCGTCTGAGGAAGTCCCGCGGATCAAACGGCTTCTTCCCTACGCCTGATCGTCGGGAGGTATTCCGGGTACAACACAGGGATCCCGGCAGCGGATCCACTGATTCAGAGAGTAAACAAGGAGATTTATCATGCCCCGTGCAACAAATAATCCGGCTTCCCGCCAGCGCCGCAAAAAAGTCCTCAAACTGGCAGCAGGCTATCGCGGAGCCCGCCACAAACTGTACAAGACAGCGCAGCAGGCCGTTGATCACAGCGGTCAGTACGCCTATCGTGACCGACGCAACCGGAAAAGAGAATTCCGCCGCCTGTGGATCGCACGCATCAACGCGGGTGCCCGTGCCAACGGCATTACCTACAATCGCCTGATCGAGGGGCTTCACAAGGCTGATATCAGTCTGGACCGGAAAATGCTTGCCGAACTGGCAGTCAACAATGCGGAAGCTTTTGCTGCCCTGGTTGAAAAAGCCAAAGCAACATTGGCGGCTGTATAATCATGCGCATTGTTCCTGCGGTGGATATCCGCGGCGGATTGTGTGTGAATCTTGTTCAAGGTGATTTTGATCAGGAAACCGTCTATTCTCAGGATCCTGTCGATCAGGCACAGGCGTGGTGGCATGCGCTGCTTGAGGCGGGTCAGAAAGACGATTCCCTGATTCATATGGTTGACCTTGACGGAGCACGTACAGGCGCCTGCTGTATCCTGCCGCAGCTGAAAATGCTTGCCCGCCGCGGTATTCCCTATGAAGTCGGGGGCGGCATACGCTCTCTGGAAACCATAGAACAGATTCTTGAGGCAGGCGCAGCCCGGGTAATTCTGGGTACTGCTGCCTACCGGGATCGTGAACTGCTGGCAGAAAGCTGCCGACGCTGGCCCGGGAAAATAGCAGTAGGCATCGATGCCCGCGCTGGTCAGCTGGTACTCAGCGGATGGCTTGAAAACACTGATGCGGATGCGCTTGTCTTTGCCCGTGAAGTGGCGGAAGCGGGCGCTTCACGCATTATCTATACAGATATCCTCAGCGACGGCATGCTCTCGGGACCCAATCAGGAAATGACGGGAGCCGTCGCCCGTACCGCAGCAATTCCTGTAACCCTTTCCGGAGGGGTCGCCTCTCTGGATGATATTCATAATGCCCGTGCACTGGCGGCTCTCGGCGTGGACGAAGTGATTGTGGGCCGTGCCCTTTATGTCGGTCGTTTTACTGTGGAGCAGGCGGTGCGGGCAGCACGAGAAAGGCCATGAACATCGGCTTTGAGCGGATTACCATTATCGGTGTTGGATTATTGGGAGCCTCTCTGGGGCTGGCACTGAAAAGACGGAAGTCTGGTGCCCGGATTACCGGAGTGGGTAGACGGGCAGAAAGCCTGGAAAAAGCGCTGCAGTGCGGTGCTGTCGATGAAATTTCCCTCGATCCGCTCAGTGCGTCGGCACAGGCTGACGCGGTTATCATCGCTACCCCGGTTCAGCAGGTCATTCCCCTGCTGGATCTGCTCGCTCCTCATCTTTCCCCGAACGCTCTTGTCATGGATGTGGCAAGTGTCAAACAGGAAATATGCGACCATGCCCGACGGATTTTTCCCGTACCGCGTCGCTTTGTGGGCTGTCATCCTATGGCGGGCGGTGAAAAATTCGGGCCGGAAAACGGTACTGCCGAACTCTATGAAGGTACCGTCTGCCTTATGGAAGACAGCCCGGATCTCAGTGAAGAGGCACAGCAGGCGGCCCGGGCATTCTGGGAATTTGTAGGTACCCGCGTCGTCACCCTCAATGCGGCGCGGCATGATGCGCTTCTTGCCCGTACCAGCCATTTGCCACATGTGGCGGCGGCAGCTCTGGCGCGCATTGTGTATGATGCCGGAGCAGACAGCACACTGATAGGCAGAGGGTTTCTGGATGTGACCCGTATCGCCGCTTCCCGCGCTGAAATCTGGCGCGACATCAGTCTGTCAAACCGGGGTGCGCTTCTCGGAGCGATCCAGGAACTTCAACAGAGCCTGGATGCGTTTGAAGCTGCTCTGACAAAGGGTGATGCCGCGGCGGTGGAAGACTTTTTTGAGAAGGCGGCTGAAGCGCGCGGCAAGGTGACTGCCTCATGACAGGACTTTTTATTACACTGGAAGGCGGAGAAGGCTCAGGAAAGAGCACACAGATCGGGCTGCTCTCTCAATGGCTGCGACAGCAGGGCTATGAAGTTCTTGCCACACGGGAACCGGGCGGCACGCCGCTGGCAGAAGAGATACGCACGCTCCTGATGGTTCCCCGAAGCGAAAAAATGTCCTCTCTGGCTGAACTGTTTCTGTATCAGGCGGCGCGGGCACAGCATGTGCAGGAGGTCATCCGTCCGGCACTGCTTCGCGGAGCGGTGGTGCTCTGCGACCGTTTCACCGACAGCACCCGGGCCTACCAGGGCGCCGGTCGGACGCTTCCGGATGAGACGGTTGTTCAGCTGAATCAACTGGCGGCTCAGGATATTCAGCCTGATATTACATTTATTCTGGATCTTCCTGAAGAGGCGGGGATGCAGCGTGCCCGGGACAGAGGCAGTGATGACCGTATGATGACGGAAGCGCTGGCTTTTCACCGGAACATTCGAGCCGCTTTTCAACGCCTTGCGAAGGAGGAGCCCGATCGTATTACAATGGTAGATGGTACCCTTTCCCGGGAAGCGGTGCTGGCTGTGCTGCAGGAACGGATTCTTCCGCGGCTGCCTGCCCGTCCGATGCCGGAGAAACGCTCCTGAACAGGTGCGTCCGCTTCCTGATACGGGATCGGACGTGCTGCAGCTATGAATAACAGGCAAAGAGAATGAGCTTTTCACAGATTCGGGATCAGGAGATTGCCCTGCGTCTTCTGCAGGGAATGTGCCGCCGGGAGCGCATCCCCAACGGATTGCTCTTTTGGGGACCGGACGGCGTGGGTAAAAGTCTGGCCGCTCTCGAATTTGCCAAGGCGGTGAACTGTGAAGCCCGGAATGGAGATGCCTGCGGTCAATGCCTTTCCTGCAGAAAAATCACGAACAGAAACCATGGCGATATTCTTTATATTGCGCCGGAGGGCAAAGGGCGGCTCATCAATGTGAAAGCCATAGAGTCCATGACCGAGATGGTGATCTACCGCCCTTTTGAAGGGGGTACCCGTGTTGTCCTGATTTATGACGCCGACCGCATGCATGAGGCGGCGCAGAACAAGTTTCTGAAAACACTGGAAGAGCCGCCGAGTAAAACTGTTTTTGTGCTGATCACCACATCTCCCCGCCGCCTGCTGCCCACCATTCTGTCACGGTGCCACCGTATCCGCTTCCGTGCTCTTCAGGAAGCTACGGTCGTGCAGATTCTCCGGGAGAAGGAGCAGTGCTCCGAGACCCGTGCGCTAGCCATCGCTCCTCTTGCTCAGGGCAGTATGACCCGTGCGCTGGATCTTCTCCATTCCGACCGGCGGGAAGCGGTGCTTGACATTATTAAACGCCTCGCTTCCCGGGAAGATCCGCTGGTTGTCAGCGAGCTTTTCACAGCTCACCTTCAGGAAAAAGAAAAACAGATTACCGCTGAACTGAAAGCGGAATGGTCGGGCAAACCGGAGGAGGGCGGCGAGTCTCCGGAAATGGAGAAAGAGGGACTGGAAGCACTGGTGGCGGGCCGGATTCGCCGGGAAGTGCAGGAATATTTACGCCTTTTTGACAGCTGGTATCGCGATGAGATGATGCAGGCTGTGTCCGCTGGTGAGGCGCTGCTGTTCAACCGGGATCAGATGGCGCATCTTGCCAGGGACATTTCTTTGGACGGGCAGTCTGTCAAGCTGGCGGCGATTAATGAAGCCGCACGGTATATAGAAAGAAACATGCAGTCACAGCGGGTGTTCCGGGATTTATTTTTTGAGCTTGCCCGGCCCGTTACCGGCACTGCGCTTCGCCCTCCGGGCAGGCAGGCGGGTGGCTGATGCATCGGGGCATTCCCCGTACAGTAAAAAACACGCACAGGTATGCATATGAATATTGTACATGTCCGATTACGCAAGTCCCGCCGGGTTATGGTTCTTTCCAGCGGTGATCTGGTGCTGCAGCGGGATGACCCACTTATTGTGAACACCGAACAGGGGCTGGAATGGGCGACTTGTATTCTCCCTCCGGAGCCTTGTGTGGATACGGCGCACCTGCCAGCCGAGCTGCGGGTTGTGCGCAAGGCAACTGTTTCCGATGAGCATGCGCTGGAAGCACTGGAAGCAGAGGAGCGCACCGCCTGGGAAGTATGTTATAAACGGATAGAAAAACGAAACCTTCCCATGCGTCTGGTTGCGGCGGAATACACCTTCGACAAGCATAAAATCACTTTTTATTTTACCGCAGAAAACCGGGTCGATTTCCGTGAGCTTGTGCGGGATCTCGCCAAAGACCTGCACAGCCGTATCGAATTACGCCATATTCAGGTGCGCGACCGCTCCAAACTGGTCGGCGGCCTGGGCTGCTGCGGCAGAGAATTATGTTGTGCCAGCTGGCTGAATCATTTCGTGCCTATTTCCATGCGTATGGCGAAATGCCAGAATCTGTCGTTGAACCCGGGAAAGATCAGCGGTCAGTGCGGTCGCCTGCTTTGCTGTCTGCAATATGAAAATGAGGTTTATGAATCCGGTGACATCCAGTGCTGCCAGATAGCCGCACTGCAGGAAAAGGGAGATGAAGCTTCAGCCTCTGCACTGGAGGAGGAAGCGCCTTCCAGGAACAATATCGTGGTTGCCGCACCGGAACAGCATTGGGAAAAACATACGGTCTCCTCTTCCAATCAGGATGAAAAGAAGAAGGGGAAAAATGCCCGGCGTAAGAAGAAGAAAAAACCGGGAAAAAATCAGCCATGAAAGGAGTGGATACACACTGCCACCTGCAGATGGCCCCTTTTGATGAGGATAGGGAAGCCGCACTGGACCGGGCATTGCAGGTGCTGAAATGGCTGGTGGTTGTCGGGTATGGCCTTGACGGCAGTGAAAGCGCTCTGGCGCTGTGCCGTCCGGGGGTCTATGCCACCGCCGGATTCCATCCTTATCTGGCTTCGGGCTATGACGATGCCGGAGAAGCACGTCTTAAAGAACTGGCACAGAAAAAGGGCATTGTGGCGCTGGGGGAAATGGGTCTGGATTATTTTAATGAATTTTCGCCCCGGCCAGAGCAGCGGGTCTGTTTTGAACGGCAGCTGGCGCTTGCTGCAGAACTGCAGCTGCCTGTGATCATCCATTGCCGTGAAGCCGATGAGGACACAGAGGCGATTCTGAAAGACTACATTTCAGACCTCCCCGAATGCATTATGCATTGTTTCGGCGGCACGGCCTCCTTTGCGGAAAGATGTGTCGGCATGGGCTGCTACGTCAGTTTTGCCGGAAATGTGACCTTTCCCAAAGCACAGACGCTGCGGGAAGCGGCTCTGGTGGTTCCTTTGGAACGGCTTCTTGCGGAGACCGATGCCCCCTATCTCGCGCCGCAGTCTTTTCGGGGGAAGCGCTGTGAGCCTGCCCATGTCATGACGACGTTGACGTTTCTGGCGCAGCTGAAGGGGCTTCCCCCGGAACAGCTGATCGGACAGGTGGTGAAAAACGGAGAACAGGCATACAGGCTGTGCTGAGGCGTCACCGGCCGGCGCGGTTTGTATCATGTGCTCAGGATAATCGAAGCAATACTCAGATAAATTACCACGCCGAGAATATCCGCCAGAGAGGTAACCAGCGGTCCGCTTGCCACGGCGGGGTCGACCTTAAACCGACGCAGCACGAAGGGAAGCAGCATGCCCAGCATGCTGCTGAGGATGACAATGGAGACCATGGCGAGGGCGGCAACGACGGCGATAAGCGCCCCTGAACGCCACCATGCCACCGCAAAGACAGCCACCGACATGGACAGCCCCAGGGCGGAGGCGACCAATGCCTCGCGCCAGAACACACGGGCAAAGTCTTTCAGCGATAACTCGCCCAGTGCCATACTTCGAATGACCAGCGTTGCCGACTGCGCTCCGGCATTGCCGCCGCTGTCTATCAGAAGAGGCAGAAAAAACACCAGTGCCATATAGACTCCGAGCAGTTCTTCAAAATGGGCAATGCCCGCACCGGAAAAAATATTGACAAATACGAGCGCAATCAGCCACGGAAGCCGGCTGCGGTAGAGCATAATCAGCGGTGTCTTCAGATAGCCCACCGACAGAGGACGGATGGCGCCTGCCTTGTGGAAGTCTTCCGTCGCCTCTTCTTCTGCCACGTCCAGAATATCGTCGTTGGTGACGATTCCCAGCAGCACGCCTTCGGAGTCAATGACGGGCAGGGCGTACACGTCGTACTTCTTAAAAATCAGCACAGCCTCTTCCCGGTCCTGAATGGAATGGAGCGCCACATAATTTTTGTCCATCAGCACGGAAACGCGCAGTGCCGGATCGGCAAGGATCAGTTGGCGCAGGCGCAATTCTCCGACCAGCGCGCCGCTGTCGTCGATGACATAAATGGTCATGACCGTTTCCGAGTCGCTGCCTGCCGCCCGGATATGCTCCATTGTTTTTGCTATCGTCCAGTTTTCCTGGGCGGAAACATAGCCGCTGGACATGAGGCGGCCCACGCTGTCTTTGGGATAACTCAGCTGGCTGAGCACTTGCTTGCGGTCCGCATCGCTCAGAAGGGTCAGCAGGCGCTGCGTGACGTTGGCGGGCAATTCCTCAAAAAGAGCTGTCTGGTCGTCGGAAGACAGAGCGGCAAGAACCTGGCGTGTTTCGTCCTGCGCCATGTTTTTCAGAAGCCCTGTCTGCGACGGATAGTCGATGAGAGAAAAGACTTCATCAGCGAGACTTCTGGGCAGCAGTCGAAATACCAGCAGCTGATCGGAAGAGTCCAGTGCCGTAATCAGCTCGGCGATTTCCGGCGCCGGCTGGGCGGACAGAAAAATGCGAAGGTCGCGCAAGCGGCGATCTTCCAGCATTTCCAGAATATCAGGGATCAGTACCTGGCTCAAAAGAGAGGAAGCCACACGGGACGCCGCTTTTCGACCATCTTCAGGGTCTATCCGGCCTTCCATGGCGGCGATCCAGGTATTCAGGCGCTCTTTTACCTCGTCCAGATCTTCCAGATTCACCAGTTCATGGTGGTCTTCGTCGGCGGCAATCGCACGGGCAAGAGAGGAAAGCTCGGTCAAATACTTGTTTCGGGCGGGATAAGGCACATAGTACATCAGAAGCAGATGCACGGGCCATCCGTCCGTATTACCGTATTCGATGCCGTCTGGACTCCACCCGACTGCGCAGATCATTTCACCTTCATTGCCGCCCCGGGCATGAGGGCAGGCGATACCGTAGCCCAGGTAGGCTGTGGACTGTGACTCATAGTGCAGAATGCTGTCGATGATGCTGGGGACAGCAGCGTCCCCGTCCCGGGCGCTTTCAAGACTTTCCGCCAGAATCCTGAGAGCCTCCTCTTTGTTGCAGAGGGGAAGCTCAATCACGCGGCCTTCTTCGATTGCCTGCTGGATGAGGCTGGAAGAGGGCGCGGCTGTCTGAGCGTTAATCGACATGGAAGACTCTCCTTGTTCCGGAGTGATGAGGGCGTGGAAAAAAGTTGTGTGTATATATTAACAGAATCAGGCTTCTTCAGTCAGTTAACGGGGCTTGCGGGAAAATATGGGGCACCCTTCCGGTGCCTCTGAACTGCTTCAGCCCCGAAGACCATGGTCTGCCGGGAACTGTGCAGGATTTCCTGCAGACAGCGGATTTATCTGCCTGTGAATCTTCGGTTACAATGCTGAGATCAACCTATAGGAGTCTGCGTCATGCATCTGCTTTTTGCCCTTGCTTTTGTGTCCCTGTCTTCCTTTTCCGCAATGCCCGCCGTCGATGGTGTGTACATGCTTGCGCCCTGGGACAAGGCGTCTACGGTGTCCATTCCTGAAAGCGGCCGCTATACGCTTTGGCTGGCGGCAGATCCGGAAGCAGGAGGCGGTCTGCTTCTCAAAGACAAAAAATACACGGTGGGCAAAGGGGAGAAGGACGCAAAAGGCAGGAGCGCATTCTGGCGCAATGCAGGCACGGCGGCGCTCGAGGCGGGAGTGCTCAAGGTGGAATGGTCAGGCGGCATTTACCTGCTCGTGCTCAGCAGAGATGCCGAATACACACCGGAGCGAGGTCTTTCGGATGTGCGGGTACTCCCCTTCAACCGGAAACCCGAAGACGCACGCCTTACGAAAGAACGGCATACCGACACGGTATTTATCATGCCTCACTTTGATTCGGTGGAAGCGTGGGAAAAAGCGGCTGCGGCAATCCGGTTGCGCATCCGTCTGGGCAGCGGGTTGTTTCCCGCACCGGAAAAGACGCCGCTGAATGCCCATGTGTTTGATGAAAAAGAATACGACGGATTTTCCGTATCCAAAGTGTATTTTGAGCCCGTTCCGGGTTTTCTGGCTACAGGCAATCTCTACCGCCCGCTGGGCGAAGGACCTTTTCCGGCTGTCGTCAGTCCCCACGGTCACTGGACTGCCGGCAGACTGGAAAACACCGATCTGGGTTCCATAGCCGGTCGCTGCATTACGCTGGCGCGGATGGGCATTGTCACGCTTTCTTATGACATGATCGGCTATGTGGACAGTATACAGCTGCCACACCGATGGGGGACTGAAGCAGAAAAGCTCTGGGGCATTCATCCCTTTGCCATGCAGTTGTGGACAAGTCTGCGTGCAGTGGATTTCATGGAGGCGCTTCCCTATGTTGATCCGGAGCGACTGGGCTGTACGGGCGCCTCGGGCGGCGGGACACAGACCTTTGCTCTGACAGCGCTTGAGCCGCGCATTCGCGTTTCCGCTCCCGTCAATATGATCTCCAGTACCATGCAGGGCGGATGCCTGTGTGAAAATGCGCCGCTGCTGCGCCTGACCAATTCCAATATGGAAATCGGTGCGCTGGCGGCGCCGCATCCGCTTCTCATGGTGTCAACGACCGGTGACTGGACACGGGAAACACCGCGGGTGGAGTATCCGGCTGTCCGCAGCATTTACGCCCTGTATGGCGCGGAAGATCAGGTAGTCAATGTGCATCTTGATTTCCCGCATAATTACAACCGGCAGAGCCGGGAGGCGATGTATCGCTTTTTCGGTGCCCATTTACTGGGCGGCGACTGGCATGCCTATGAAGAGCCGCCTTTTGAAATGCCGCAGGAAGAGGCGTTGCGTGTATTTCCCGGCGACAGATTGCCCGAAGGATATCTGGCGGGCGAGGCTCTTCGGGCGCAGCTGATGAACCAGGCGCAAGAGCGCAGGGCGCACCATCTGGAACAGGCATTGAAAGCGCCCGATTCTTTTGCAGAGGAGTATCATGAGGCACTGACCGCTTTATTCGCTGCGGAGCTGCCGGGAAAAAATGCCCTCTCTCTGGAACGCCTGGAAATGGAAGAGCGGGAAGGGTATGTGCTGGAGCGCTGGCTTATCGGCAGGATCAGTGAGGGCGACCGTGTGCCTCTGCTTCTCTACCGCGGCACGGGTGCCCTGCCGCAGGAAAGTATTCTGCTGGTTCATGGCGCAGGGAAAGCGGCTTTTGCCGACCTGCAGCACGGCGGCCCGGGATCTCTGATCCGAAGGCTCCTGGCAGAAGGAAAAATGGTTGCGACGCTGGACGCTTTTCTGATCGGCGAATACAACGGACCGGAGAGAGCGGCGAAGCGTGTGGAAAAAGGAAAGTTTTCAGATCCCTTCCTGCCCGCTGTTGCTTCCTGTCGGGTTCAGGATATTCTCACGGCGGCGGCTTTTCTGCGTTCCCGCTTTGATACGGCGGGCCGTATTGATCTGGTCGGCGTGGAGGAGGGCGGTTTGTGGTGCCTCTTTGCCGGGGCCGTGGACAGAAGCCTGCACTCTGTTTATGTGGATCTGAACCGGCAGAATTACAGCGATGACAGTCTGTGGGAGAGCCGTTTCTTTGTGCCGGGCATACGCAGTTTTGGCGATATTCCGGCGGCGTGTGTGGCAGGCGGCTTCAGTCGCTTCCATTTCTTTAACGGCAGTCTGCCCCCGGAACTGGCACACTCCGGCATTTCCGTCGAAGCAGATGATCCGTCCGACGAAACGCTTGCGGCGTGGCTTGTCGGTAAATGAATGTCACTGATCGGATTCTTCGGAGATCGCGGAGCCCGTCACCCGGGACCGGATCACGAGAAGGCAGCCGGCGATCAGCAGAAAACCGCCCAGCTGCTGCAAAAGAACCAGCTTTTCGTCTGTCCAGAAAAAGAGCGCAATGATATGGGTAATGAAAGGCGAGGTCAGATGCAGTGATGTGCAGTAGGCGCTGCCGAGATGCAGCTGTGCGTGATGAAAAGCACAATGAGCGGCGGCTATACAGATCACGCCTGATATAAAGGCAATGAAATTCATGCGAGGTCCTGCGGTTGCCAGGCAGCTGATATCGCCCAGCAGCAGGGTGGACAGCAGAAAGCCTGCGCTGACAAAAACGCTCAGCACAGCAAAGAGGGCTATGGGGTGCAGGGATTTTGCCGTATGGCGCCCCCATACCGCATAAATGGCCCAGGTGATGCTGACAAAAATCAGCAGAATCAGCGCCAGATCTACAGTAAGGGAAAGTCCACCGCCACTGCGCCGTATGAAGATGGCGAGGACACCTGCGATGCAGGAGAGTGTGCCCAGCAGATAGCGCCAGCTTCCGATTACAGCGCGTTCTTCCCGAAAAACGAGGAAACTCAGCAAAATGACCAGCGGTGCCTGAAGAGTCGTTACCAGCTGCGCTTTGGTTGCCGTGGTGTGATAAATGGCGACAGTCCATGCAAATTGCATCAGCAGCACCAGCAGACTCATGGAAAGCAGAATGCGCCACCGGGCGAAGGCTTCTTTCAGTGCGCCGGGCATGCGGAAAGCGGTATAAAGAAGAAGGGCGACAGCGGCACTGCCGTAACGGATAAAGGCCTGGCTGTGAGGCTCATAGGCACCGCTCATATAGCGAACGAAAACAGGAGTGAGCGCCCATCCTGTTACAAAAACAACCACCGACAGGTAAGGCATAATGCTTTTATTTTGCTGAGCCACAGATAATCCCTTCTGGAAATGTTTCGAACGGAAAACTGCAAATGAGTTTTTTGATATGGTATCACTCTTGTCCAAATCAGCTTTTCTTGGACAAGCTTGTTCTGTGTGCTGACACCTGTTTCCATGTACTGAGCACCCGGGAAAGCCTGTCTTTATGGCATTTTGGGGCTGTAGAATGGTCTTGCATAGGCCTTCGCAATTTGGACAGACAAATGCAATGATCAGCAACTCTGATCCTGAAACCTCGATAATGAAGACAAAAGTCTGGCCGAAATGCCAATGAATTCATCTATGTGGATTCGATGGTGGCCTTAATTTGGACACCAATGATATGGTATATAAGAAATAGTAGTAAATAGATAATATTCTTTAAAAAACGAACAATTTACGGATTTACTTTCCTGATGACGAATCTACAATTCAGGCTTTTCTGCTAAATTGTTCTGATTATGATAACATGTTCTTGTTTTCTGGAAAGGCTGAGCAGTAATAGTCTACATTTAGAGTAAATTCGGAAACCGAAAGATGGTTTTTGAAAACAGAAGTTTGTAAGCATTTAATTTTGAGGTTGGACAGAAAATGACAAAGAAGAGTGAGAACCAAGATCAGGAAAAAGTACAGCAACTCTTAAAGTATCTTTTGGAGGTGATGAAGCTCCGCTCAGCAGTGATTTATGACCTTACTTCCTATGAGGCTGTCTTGTGGATTTCAGATATTCCAAAAGAAAAAGGATGTTCTACAACATTATGGTCTGCGTCACCGAACAATGAAACGGACATTTGCATCGAAATAGAAAAGCAGGAAGAGCCTGCGATGCCAGCCGTACCAGCATCATGTGAAAACTGGATTAATTCCACTGAGCTCCAGGATAAAACAACCGTGCCAGAACTAATGCCGAAAATCATTCAAGAACAACCTAACCCGAATTGGACAGAAGATTCTGACGAGGAACAAACGGTATACAAAACTTTATATCTTGGCGAGCACGCCAAAATACAGGAAGATTGGGAGAGATATGTTGAAGGCTCCTGGAAAGAATGGCGTGAAAAACATAACCGTTGGGAAGCTGGGTTTAAAATTTATTCAATGCTTTTTAAAATACATCAGGATCAATTAAGACTGGGAGAAGAGCATGAACTTGTTTTGGGTTATGGTCTGCTCCTTTGGGTCAATCCACAAGAGAAAAGAATTTACAGGCATTTAGCAGTGGCTAATGTTTCTCTTGAATTTGATACAGCCCGCGCAAAATTTTCAGTGCGCACCCACCACGAAGGCGCAAAATTAAGAGCTGAACTAGAAATGCTTGGTCAGTCCATTGATTCTGCCGAAATAAAAAAAGCTGAAATGCTATTCAGTGATGCGGGTGATGACCTCTCTGATCATACAACGATTTTTTCAGCAGTCAAGGGGCTGGGTGAGGCTTTGTCTGCGCAGTGCAGAATTGATGAAAGTTTTGATAGAGGGAAGGAGAAGCCTTCTAATACTCCCAAAATTATTTGGAGTCCAGCCCTAATACTTCGAAAACACTCTACCAAAGGGATAAGTGAAGCTCTTCAAAGCATGATGAAAAAAATTGAACTTGACACCACGCTTCCAAGTGGCTTGGCCGCCTTAGCAGAGCTTGACCAATCAAATAACATTGAAGTACGACAATCCTCTGATAACACTGCCTCGCCAGAGACTAGTGAAATTTTCTTTCCGTTGCAGGCGAATACAGAACAATTTCAAATTATCAAAAAACTACAGCACTCAAGCGGGCTTTTGGTTCAAGGGCCGCCAGGAACAGGAAAGTCTCATACAATAGCAAACCTAATCTGTCACCTTTTGGCCACAGGCCAGAAACTTTTGATTACTGCCAAGAAAGCCCATGCACTTGAAGTGCTTTATAAAAAGATACCGAAGGACTTGCGTCCTCTTAATATAAATTTATTGGGAGGTGGTCTTAGCGAACGTCAATCTCTTGAAACCAGTGTCTCGTGTATCATTGCACGAAAGAGCGCATGGAATTTTGAAAAAGAACAAAAGAAGATCGCTGAATTGCGAGAAGAGTTAAAAAAAGCGCGCGAGGAACAAGAGAAAATTAGAAAACGCATGGAAGCAGTGCGAATGTCGGAGACTAACAGCGACAACCGTTTAGGTGATGGAAGATATAGGGGTGCCGCTGCTAGTATCACAAGGAAAGTTACTGAAGAAAAAGAGTATTTTAACTGGTTTGTCGATAAAGTACCTTTAGAGGGACTGTGCCCTTTGCAGACAGAGCAGTTGTCGGATCTCCTGCGTTCTTTTAAATTTCTACAATCATTGCCGGAAGAAAAGAAAAAGGAATTGCATCAGTTTCTGCCGAATGATCTGCAGAGCGTTGACACTTGCATCGCATTTTTTGAAGAAGAAAAAAAACTGGCAGAGCAGGAGATGTCTTTAGAAGGGAAAGTGCGAAGTGACTCGGCGCACGCACTGTCCTTAAACGCAAAAGAGTTGGTTCAGAAGATCGTGGGATGCTGTCAGAAAATTGAGAGTGTTTCAGGGGCAATTAAGCAAGCCATGCCGTGGCTTAAGAAAGAGTTGCCGAATATTTTGGCAGGTACAGATAATTTCTGGCCAAGACTCTTAAAAGAAACGGAAAAACGCGACCGAATCCCTGAAAACAACAGAAGATTTGTCGATAGGTGTAGTCTGGATTATCCGGGATCTAAGAGCCGGAGTCTGGGTCACGATGCCAAAAAGTTGCTTGAGCACCTCAAACAAGGGAAAAAACTTAAGTTTTTGGGAATTCCTCATCGGGCAATTAAAGAGCAAATATATATAACAAAATCGGTGATACTCAACGGAAAACCCTGCATTACGACAGAAGATCTTCAAAAGTTAATTGGGCTACTTAACATTAAACATATTTACAGTTCTATCTGGGCGCAATGGTCTGGGATTTTAGAAGCACCGTCGAGTTCTTTAGAGAATCAGGAAAGAATTCTTGCTTCTGCTTATGAAAACTTAAAGACTGCTTTACATTACAAACAAAGCATAGACGCTTTAAAAAAACTAGTGCCACCTGAGTTGAGCTCTTCCTTGCCTGATTGGTGTACTCCTGAAGAGGTTGAAGTTTTTTCCTCTTCCTGTAAGATGGCTTTAGTGCAGATACAAAAGAAAGAAGTTGTAAAAAAGATTCAAATAATAGAAGCTCAAATTTCTAAATATTTATTGCAAGAAAATGTTCACCACCTTTTAAAAGACCTTAAAGCGTCCATTCAAGAGCGAGATCAATTGCGGCTGACTTATGCTCTCGAGAAAATAGGAGAGGCACAGAGGGAAAAGAGTAAATATGCCTCGGCAATAGAAAAGATTGATAGCCTTAAAAGGGATTTGCCCGTATTTACTCAGTCGCTTAAAGCAACTTTGAGCGAGGAGGTCTGGGAACAACGCATGGAATCGCTTTGTGATGCCTGGTATTGGAGGCAGGCGTATGATTGGATTTTTGAGTTCACAAAAGGTGACAGCTTTCAGGAATTAAATGATGAATTTAAAAAGAAAGAAGAGCTCATTCACCGAAGAATCGAACAACTGGCTTCTTCCTATGCCTGGTCTTATTGCTGTGAAAATCTAAAAGAAAAGCATAGAAAGCACATGATCTCATGGCAAGGAGCGATGAAAAAACTCGGCAAAGGGACTGGAAAAAATGCTCCTATACACAGACGTGCTGCGCAGGAACATCTGGATCAATGCCGTGCCGCCATTCCTTCCTGGATTATGCCTCTTGATCGTGTCTGGGATACTATCGCTCCTGAGGCAGCTATGTTTGATGTGGTGATTATCGACGAAGCCTCTCAATGCGGCTTAGATGCTTTGCCGTTGCTTTATTTGGGTAAAAAAATATTGATTGTTGGGGATGATAAACAAATTAGCCCTTACAGTGTAGGGGTCAACGAACCAGACGTGCAGTCTTTGATGCAACTTCACCTTAAAGATTTTGCGCATCGCGATTCTTTTCGCATTGACAGCAGTTTATTTGACCATGGCAATAGACTTTATCCAAATCGAATATCACTGCGTGAACATTTTCGCTGTATGCCTGAAATTATTGAATTCAGCAATCAGTTGTGTTACCAGAGTTCTTCTCTCATTCCTTTAAGGCAATACGGGGCAGATCGTCTGGTACCTTTGAAATCGGTCTATGTTAATGATGGTTTACGAGAGGGACGCGATGCCGGTGTTTACAATGAGAATGAAGCTCAAGCCGTGGCTGATTGTATCAAAGAGATGTGTCGTGACGATAAGTACAAAGGGAAGACCATGGGGGTTATCGTTTTACAGGGTCAGGCCCAGGGTCAGTTAATACAGGATAAGCTATTTAAAATGCTGGGTGCCGAAGAGATAGAACGGCGAAAATTGCTCTGCGGAAATCCTTACAGTTTCCAGGGCGATGAACGGGATATAATCTTTCTCTCCCTTGTTGCGGCTCGTAATCAAACAATTGGTTCTCTTACCACAGAAGTATATATCCGAAGTTTTAATGTCGCAGCCAGCCGTGCTAAAGATATGATGCTGCTTTTCCACTCTGTAAAGCCTGAAGACTTAAGCTCTTTAGATCTTCGACGTAAGTTGCTCGAGTATTTTTTAAATCCAACAATCCGGTCTGTTGCAGGGATTCAGTTGCACGTACTGGAAAAACAAGCAAAAGATACGAACCGCAGCATTGCTAAAGCACCGGATCCTTTTGATAGTTGGTTTGAGGTCGATGTGGCCTTGGAACTGCTGCGGAAAAATTACAGTGTTGTCCCGCAGTTCCCTGTGGCCGGAAAGAAAATTGACCTTGTGGTTCAAGGGGGCAAAGCTGCTCTTGCCGTTGAATGTGACGGAGACCACTGGCATGGTCCGGAAAAATATGAGGAAGATATGGGGCGCCAAAGAATTCTAGAGCGCTGCGGATGGGAATTTTTCCGAATCAGAGCGTCTCTTTTTTATTTTGATAAAGAACTTGCTCTAGAACGCTTGTGGCCTCTGTTAGAGGAACGGCAAATTTTCCCTCTGAAAGCTGGTGAAGAGGCAGAGCAATCTGTGGGAAAAAATATGTACTTGGAATCAGGGAGAGCGGAAAAGGAAAAATCTTCCAAACAGAAAAGCTTATATCCTGAAGAGGTGGACTCGTGCATCAGGGCGGTGTCGGTTACACCTGTCACTAAAAGTGAAAATGATCAGCCTGTAGATGAGCAAGGCGCTGTTTTTGAGAAAAAGGGTATTTTAAAGATATCGGACATCAGTAAAGAAGATCTGGAATCATGTATTTTGTATATTGGCAAACTGCGACCCAACAACACGTGTAAACTGGATGACGTTGTGACTCTTGTATTAAAAGAGTTTAGGATCAAAACTTCAGGGGAGCCTAGAAAGAAATTTGACGCACGGGTGAAAAAAATGGTGAGAAATCTTGAAGAAAGGGGCTTGGTAGAAATATACCATGCAAAAAACAAGAGGGTGCGTTTCCTTTATCCTGTATAATTTGTGTTGATTAGATGAGGGTTTTACACCACAGTCTTTACCTGTTTTCCTCATTTTCTCTGTCAATCCTAAAAACAGCGGTATCGCCACAATTTTGTTCTTTTGCATCGCTATTGGTAAGGATAATGCTTTTACTGCACCATATGGCTTTCCCGGAAGATTTTTCTGCCGGGGATATTTATGGTAAAATGAGCAGACGGGGGGTTCACTTTTGCTGTGAAAGCCAGTGAGAGGTGTATAGTGCCCTGTTATACTGATCTGCGTCGTGATTTATGGAGCGTTGTGTTTTGGTGTCCTCCGGAAAAGATCCCTACATACTGATTACAAACCGCCGTTCCTGGGAGCGTTGTCTTAAGGAACTGCAAGAAGCGCCCCGAATCGCCGTTGATCTGGAGGCGAACGGTCTTTATGCCTATCGCGAAAAGATCTGCCTGATCCAGATTTCCACGGACAGAAACCATTTTATCGTGGATCCTCTTGCCGGTTTTTCACTGGAAGGGCTGAAACCGATTTTTGCCGATGAGTCTGTCGAAAAGGTTTTTCATGCAGTAGACTATGATCTTACGCTTCTTCAGGGGCTATACCGGTGGAAAGTCCGTGGTTTATTCGATACGATGCGTGCGGCGGAAATTCTGGGGCACACCAGTATCGGGCTTGCGTCGCTGCTTGGGTCGTTTTATGGTCTTACCCTGAGCAAGAAATACCAGAAAGCCAACTGGGGTCTCCGCCCGCTTTCCCGTGAACATCTCCTTTATGCCTACAATGATACCTGTCATCTGCTTCGGCTTCGCGATGATCTGGCAACGCATCTGGTCAGAGAAAACCTGATGGAAGAGGCGCGCGAGGCTTTTGAGCAGGTTTGTCACATGCCACCTGCCATGCGTGTATTTGACCCGGATCACTTCTGGAAAATACCGGGGGCTCTCCACCTGGACGACCCCCTTCCCGCCGTGCTGAAAGCACTCTTTATCTTTCGTGAATCGGAAGCGCAAAAACAGGATGTGCCCTCCTTTAAAATTATGTCGAACAAAATGCTTGCGGGCATTATCCAGCAGGTGGGCACCTGGCATAAGACGGGTGTTCGTGAACTGGTGCCGGATGCATGCATTCCGCTGAAACTGCTGGAGCGGTACAGAGCCGTTCTGATGAAGACCATCCAGGCGGCGCTGTTACATCTGCCGCCCCCACGCATCTCCTGTCAGAGCATCCACACCAACGGTTTCTGGCAGCGGCTTGAAAAGCTGAAAGAATGGCGCAAGAATGAGGCAGACGGGCAGGGGGTGCAGTCGAACGTGGTTCTTACCCGAGCGGCAATGACCGAAATTGCGGAGCGTAACCCTGGTACACTTCAGGCCTTATCCATGCTAAAATTGTTGGGCCCGGTTTGCTGTCGCAAGTATGGTCCGGATATTCTCGAGGTGCTCAGATCCGCATCGGAAGAGGCACCTTCGAACAAGCAGACGTAAAGGAAGAGTATAGACATGCCCTTTAGAAAGGGAAGCGCTACGAACAGAGGCCGTCTTATCAGCCGAATAGCTCTGGTACAGAAGGTGGAGTGGTCGCTTGTAGCGGTGCGCTATCTTGCGTGTATCGCCTGCGGCGCGTATGCTGTAATGGACAGCGGCCCGGGGATCGTCAGGGCTGTCGCTCTTTTCTGCCTGATTGCCTTGCTGCATAACGGCTTTGTCCACTGGGTGATGTACCGCAAACAGTATAAGCTCTTTACATCGCTGTTGAATTTTTTCATCTATCTGGTTTTCTGCTGCGTGCTCATCGGCATGACAGGCGGTTCCGCCAGTTATTTTGCGCCATTGCTTCTCTTTGTCATAGTGGGCTATCACATTTACAAGCCGCAGTCGGGCAATACGCTATGGGTTACACTGCTGGTCTGTGCGGCCTATTCCTTTACGATTGTGCTGAGCTGGTTTACCACGGGCTTTAACTGGCTGCATCTGCCGGTATATGTGAATCTGGCGTTCATTGCGACCAGTGGCGGTGTTATGGGCGTTCTTTCGCAGCTGCTTTATGTTCTTGAAAAAGAGACGCAGCACCATGCGGCGGCGCTTGAAAGTTCGGAAGAAACGCTGCGTGCCATTCTGAACCATACCGCGCATCCGATAGTGGTTTATGATGACAATGAGCTGATTACGGAAGTCAACGACAGTGCCTGTAATTTTTTGAGCATGTCGCGCCTGAATATGATCGGTATGCGCTTTCAGAGTTTTCTGTTTGATGATGGTTCACTGGGCGAGGCACTTCTGGAACTCAAACAGTCGGGATCCCTTTTTCAGGAAATGCTTATTGTGCCTTCCCACGGTTCGGAGCGTGCGGTTTTAATGCACATTCATTCTTTTCTCGGAGAAAAGAAACGGTTTTTTGTGGCGCTTTTCCATGATATAACCGAGCAGAAAGAGTTGAACGAAACGCACCGCATAGCCAAACAGCGGCTGGAAGAGGCCAACCGTGAACTTCACCGTGCGGCGGAAATACGCGATGCCTTCTATACATCCGTTGCCAACCAGCTGCGCTCCCCTCTTGCCGCCATGCTCGGGTACATAGACATGCTGCTGGAAGAGCACCTCGGCACGATCAATCCCGAACAGCGTGAGGCTTTGTACAGCTGCCGTCGCAGCCTTCACCGCATCTTTGAGCGGCTGGACGAGGCGTTCATAGCATACCCCGCAGAGAAAACAGACGAAGATGCGGAATTATCAGAAGATCTGGGCTCGGGCATCTGACGCCCTGTCATCAGGCACACCGCCCGGCGATCCATTTTATTTGCATTGCGTCATCGCAATCACAACAATATAACCGTGCGCAAACCCATTGGAGACCTTTCTCTTTGCTTTCCAGCTTACTACAGAAATTTTTCGGCACCAGTGCCGACCGCGAAATAAGGAAATTAACGCCCCTTCTTGAGCAGGTGAACGCCCGGGAACGTATTTACAGTGTCATGGACAATGATACACTGCGTGCCCAGACCGGGGTTTTCCGGGAAAAGTTGAGTCAGGGCTGCAGTCTGGACGAACTGCTTCCGGATGCCTTTTCTGCTGCCCGGGAAGCGGCAAAACGTGTTGTGGGGCTGCGCCCCTTTGATGTGCAGGTTCTGGGCGGGATCGTGCTGCATCAGGGCGGCATTGCCGAGATGGTTACCGGCGAGGGCAAGACACTCGTTGCCATTCTTCCCTGCTATTTGAATGCCCTTACCGGCAAGGGTGTGCATATGGTCACGGTCAACGATTATCTGGCGCGCCGTGACGCTGAATGGATGGGTCCGGTGCATCGTTTTCTCGGGCTGACGGTAGGACTGATCCAGCATGACATGGGTACGTATGAGCGTCAGGCAGGGTATCGTGCCGACGTGACCTACGGCACCAATAACGAATACGGCTTTGATTACCTTCGTGATAATGGTTCGCAGTGGAAATCCTATTGTGTTCAACGCGAATTGAACTACGCCATTGTGGACGAGGTGGACTCCATTCTCATCGATGAAGCGCGTACGCCTCTGATCATTTCCGGGAGACCTGAAAAAAGCAGCGACATGTACCTCCGCGTGGATGGTGTTGTGCGGCAGCTTCGCAATGAAATCCATTTCGAAAAAGACGAAAAACAACGGAGCATAATCCTGACGGATGACGGAATGGTTGCCTGTGAGCGACTGCTCGGCATCGATGATCTTTATACGGATGACAACATCGGCTATATGCATCTCATTGAGCAGTCGCTGAAAGCTCATCATTTTTTCAAACGCGATGACGAGTATATGGTGCAGGACGATGAAGTGCTGATTGTGGATGAGTTCACCGGTCGTGCCATGGAAGGACGCCGCTATTCCGACGGTCTGCATCAGGCGATTGAGGCAAAAGAGGGCGTGCCGCTCCGCTTTGAATCGCAGACTATTGCCTCCATTACCTATCAGAATTACTTTCGGCTTTATTCGAAGCTGGCAGGCATGACCGGAACCGCCCTGACTGAGGCACTTGAGTTTGAAAAAACCTACGGGCTTCGGGTGACTCAGATTCCGACCAATCTGCCCCTGATCCGGGAAGACCTCTCTGACCTGATTTTCGCTTCCGAAGAGGGAAAATTCCGCTATGTGATCAAAGAGATCTCCCGTATCTTCGACACAGGGCGTCCCATTCTTGTCGGCACGGTATCCATCGAAAAATCAGAGTTGGTGGCAAAGATGCTGACCGAGGCAGGCTTTGATGATTTTCAGGTGCTCAATGCAAAGCATCATGAACGGGAAGCGGCAATTGTTGCCAACGCCGGCAAGAAAAACGCCATCACCATTGCCACCAACATGGCAGGGCGCGGCACGGATATCAAACTTGAAGAGGGTGTCCGCGAGCTGGGCGGGCTGTATATCATCGGTACGGAACGGCACGAATCACGCCGGATCGACAACCAGCTCCGGGGTCGCTGCGGAAGGCAGGGGGATCCGGGAACCAGCCGTTTTTATGTGAGCCTGGAGGATGAAGTGGCACGTCTTTTCGGCGGTGCCACGGCAAAGCGCTTCATGGGAAAAAAGGGCGGTGCGGAAATGGATGAAACACCGCTTAATATGCGCATCCTCTCCAGATCCATTGAGTCGGCGCAGCGCAAAGTGGAAGAATACAACTTCGAGATGCGCAAAGTTCTTCTGGACTATGACCAGGTCATGGACAAACAGCGCAAATACATTTACGGACTGCGCAATGAGGTGCTGGACGGGAAGGACGTAACCGCCCACCTGCATCGCATGTTTGAAAATATTGTTGCGGATATGCTGGATCTCTATGCGCCTGAAAGCAAATTGCCTGAAGACTGGGATATGGAAGGGCTGGAATCGGCACTGCACACGCTGACAGGCAAAACCTTTGATCTGGTAGGCGATCCCAGTGAATCTCTGCAGGATCTTGTGTTTCGTCAGCTCCTTGAAGAGTACAGGCGTCGGGAGCAATTGCTGGCGGAGGACATCGAAGAGCAGTTCAGGGAGCGGGGAGACGATGCGCTTTCTGTCATCAGCCCTGCCAAGCTGGCGCGCAAACATTTTCATGATCTGGAGCTCGCCGAACTGCTCCGCGCCATTGATGACAAATGGATCAACCATCTTTATGAGATGGATTACCTGCGCGATTCGGTGCGTCTCCGCGCCTTCGGTCAGAAAGATCCTCTGCTGGAATACAAGGAAGAGGGTTTTGAACTGTTTGAAAACCTGATTCAATCCATCGAGGAGACGGTCACCCAGAATCTTTTCAGAATCACCGACCCGTCCCGGCGTAAACGGGTGCAGCCCGGCCAGTCCCGGCGCAGTGTCTCCGGGCAGAGTGAGGCAAAAGCGCGGGAATATCAGTACAGTGGCGCCGACAAAGAATCAGGGCGCAGTTTTTCCGATGTTGCCACCCCGACGGTGCGTCGGGGGGAATCAAAGCCTGAGGCGCAGGCCCCTGTCCGTGTTCAGGATAAAACCAAACCCAATGACCCGTGTCCTTGCGGTAGCGGAAAGAAGTTCAAGAAGTGTTGCGGACGCCAAAACGTCTGATTCCGGCTGCGCTCATCCTTTTCTGGCTGATCATGGCAGGACTGCTTGTGTACAGGGAGGCCGTTGTGCCTCGCCTGTACCATGGCGGCACGTGGAAGCGGGCTGCTATGCCGGAGGATATCTGGCTCGGTCTTTTTTTCGGGGAAGATCAGCTTGCCGGTTCTGTTCACCTGCAGACAGCACCTTCCGACAGAAACGACGAAGAGGGCACTTCACTCAAGGCGTCGGTTTATCTTGATCTGCCGCTCTTCGGGAAAAAGACCCATTTTGCCCTTACGGGTACAGCCTGGCAGTCTGCCCTGTATGGACTTCGTGAATTTGATTTCGCGCTTCGAGCTGAAGAGCACGATATGCGCCTTACGGGTACGGTAGACGCAGGTCAAATAAATGCGGTCATGCATACAGCCGGTGAGGAGGTGCCGTTTACGCTGCCCGTGGGGAGCAAACTGCTTCTGTCCGGCGGGTTGGGGTTGTCTGCCGTCACGCTGCCGCACATGCAGCCGGGAGAAGTCGTGTATCTGGATGCTTTTGACCCGGCGACCATGTCTCTTGGAAAAGCCCGGCTTGAAGCCCTCCGGCATGAAGTGCTGCAGGTGGCAGGGGAGGCTGTGGAAACCACACTCATAGAAACCAGCATTGGCGGAATTGTAACGCGCGCATGGGTTTCCAAAGACGAGGAAATAGTCCGCGCTGAAACGCCCTTGGGGCTGATTATTAAAAAGATATCGCCGGAAGATGTTTTAAAGGCGGAAGAGCGTGAAGATTCCGGTGTTGCCCGTGAAGCACTTACTGTCCGGGCAAAGGGGCTTCCCGTCGCAAAGGATATGAACCGTCTGGTTCTCCGTATTTCGGGGCTGAATGAAACACTGAATCTGCCTGAAGACAGCCGTCAGCATCGTGAGGGCGATCTGTGGGTCTTTGAACGACAGGAACCCGGAAAGGCAGCGGCGACGGAACCTTTCTCCGCATCGGATGCGGATGAATATCTTGCTCCCGATATTTTTATTCAGTCCAGCCATCCCCGGATCCAGGAAATGGCGGCATCCATTGCCGGCGAAACAGAAGACCCCTGGATCGCTGCTGTTCAGCTCCATGACTGGGTCTACGAGCATGTGAAGAAAGTGCATGTGCTTTCCGTTCCCAGCGCGCTGGAAGTGCTTGAACGGCTTGAAGGCGACTGCAATGAACACGCTGTGCTTTATGTGGCGTTTGCCCGTGCGTTGAAAATTCCGTCGCGAGTCGCCATCGGTCTTGTCTGGAGCGATGAGCTCAATGCTTTCGGATATCATGCCTGGCCGGAAGTGTACACGGGGCGCTGGATTGCTCTTGATCCCACTTTCGGAGAGCGTTATGCCTCCCCTACTCACATAAAACTGTTTACCGGGAGCATAGACCAATGGGCGCGGCTTATGGCATTTGTCGGAAAGATAGAGATTGAAGTTGTCTCCGTGAGCTGAAGCAGTGCTGTTGCCGGAAGAAAAATCTTTTCAGGACAGAACAAAGGAAACAAAAAGATGACAGATAGCATCCGCTGGGGTATTCTCGGCACAGGCACCATTGCCCGGAAATTCGCCGAAGGTCTGCGCTTCGCCAAAGGGGCGGAACTGCGTGCTGTAGGGTCGCGCTCGATGGAGACGGCGGTGCAGTTCGCCGAACAATATCAGGTGCCTAACCGTCACGCCTGTTACGAGTCCCTTGCAGCGGATCCGGAAGTCGATGTGGTGTATATAGCCACGCCGCATCCCATGCACAAAAACAATTCCATGCTCTGCCTGAACGCGGGCAAGGCTGTTCTTTGCGAAAAGCCTTTCACGGTTAACCGGGAGGAAGCGGAAGCGCTGGCAGACTGTGCGCGCGAAACGGGGTGCTTTCTCATGGAGGCCATGTGGACCCGCTTTATTCCGGTCATTTGTGAAGTGCGTCGGCTGCTTCGGGAAGGCGTGCTCGGACAGGTGCGGCTTATCCGGGGTGATTTCGGTTTTTGTGGTGATTATGAAGAAGACAAAAGTGCATTTCTTCCCGAGCTCGCAGGCGGTGCGCTTCTTGATGTGGGTATTTATCCGTTGTCTTTGGCTTCCATGGTTTTCGGGGCCTATCCGGCAAAAGTACTTTCAGCGGCAACTTTCGGTAAATACGGGACAGATGAATTGAATGCAGTTACGCTTGTTTACCCCGACGGTGGTCTTGCCCTTGTTTCCAGTGCCATTCGATTGGAGACGCCGCAGGATGCGGTTATTACCGGCGACAAAGGATCCATCCATATTCATGCACCTTTCTGGTGCGCCGAAAAAATAACGGTAAGCGTTGGCGGCAGCGCTCCGGAAGTGATTGAAATGCCGCTGTACGGAAACGGATATAATTACGAAGCGGAAGCGGTGATGGAGGCAATGCGTGAAGGCAGACTGGAGTCGCCGGTTATGCCGCTGTACGAGTCAATTGCGCTGGTTGCGCTGATGGATGAAATTCGCGCGCAATGGAAGCTCCGCTATCCGGTGGAAAACACGTGAGACCGTGGTTTTGGGAAGAATACTTTCTCTGCTGGGTCATCCGGCAAAAAAGGTCTGATATTTCATATGAAATACAGTATAATAAGCATGCCGTATTAAATAGAGTGAGAGAGTAAAGCCATGGCGTACAAGATTCGTAAGGAACGTCTTCCGGATATGCTGCTTGCGGAGGGGCTTGTCAACAAGGCGCAGCTGTCGGAGTGTGTGGAGATTCACCGTAACACCGGGCAGAGTCTGCCTTCACTGCTTGTGGGCATGGGCTATCTTGACGAAGAGGATCTGGCGGGAACCTTATCGGACAACCTCGGCATTCCTCATATCCGTGTAGCCAGCTGCAACGTCTCCAAAGAGGTGCTGAAGGAAGTGCCTGAATCTCTTGCGCGGCAGTATCAGATGCTGCCTGTGTCCATAACCGGGGGCGTGCTTACCCTTGCCATGGCGGATCCGCTCAATATCATGGCAATCGATGATTTGCGCATGGTGACCAAGTACGACATTGAACCGGTAGTGGGTATTATGTCGGAACTGCGCGCTGCCATCGATCGCTTCTACGGCGGTTCTTCAGAAGATCAGCTGCTCAGCACGATCATGGGCAAGAATGCAGAGCGTTTTGAAGAAATTATGCCGGTTCAGGATGATGAGCCCCGCGAAAATCTGTCTGCAATTACCAAGGGCGCGGAAATCGAGCCCGTTCGCGAGCTGGTCCGTCTGATTCTGAAAAGCGGGCTTGATCAGGGCGCCAGCGATATTCATATTGAACCCTTTGAAAAGCTTGTGCGTGTCCGCTACCGCATAGACGGACAGCTCGAAGAAGCAACCATCAAGCCGCCGAAGAACATGCAGCCCAATCTTATCGCACGGCTCAAGATTTTGTCGGGCTGTCGTATTGATGAACACCGTCTGCCTCAGGACGGCAGGGCCCGCATGTTCTACAATGACCGTGAAATCGACTTCCGTGTTGCCTTCCTCCCCTGTAAATACGGGGAAAAGGTGGTGCTGCGTATTCTGGATCAGGGCAGCCTCACGCTGGACCTTGATTCGTTAGGTTTTGAACCGCAGCCCATGGAAGCTTTCAAGCAGGCACTGGACATGCCCCATGGCATGATCCTGCTGACGGGACCTACAGGAAGCGGAAAAACAACGACGCTTTACAGCGCGCTTCACCGCCTGAATACCATGGAAACCAATATCGTCACTGTGGAAGACCCGATTGAATATGAACTTTTCGGGGTGAATCAGGTGCAGGTGCGCCAGCGGATCGGATTTACCTTTGCGGAGGCGCTCCGTCAGATTCTGCGTCAGGACCCGGATGTGGTTATGGTGGGTGAGATTCGAGATGGTGAAACAGCGGACGTAGCAGTAAAAGCTGCCCTGACAGGTCACCTTGTTCTGAGTACGCTGCACACCAACGATGCTTCCGGTGTGTTCCCGCGTCTGATTGATATGGACGTGGAGCCTTTCCTCGTGCAGTCGTCTGTAGCGCTGGCAGCGGCGCAGCGTCTGCTGAAACGGCTCTGCAACGAGTGCAAGCAGCCGGTCGACATTCCGGAGGAAGTGCTGCAACGCGTCCAGTACACGCCTTTTTCCTATATTGAAAAGCCGCAGTTCTACAATGCGACGGGCTGCTCAAAATGTAAGGAGACGGGGTACAAAGGGCGTGTTGCTGTGGTGGAAGTGATGCTGAACTGGCCGGAACTGCAGCCGCTGGTGCTTGGCCGCGCATCGGGGCACGAAATCAAGGAACAGGCGATTGCCTGCGGCATGAAGACACTGCGTCAGAATTCGTTGTCAAAAGCTGCTCAGGGAGTTACAACGATACAACAGGTTCTGGAGCACACGATTGCCGACTGATGGAAAGCGGGGTTATACGGACGGTCAGGTTGTATGCCGGCGGTTTGTGCGTAAAAACTACTTTTCTGTCATCACGGCTTTATGGCTGTGCGCTGATTTAACATAAAAAAAAGGAAGGACTAATCATGGCTGCACCTCATATTCGGGAACTGCTTGTCAAAATGGTGGAAGAAGAGGCAAGCGACCTGCATATCGTTGTCGGAGCACCGCCCATGGTGCGCATTAACGGAAGTGTCGAACCGCTGAAAGGGTATGCGCGGCTGAACGCTCATGACACTCAGGAACTGGTATACAGCGTCATGAATGAGGAGCAGATAGCCGAATTTGAATCAGAAAAGGAATGTGACCTTTCTTTCGGCGTGGAAGGATTGAGCCGCTTTCGTCTCAATGTTTATTTGGACAGGGGTTCCGTTGTCGGTGCTTTTCGCTCCATTCCCTATACAATACTTTCTTTTGAAGAGCTGGGACTTCCACGGGTTATTGCTGAATTTGCCCATAAACCGGTAGGTCTGGTGCTTGTTTGCGGTCCCACCGGCAGCGGCAAGTCAACGACCCTCGCCACCATTATCAATAAGATCAACACAGAGCGCAAGACGCATATCATCACGGTGGAAGATCCTATTGAATACCTGCATCGGCATCGCATGTCCATCATTAACCAGCGCGAAGTGCATTCGGACACCAAGTCCTTCAATGCGGCGCTGAAACGTATTCTCCGGCAGGACCCCGATGTCATCCTTATCGGCGAGATGCGCGATCCTGAAACGATCCAGGCCGCCCTGACCGTTGCGGAAACCGGCCATCTGGCCTTTGCTACACTGCATACCAACGATGCCCTGCAAACGATCAACCGTATTGTCGACGTGTTCCCGTCGGCACAGCAGTCCCAGATTCGCACCCAGTTGTCTTTTGTGCTGGAAGGGGTAGTTGTCCAGCAGCTGATCCCCCGCGCCGACGGTCTCGGTCGGGTTATCGCCCTGGAAGTCATGCTGCCCAATCCCGCCATACGTTCTCTGATCCGCTCGGAAAAACTGGAGCAGATTCCGTCAATGATTGAAATAGGCAAGGCGGAAGGAATGATGACAATGAATCAGTCGCTGTACCGCCTGCTGCGGCGCGGGATAATCACTATGGACATGGCATTTAAGCGCAGCTTTGATCCGGAAGGGCTTCAGAATCTGATCAATAAGGGGCTGTAGCATCGGCTTTGGCGTATGCCGGGCTTATTGGAGCCTCAGAACTTCTATCCGGGCAGAGTTGCCATGGGAGCTGAAAAAGTGCGAAGAGGAGTCGTGCGCCTGCTGAGCGCTGTCATCAGCAGACTGAAGCCGGAATATGAGGGCGGTTCTTTCTGGCTTCTGACGAGCGGTGTGCTCCGCATCGTGATTTTGCTGCTGGCGAGTCTGGGCACACAGCGCGTTTTTCAGCCTGACATTGCCCTGTGGCTTTTGACGGGGCTTTTTATTGCCGCCATGGCATGCGGCATCTGGTTTCTGATCGTTGTGCGTTTTCAGGGTAAGGTAAGCCCCGCACTGGTCTGGACTCAGGTGCTTCTGGACTTCACTATTGTTGCCGCCACGCTCAGTTATACAGGAGGACACGGAAGTTATTTCAGTTTTCTTTTTGTGGTGATCATTCTTGAAGCGGGAATGCTCATGGGTTTTTTCCACGGCTTTGTTTTTGCATTCCTTTCCATGACCTATATTCTGACGCTTCAGCCGCCCGATCCTTTTAAAGCGGTATTTGCCCTGCCCTATTGGTACTCCCTGTTGCTCCAGGGCACCGCTCTTTTTATTACGGCGCTTATCAGCGGACAATGGAATGAGCGGATTAATCGCCTGAAGCGGTTTCAGCGCGAGATACTGGACAATATGGTGAGCGGCTTTCTTTTCTGTGATCTTGACGGCAAAATCAGCATCGCCAACAAAGCGGCATGCGCCATTCTGGATATAGATGAGGCTTCTCTGGTCGGTCAAAATGCCACCAGAACACCGCTGTGCGGAGCGGGCAAAGAGTATCCCGTTGTCACGGCGCTGCAGACCGGCAGTGATTATATAAACTATGAATATTCAGTGGAGACAAAAGGCGGGAGAACCAAAGTTCTCGAACTGACCACGCATAAAATGCTGGGTCGTACCGGTCGTATGCAGGCGCTTATTGTAACCTTTAAAGATATAACGGAAATGGCGGAAATGCGGCAGATGCTGCGGCGCAATGACAGACTGGCAGCGGTCGGTGAATCGGCGACGGAACTGACCCACGAAATCCGCAATCCCCTCGCATCACTGCAAAGTGCCGTGGAAGAACTGCAGCGGAATCTGGCATCGCCGGATATGGCACAGCGGCTCGCCGCCATTGCACTGCGCGAATCGAGACACCTCAACGGCATTGTTACCAGTTTTCTGGACTTTGCCAGAAATCCCGAGATAAACCGGGAAGCTATGGAACTGGGTTCTTTTCTTGACAGTCTCGGCACGGCATACAGCGAAATGCATCCCGACATTGAATTTTCTGTTATCCGGGGTGATACGCAGTGTTTTATTGCGGCAGACCCTGTTCAAATGCGACAGCTCTGTGATAACATTCTGATGAACAGCGTGGAAGCTATGGACGGTCGGGGTATGATCAGAGTGGAATTGACAGAGAAAGACCGTTTTGCCGAAATTGCTTTTCACGATACGGGCCCCGGTATTTCACCTGCCAGTATTCCACGTCTCTTTGACCCTTTTTATACCGAGAAAAAACATGGTGTCGGAATGGGGCTTGCTGTATGCCTGCGTATTGTCACTGCTCATGACGGAAGTATTCAGGCTGTGCCCCATGCGGACGGCGGGGCAACAATCATTGTCCGCCTTCCAAAACGCTCTGACTGAAAAGATAAGGATCATCAGCAAAGATTATGACTAAAAAGCATAAAGTTCTGGTTGTGGACGATGAGACCAGTATCTGCGAGGTGCTGGAGATTGTCCTGAGCAATGCAGGCTATACAGTCAGGACGGCTCTTTCTGTGGAGGCGGCAATCGACCTGCTTGCTTCTGAAAACGTGGATGTTGTCCTGACGGATTTGTATATGGACACAGACCGCAATGCCGGACTGCGCCTGCTGGAACATCTTAAAAGCTACCTGCCTAAGACCCCGGCTATCATGATGACGGCGCACGGCAGTATTGATACAGCCATTGAGGCCATGCGACTGGGTGCTGTGGACTATGTGCAGAAGCCTTTTAAAAGCAATGAAGAAATGCTGCTGCGCATTGAGCGGGCGCTGGAAAAGCGGTGGCTCATTCGGGAGAACGAGGCGTTCCGTACAGAACAGGCAAAACGGGGCAGCCTGGATACCATGGTGGGTGACAGTCCGGTTTTTGTGCAGGTGCGCGAGTTGATCAGCCGCGTGGCGGCACTGCCCAGTACGGTGGCGATTCAGGGAGAAAGCGGTGTCGGTAAAGAACTCGTTGCCAGAGCGCTCCACTCGCTGAGTCCCCGCGCCAGCAAGCCTTTTGTTGCCATCAATTGCGGTGGTATTCCGGAAATGCTTTTGGAAAGCGAACTCTTCGGCTACAAAAAAGGCGCTTTTACCGGTGCTGTACAGGACAAAGAAGGGCTTTTTGTCATTGCCAGCGGTGGCACCATTTTTCTGGACGAAATCGGCGAGATGCCGCTCCGGCTGCAGGTAAAGCTGCTGCGGGTGCTGGACGACAATACGGTGACTCCTGTAGGAGGCATCACATCCACCACAGTGGATGTCCGTGTGCTGTCCGCCACCAACCGCGATCTGGGTGACATGGTGGCGAAGGGAGAATTCCGAAACGATCTGTATTACAGGCTGAACGTGATTCCTATCCGGGTGCCGTCTCTTCGGGAACGAAAAGAAGATATACCGCTGCTGGTTCGCCATCTGGTTAAAAAACATAGTGAAAGTATGCATCTGCCCGCCAAAAAAGTGAGCAGGGAAGCAGAAGAAGCACTGCTGCGCTATAGTTGGCCGGGCAATATCCGGGAGCTGAGCAATGTGCTCGAGCGGGCGCTCGGTCTGAGCGAAGAGGATATGCTGAACCTGATGGATCTTCCCGAATATATTCGCAAGGAGACATTGTCTCAGGACGCGCCTTCTTTCGAAATACCGGCGGAGGGATTTCTTCTTGAAGATGAAATAGCGAAGATAGAAAAAGAATTTCTGTGTAAGGCGCTTGAAATGAGCCGCAATTCCCCGCAGAAAACGGCACAGCTGCTGGGCCTCAATATCCGTGCACTGCGCTACCGTCTTGATAAATACGGGCTGTCCACGGAGCAGTAGACAAATTGTGCCAGAAGAAAAGAGCTGTTCCCCGCCCCGGTGTCGGCTAGCTTGGTGAAGCGACCGGGTAAAGGGCTGCACCCGGAATTTTTCACCTAAAATCAGAAAAAGAATGCTTTTCTTTACGTACGCCCCGGGGCAGGGAAGCACTGAGTGGCTTTTCATGTTTCCTTTTTTGAATGCTCAAATAGAAAACGGGTACAATGACCCCACTTATTCAGGGAGAATCCACCATGATGCGTTCCATAGTGATCAATAGTTGTCTGATTCTTGCAGTGGTGTTGACAGGGCTGGGCTGTGCCCGGGCCGCCCGGGACACCTCCGGTTTTGCCCTTCGCGAGGAAACCACTGTCGCAAGCGGCTATGAAAACACCTGGCAGACGGTGAAACATGTACTGCGCGAGCAGGGCTACGAAGTGTACACCATGGATAAACGGGGCTATTTTGTTGCCTACACACCGCTCAAGCGCATTTTGTGGATGCAGCCCAAGCGTACAAAATTTACGGTGGAACTGGCGCGCCTGTCAGACAATGAGACAGTAATCGCCGTGGAGAGTATCCGGCAAATTTACGGCGTGACACTGCTTACCCACCCCAACTGGCATGATCGCAAGCAGAACGATCCGGCGCCGGGAGCGGCACTGCTGGAAGGCATCCGCACCAAACTGGCGGAGGGCGGTGCGCCTGCGGAGTCCTTTGCCGATGAAGTTGACGCCGCAGCCGCAAAAGAAGAGGTTCTTCCCGTGGAAGAACCTGCTGTGATCGAAGCAGAAGATCTGACTGACCCGGCCACTCCGTAAGAAAGCAGCGGAAGCGGGTTTCATTGTGCCTGTTTCACTGCTGCGTGCGCTGCTTTTCAGCACTGTCTTTCTTTGCAAAAATCCGATAGAAGCAGTAGGCGTTCAGCGCCACAATAGCCAGCCATATGAATCCCATATAAAGCCATGACAGGGGGGTCATACCCTTTCTCCTTCTGTGTCTGCTTCTTCGAAGAACTTGGGATGAGTTTTCCAGGCACGCCGTACGCCCCAGATCAAAAATCCCGCCATGCCCATCATCATCAGCCGTGCAAGCCACAGATAGGGCCTGGATGCCGGATCCACACCGGTCATAAAGACACGGTCGAAGAGACTGTCATAGACCCACCACCCGAGCAATGCCAGCATGAAGGTCGGTGTGACATATTTAATGATATAAAAGAAGATGCGCGGCACCTGGAGCTCCGCACCGTAGTGCAGTTCCTTCCAGCCCCGTGCCGCCCCGAAAACCCAGCTGAAAAGCACTGTTTCAATAGTGGCGAAAAGTACCAGACAGAATTCGCCCATCCAGTAATCCAGCTCGTCCACAACGCCGTGATGCATAAAAATAATTGCGGGCTGCATGAGGATAAAAACAACAATGCCCATGATATTCACTGCCCGTTTCCGGTTGGCGCGCAGTTCGTCCTCCAGAAAAAGCAGCAGGGGCGTGAACATTGCCATGGATGAGGTGAGCCCTGCCAGAAAAAGCAGAAAGAACCAGAGTGTTCCGAAAAACTGTCCGCCGGGCATTTGCTGAAAAATAACAGGCAGCGCAAAAAAGCCAAGGGAGAAGGTGCCGCCTTCGGCGATTTCCCGGGTTTGTGCGGCTCCAAAGAAAAGCACGGCGGCAGGGATGGCTATGGTACCACCCAGAATTACCTCGGCGAACTCGTTCATGGCACTGGCCGACAGACCGTTCAGAGTGACATCGTCACTTTTATTCAGGTAGCTGGCATAGGTGTGGATCATGCCCAGACCTACACTCAGCGTGAAGAAAATCTGACCTGCCGCGGCAATCCATACATCCGATTTCAGCAATACCCGCCAGTCGGTGACATGCCAGATCTGGGCAAGCCCGTCGCTTATGGTACGTCCGTCCTGCGGTGGCAGCGTCAGCACACGCACGGCAAGAACAATGCCCAGCAGCATCAGAAGAGGCACACAATACCGTGCCACCACTTCGATACCCCGCGAGATGCCCCGGCTGAATACAACAATATTGACAGCAAAGGCTATAAGAAAAAAGAAATAGGACTGGGGGTTGAAACTGAAGAAGCTGTCGCTGATGCCCAGATAGGAAGTGAACACTTTTCCCATGGATTCGTAGGAATTCTGACCCCAGTATGCCCCTGTTGCCGTCTGCCACGCATACCCCAGAGACCAGGATTCGATATAGATGTAGTACACGCCTACCATGGCAGGCAGCAGGATGCCGAAAATGCCGAGATATTTGGACAGGGGGTGCGCCCACATGCGGTGGAACATCCCCGGCGTGCTGCCATGGTTGTAACGGCCGCCAATGCGGCCTATTGTCCATTCCATCCAGAGAAGCGGGATCCCGACCAGCACCAGCACGAGAAAATAGGGAATCATGAAGGCGCCGCCGAAGGGAGCCGCCTTGCCCGGGAACCGCAGGAAGTTTCCCAGCCCCACTGCGTTTCCAGCCATCGCCATGATCAAGCCAAAACGGGTTGCCCACCCGTCATGGTTGCGTTTTTGCATCATCCGTCTCCAGCATATTTTCGCATATATCTGTTGTGCATGAACTTTCTACTTGCGACTTCGAATTTTAAAGTATAAACGGCAGGGTAGTCCTGTTCAACTTTATTCCTTTGCGTGCCGCCCCTTCCGAAAGGCCCTTATACCTGTTGAGTCAGGGCTGGTTTTCCGTATTTTTGAATTTGCCTGTACCAAAGATTATAGTGAAGGCATGGTTCAAACGGGTGATTATCGTCATGGCATCTTTTTCTTCCTGCTGTGCGTGTGCTTTGTGTTTCCGGGGCTCACAGGCTGTGACCGCATGCCGACCGGCGCAAGGGAGGCACTGGAAGATCATCGCACTTCCCGCTCGGCTTTTGTCCTTGCTCTTGCGGGGGATGTGCTGCTTTCACCCAACTGCAGCCGTCGCCCGCTGGCGGAACTGGAATGTGACAACTGCGGCTACGGAGACCTGATGCGCCCGGCACGCTCTTTTTTAAAAGGGGCGGATGCCGCTTTCTGCAACCTGGAGTCCCCTCTTTCTATGCGTGGCACTGCCGTTCCCGGCAAACTCTGGAACTTCCGGGCGGCACCGCATGCCGTAAAGGCATTGACGGAGAGCGGTTTCAACGTGGTCAGTGTTGCCAACAATCATATTCTCGACTACGGCAGCGATGCTTTCGCGGACACTCTGTCTCATCTGGAAAGAGCAGGCATACGGTACACAGGCGTATCTGCTGACGGAGAGCAGCAGAATTCAGTGGTGATTGAGGCGAAAGGGGTACGCATCGCCTTCCTCGCATATGCCAATGTCTACCCGGCAGACTATTACCATGTGCCACTGCGTCCTGTTCGTGCTACCCGTGAGCGGGTCCGCCGGGATATTGCGCAGGCAAAGGAGCAGGCGGATCATGTGATTATCTCAATACACTGGGGGATGGAATATAAAGCTGAACCGGATCCGGAGCAGATATCTCTGGCACATTTTATGATAGACGAGGGTGCATCGGTGGTTGCCGGGCATCATGCTCACATACTTCAGGACCCGGAATATTATCGGGGCGGTGTGATCTTTTACAGTCTCGGCAATTTTCTTTTTATGCAGGGCCGGCTTCGCACCCCGGAAACACGCGTTTATGCACTCTTTTTGAATAAAGATGCGATTGTAAGGGTCAGTTATATACCTTTTGACCTGAAAGTGAATCCCTGGAGAATGGTTTACACGCCCTTCAGCCGCCGTGCCTGGCGTTTTCCTGAAGCACACTAAAGGGGTCTCCGTTATATAAACGGGGAGGGAATACGTTAAAATGGGAAGATCGAGGAGAGTACGATTCATGGTTAAGTGGCAGATCATCATGGGCATTCTGATAACGTGCGGGTTGGCATCGGCAAACACACTGGATATCACTCCTTTTCTGGGTGAGAACTGGTACGGCCTTTACTTTAACGGGGAAAAAGTCGGATACCTGGTAAAACGCACCTCGCTGAACGACCACAAAGACATTGAAGTGCTGGAAGATGCGCATTTCCGGGTGACCATGTCCGGTGCCCGGCAGGGTATGAGCATCACCACCACGCGCACCTATGCTGCTGCCGGAGATCTGATCAGTATTGATATGGAAATGCAGGATCCCGCTCAGGCTTCGACCTTTCATGCCCGGGTTGATGGTGACTCCATGCGGGTAAAAAGTCTTTTGGGCGGTACAGCCCGGGAAGAGACTTTTCCGCGGCCGCAGGAATCGCTTACAGACGCACTGCGCGATGCAGTCTGGGTGCGCAGCCGGCCGGAGCCGGGCGCCGTTATCAATTTCTCTGTTTTTGAGCCCATGTACCAGAAAGAAGTGATGGGCATGAGCCGGATTACAGGCGTTGAAGAAAGAATACTCAACGGTGTTCCTACCCGCATTTATGAAATTCAGAGTGTCCTCGATCTGATGGATATAGAGTCGACTTCTTATGTTGCTGAAGACGGCACGACAGTGGAAGACGTTGTGTCCGGTGTCTTTACCATGCGGCTGGAACCGGAAGATTCCGCTAAAGACGTGGAATATGCCGTGGATACCATGGTGTCCAATGCCGTGCTTCTGCCTGAGCGCATTGCCGATCCGCGTACCCGGCGCTGGCTGCGGCTCTGGCTCAAAGGGCCTCTGCGTGAAGCGCATCTGTTCAATGACGTACGCCAGCATATGACGCTTCTTGACGACAAAGTTGATTTTTATGCGGAGCGCACGGATCTGTCCACCCTCGTGATTCCGCAGCTTCCTGTTGAAGATCCGGAGTTGCTGCGCCATACGAAACCGTCTGCCTACATCCAGAGCGATGACGCGAAACTGGTTGCCCGGGCGCGGGAAATTGTCGGTGATGAAAAGGACATTCTGAAGGCATCCCAAAAAATATGCTCCTGGGTACATGGCAATATGCGCAGCGTTTATTCCGCCCGCCTGTCCAATGCACTGGATGCGCTGGAAAGCCTGGAGGGAGACTGCACCGAATATACCGTTCTTTTTGTGGGTCTTGCCGCCGCAGCCGGTATCCCGGCGAAAATCTGTGCAGGGCTTATTTATGTGGACAGCGCCAAGTCAGGTTTTTATTTTCATCAGTGGGCGTCTGTGTGGATGGGGGAATGGATTGATGTGGATCCCGCCTTTAACCAGATCCCTGTTGACGTAACGCATATAAAGCTCGCCGAAGGCGATCTGTTCCGGCAGGCAAGAATCCTTCCCCTCATCGGGCGGCTCAGTATCACTGTGAATGAAGAAGCACCCCGCCAGGACGATCTTTCCGAACCCGAAGAGCATGCCGGCGAAGAGCCGCCCCAGGAATAATCAGGTGGCCCGGGCCTGATTGGTGGGGATCCGACAGCTTCTGGAGCATCGCAGCCGTGTCCGAACAAAAACAGATTTCCAACGATGGCAGCGCCGAATCTCCCGGGGCGGTGTCGCCCGTGCCTACGGAAAAAGCACCTGCTCGCAGAAAAAGGAAAGTATTTCTGCTTTTCGTGCTGATTCTGCTGTCTGTGGTGCTTTTTCTCGGACAGACCGGTCTGGTGGAGCGTCAGTGGCTGCCTGCCCTTTCACAATATTTCACGGGATATGCACTTCGTTTTGAACGCATCGGGCTTTATCCGCTGGAGCTGCGCAATCTGGAGCTGCGCCGGAAGGGAGATTATGAAAAAGACCCGCCGCTGCTGTCCGTCTCCTTTCTTAAGATAGACTGGAGCGTCACGTCCCTTTTTTCAGAAAAGCGACTGTTTCGCGAAATCTCGGCACATGGGATCAGGGCGATCATTCGTGATAGCGGCGCACTTGCACTGCCCGGTGACGGCGCCGCCGCCAAAGAAAAAAAAGCGTTTGCGGCGCCCGCTTTTTTGCTTCCCCGGGTGATTCATTTTGAAGACCTTTCTGTGCAGGTACAGAATAAAGATACCCGTGCATCGCTGGAAGGGCTGCGGGGTAGTGCTGTGATCAGGAGTTTTTCAGATCTGACAGCAGCAGCCGGAGGAACGGAAATACGGGCGCGCTGGCTGCCCGGATTGGAAAAGGAAGAGCTGTCGTTTCCGGAAGGAAATATTTCTGTTAAGGCGCATCGGGCAGGCGAAGAAATTCAGGCGGAGGCGCATCTCAGCATACCGGACTTGTTGCAGTTCCGTGCTGAAGCATCGCTGACAGCTGGCGAAGCTCCTGCCTTGCGTCTGAATATTATCGAGTGCAGCGCACAGGGCAGGCTGCCCGGTGAGTTTGTGTCTCCGTTTCTTCCTGTTCCTGTGTTTTTCGAGAGACTCGACGCTGCACCTCTGTCTGTTACTGCCGGGTGGAGCGGTGGTGTTCCGGAAGCACAGCAGTTATCTTTTGATCTGCGCTGTACCGGGCTCACGGTCGGAAGAGCGGAGTCCCGTCTTTATGATGGCGACCTGAGCCTGACTGCCCGGACGGCGGCAGAAGGCGGGGGCGAAACAGACTGGACATTGCAGCTGAACCGGAAACAGCAGATTTCGGGTACTCTCCGGGCGGAGTCCGGCACGGTGCAGCTCAAAGCGGAAGGCGAAGGCTGGGACAGGGAAGGGGTGACGGCATTGCTGCCCGGGGCTTACGCACCTTTTGCATCGTGGATTCCTCCGCTGAAGAAGGCGGATTTTGATCTCGTTGCCCGTATGAATTCCGCCGGAGCGGAATTTGAAGGGAATCTGTCGCCCCGTCTGGATTCAGGTACGGAGCTGTCCGCTCATTTTCAGGGGGCTTATCAGCATGCCGGTTCGGGCGATATGACGATAGAGGCAGTTCTGGGCGACGGATCATTGCAGGGCAGTGCCGGGCTCCATCCCGGGACGGGTATATCGGTGCAGGCGGCGTTAAAGCACTGTTCTCTTGCCGACCTGCTGTCTTTCGTTCCGGCACAGACAGGGGCTGAGGCCTGGTCGGGGACGATGGACGGCAGTCTTGCGTTCAGCAAATCACCGGGGAAAGAGGCCACGGTGAAGACGACGCTCACTGTCGGAAACCTGTTTCATCCGTCCCTTATGCCCGGGACCCTGGAGGATCCTCTTTCTTTTGTTCTGTCGGCAGCGCTCAGCGAAGACCTTGCTTCTTTGCAATCGGCGCAGTGTGATGTGGAAGCAGGGGCGTTCTTTAAGGCAGCCGTGGGCAAGTGCCGGGGCGATCTGAATACGGGCGGCCTGCATTTCTCTTTTCAGGGAGAGGCGGATCTGATGGAGGCAGGCACCCGGGCGGGCTTCAGTGACTTATGGGGGGCAGTGCAGTGGGAAACAACGGTGGCAGTGAAAAACTGGTTGGATATCGTGCTGAATCCCGCCACAATCACTTGTGAATCTCTTGGCTGGGGAGATTATTCATTGCCCTACGGAGAGGTACTGACTGTCACGTGTCCGGCCCGCCTGTCTTTGCAGAACAACCGGGCTGTGCTTGGGCCCGTTCTTATGGAGATAGGCAGTGGTACTTCGATGCGCGCCGAGGAAATCACGCTCCGGAGTGATGCGGTGAAAGGAAAGGGGCTTTTTTCTTTCACCACCGATTTCGCCCCGGTGAAAGCGAAGGGATGGCTTGAAGAGGCGGAAGGCAGGCTGAATGCGGAGCTGCGGGACTTTGAATGGATACCGGAAGGGCTGCAGGGCAACCTTTCTTTTTCACTTACACCTTCCAGTTTTGTGCTGCCTCGGTCTCTTGCCCGGATGAGCGGACTGGCTGTTGACGGACAGGCTCGACTGGGCGCTTCTCCGACGGCAGAAGCTGATATCGTTCTGGAAGAGCTCCTTGCCGGAGGCGTGAAAATCAGTGCAGCGCCTGCCCGTCTGACTTTTCAGGAGGGGAAGGCAAAAGTAGATCCGCTGACTTTGGGCGTTTTTGGCGGCACCCTTAATCTCTCGCTGCAATGGGAGCCCTTTGCTTCAGGCTTTCCATTGACGGTACGCAGCAACATTGACCGCATAGACCTGGGCGTTTTTACCGACGAATTTAAACCCCAGTCCCTCGTGCTGACAGGAATTGTGCGCGGGGAGATGTTCTGTGTGCTCACCCCTTCCCAGCTCCGTGATTTCAGTCTGATGCTGGAATCAACAGAAAACTTCAGCATGAACAGGGATATGGTGGAACAGTTGTTGCTCAACCAGTACATGAATGATGTGACCGGTTCCCGTCAGGTGAGCCGGATGCTGCAATCGGTGCTCGGGAAAAAACCGCAGACCGCCTTTGATCGGGCCCAAATCAAACTGGGGCTTGAAGAGAGCCGCATTGCTGGAACGGCACTGCTGGAGAGCAAGTCGCTGAATCTCACGGTAGATATCAAAGCGGACCCTCCGGCACTGCTGGAAGCGCTTCGCATAAGACAGGAACACACGGATTGAGAATAACAGGGGGGTGAATATTTGTCTTATAATAAACAGGATGCTGATCGGGTGAATAAACATTCGAATTTCGGCGTCCTGTCAACACCTTCAACAGGAGAATGTCGCAATGAGAAAAATAGTGGCTGTTCTGGGAGCAGTGGTTCTTAGTTTCGCACTGGGTTGTGTAATTCGTACTGAGCACAAGATCAATGCTCACATTACACTGGATATCCGCCATATTGCCGATCAGGCGACGGATGTTCTGGACTATGTGGAAGGGAAATCTGATGTGCTGCCGGGCATGGAGCCTGCTCCTGCTCCTGTGTCATCGTGGTACGACAGACTTCCATCGTTCCGCCTTTTTGAGACAGCGTGGGCAGATTCATTGAGTCAGACCGATTCGCCTGTGGTTCGTGAGATCGCAGGAAAAATGCGGGAGCGCAATGCCACCATTGCCGCCCTGAAAAAAGAGGGCTGTCTGGGCGAAAACAACCGGGGATATGTGGAACTTCGTGAGTGCGATGCGGCGAAAAACCCGGAAAAGAAAAACGAAATTCAGAAAACACTGGCAGAGGAAAATAAAGACCGCAAGGCGCTTTATGCGGAGATCGCCCGGCTCAACCGGGAACTTCCCGGCGTGAATGTCACCAAGGTGGAGCGGATTTATGCGCTGGAGCGCATGCGTCGTGCTCAGGCGGGTGAATCGGTTCAGCTTCCACCTGCCGGAGATGATTTCACCGCCATTCAAAGTTCTGAACTCGGGAAGGCACTCGGAGCTGCCTGTCAGCCCGACGCCTGGGTGATCATTCCCTGATCAGGTCTGTTTCACTCAACCAAAATAAACAGCCGCTCTCCTGTACAGACAAGTCAGGAGAGCGGTTCTTTTTGTGCTGCGGCCTGGGCCGGTGCGAAAAAAAAAGAGCGGTGATTCACCGGAGTGAACCACCGCCACAAGAAGGGTCGGGGGAAGAAAAAGGACGAATTACCACGCAGCTGCGATCAGTCCGATCACGTTTGCTGTGTTGGAATTGATGAAACCGGTGCCCTGAGCGTCGTTGCCGATATACCGGATGAATTCGACGTGTCCGTCCATGTACAGAACATTGCATCCGCCCGGTACGTGGTTGAAGTACTGGACTGCAGCACCGGCACCGAACATATCAAACATGACCTGCACGGTGCTCTGTGCCATGGCGCTGGCTGCCGGGTTGTTGATGTCGGTGATCAGGAAACGTTCAATACCTTCACGCAGACGGTACACAGTGCTTCCGTTGCCGTTACCCATGGGAATGGTGCCGCCGGGCGCAAAGACATTTTCGATATCCTTATCCATGGCCTCGCGGCTGCCGCTGAGAAAGCGCATGAGCACTTCATCCACAGCTTTACCGACCTGAATGGGAACGATGGCACTTGTCTGCACAGCCGCCGGATTGGGAAGAATGCCCAGCAGGGTCGTAATATTGGGAGCGGAGTTTGCCAGTGTATCACGCCATTCAGGTTTATTTTCCGCTTTGTCCATAACATAGCCGAAGTAGGCATAGCTTTCATCCATGGACCAGCCATGCTCATCCAGATAATTGACATAGTGAGCGAATACCCAGTCGCCGTTGGAGTCTTTGAGGCTGTCAACGGAGTTATTGCCGTCCGACGGGCAGATCAGAATTGCCGGATCGGTCAGATATTCGGGGTATACGGCTGAGAGCCGGGGGCCGATGGCGATAGCGGCATCATGACCGCCGGTCAGGTCCAGCGGGTTATTGAAGTATGTGGCGGCGATGGGAGGAAACATCTGACCTTTGTCTTCATTGGCATACATTTTGTAAATGAGTCCCCACTGCTTCAGATTGTTCTGACAGGAGGAGCGGCGGGCTGCCTCACGGGCACGGGCGAGTGCAGGCAGGAGGATGGCGGCAAGGATGCCGATGATGGCAATGACCACCAGAAGTTCAATCAGTGTAAAGCCTCTTCTCTTTTTCATGGTGTAATTCCTTTTACTGCGGGTTTTGCGGGGTGTCGTACACCGCCGCCGGGCATAAGGGTATCAGTACACAAGGGACAGTACGCCCTGTGGCGCCGTCCGGGCTGTGCGACAGGACACGTATCATGCCGCCAGCCTGAGCTCTATGGTAAACGATTGGACTGTTAGAAGTCAAACCTTAAAATAGATCTAAGGGGGAAAGTGCTCTTTTTGCAGAGAAGACATCTTATGTCATAATGCCGGGATGAATGTTGATGCATGGCAGTCTAAAGGAGTTATTTCATGAAACATGGTTCTTTCTTTTTGCTTTTTGCTCTGATCCTGAGCGGATGCGCCACTTTCAGGCCCGGTGCTCCGTCCGGTATGACCGATGTAATTGCCCATCGTGGTGCGAGCCATGATGCCCCTGAAAATACATTGCCCGCCTTTGAACTTGCTATTGAGCAGGGGGCTGACTGGTTTGAGCTTGATTGCCGTCTGTCGCAGGATGGAGCGGTTGTGGTGTTCCACGACGATAATCTGGAACGCATCACAGGACTCGCTGACCGTGTGGACGCCCTGGATTTTGCATCTCTGCGCACACTGGATGCCGGCGCCTGGAAAGGGCCGTCTTATGCGGGTGCTCAGATTCCCACACTGGCGGAGTCGCTGGATCTTGCGAAGGGGCGTATCGGCGTTTATGTGGAAATCAAAAATGCGGCAAATGACGGCGCCCTGCTGGAACAGATTCTTGCCATGTCCGAGGGTGTGCCTGTCATGACAGATGCCCATGCCCGGAAAATTCTTGCTGCCATAGAAGAAAGCGGCACAAAAAATCTGGAACTGACCCGCAAGACCCTTGCACTGATTCGGGAACGGCACATGGAAAAAGAAATAGTGATTCAATCCTTTTCGCCTGTGATCTGTGCTGTTGCCCGGATTGAAGCGCCTGAAATGCGTGTGGAGTTTCTGGCAGGTGCGGAGCCCGACAAACACGAGGACTGGGCGCGCATTGAGCGATGGGCCTTTCTGCTGGATCTTCACGGTGTGAATATCAGCTACGGCAGCCTCACCTCCGGCAGGGTTGCAGTGGTGCGTGAATCCGGCAAGACGATGGCGGTGTGGACAGTGGATGACCTCGAACAGATGCGCCATTGTACGTCACTGGGTGTGGATGCGATTATTACCAATGTGCCTTCCCGTTGTCTGAAACTGCTGGGCCGAGCATCGTCAGCGCAGCGAAAATAAAGGCGTATGCGGCAGTGCCTGCTCCGGAATAAGTGGCAGCATTGCGCTGTTTATCGGACAACAGGCTGTTCAACTGTCTTCATGCAGTTCTGTTGTGCTATACTTTCTCACCTTCTCCGTACTGCATTGAGCAGAACAGAAGTTCTTTTTCCGCAGGATCTGTAAAGGCAATCATTATGCAACATGTATCACCGGCAGCGGGCTTTGTGAAAAGCGGATTCTTTTCCGTCTTTTCAGGCTATGCCTGTGCCTGTGCATACAGCAGGGAGGTACCTGCGCCCGGCGTTAACGCAGCCAGACTGCGTGTTTCCCGTCCGGGCCGACAGCTGCTCTGATTCCGGACAGGCGGAAGACGGCGGCAATCGAGTCAGGGCAATGTTGTATCAGGCGCCGGCAGAGATATTTCTGCGGGTCCATGACAGACAGGCGGATCGGAAGCTGCATCCCATTCTTCCCCTTGCCGGAATCGCGCAATGCACCCGAATTTGTTGTGTTTTGCTTTCTGCAATGGTTTCCAATTTACAAAAAAGGTAGAAGAATAATGAAGGATACAATCTATATTTTTGATACAACGCTTCGTGATGGAGAACAGTCCCCCGGTGCGAGTATGGATGAAAACGCCAAGGTTCAGATGGCGCTTCAGCTCGACCGACTGGGCGTGGATGTGATTGAGGCAGGCTTTCCCATCGCTTCCAAACAGGAGTTTGAAGGGGTGATCCGGGTTGCCAAAGCAGTCCGCAATGCCCGGGTTGCCGGCCTTGCCCGTGCGTTGAGCAAAGACATTGAACGCGCTGCTGCTGCGCTGAATTATGCCCAAAAGCCCGTATTGCACACCTTTCTCGCCACCTCCGATATCCACATGGAATATAAGCTGAAAATGTCCCGTGCCCAGGTAATCGATACGGTGGGAACAGCGGTTACGCTGGCAAAATCCCTGCTGCCCCGGGTCGAATTTTCTGCCGAAGATGCGACCCGCTCCGACCGTGATTTTCTGGCGGAAGTGGTTGAAACGGCAATCGCCGCCGGTGCCGATGTGATCAATCTTCCCGACACCGTCGGATACACGACCCCGGACGAGATCCGCGAGATGTTCCGGTATGTGATTGACAAAGCCAAAGGCTCGGAAAAAGTCATCTTTTCCACTCATAACCATAATGATCTGGGGCTTGCCGTTGCCAATGCTCTGGCAGCACTGCAGGGCGGTGCCCGTCAGGTCGAATGTACGGTAAACGGTATCGGTGAGCGGGCGGGCAACACTTCTCTGGAAGAGGTGGTTATGGCGATCCATACCCGCGCCGACGAGTTCCCCTATCATTGTGGCGTGGAAACAAAAGAAATTGTACCTTCCAGCAATCTGCTGAGCATGATCACCGGTCTGGTCGTTCCCTTCAATAAACCTATTGTGGGACGCAATGCCTTCGCACACGAATCCGGTATTCATCAGCATGGCATGCTCGCCAACAGCAAGACCTATGAAATTATGACGCCTGCTTCGGTGGGTCATAAGCGTACGGATCTGGTGCTCGGCAAGCATTCGGGCCGTGCCGGTCTGGCAAAACGCAGTGCCGAACTCGGCTTTAATCTGAATGAAGAGGAAGTCGGAAAGCTGTACGAGCGTTTTATTGTTTTAGCCGACAAGAAAAAAGAAGTCTATTCCGATGACCTGCGCATGCTGATCGTTGCCATGTATTCCAATGCATTTGAAGTGTATCAGTTGGAGAAACTGCGGACTTTCGGGGAAGACCCCACCGTTGCCATGGTCAAGCTGAAACATGGTGATGAAGTGATTACGGAAACGGCGCTTGGTGACGGGCCCGTGGATGCCGCCTGTGTTGCCATCGAAAAAATAGTGGGGCATACAGGAAAACTGGAACAGTTCAATCTGCGCGCCGCTACGCCGGGCAAAGATGCTTTCGGTGAAGCCCATGTGACTGTACGCTTTGATGATAAAGTCTACAGGGGGAACGGCGCCAGTACAGACATTGTAGAAGCCGCCATTCATGCCTATCTGAATGCTATGAACAAACATATAGCATATCTGCAGAGCCGTGAAATTAATGGTGATTCCTGACCTTTGCGTTTGTGCGGACAGCCGGTAAGATAGGGACTCGGAAAAGGGATTTCTCTTTTCCGAGTCTTTCCATGAAAGATGTCTTGCGTAATCTGCCCGCTTTTCTCTGTGTTGCATGAAAGGCTTTGCGGTATAATGTTAACCGTGGGTAAGCGCATTCCGTTCTTTGAACGTATGCGAGTGACTCATCTCCCGGTCTGATTATTCTTCATTTTCGCCTTTGGGCGAGGGAAGAGGTCGGGCGGTTTTTTGCTTTCGTAATTAAAGGATGCACATGGTACGCAGTTTAGTCATACGGCAGGCTTTCCGGGTCTTGGATATCACCCTTACCCTGGCGGTAATCGCTGTGGTAGTGGTTGTTCTCCGCATGTTTCTGACACCGCTGTTGCCACTGGAGCCAGGTGTTGCCGTGGAAGATGCGGGCTCCGTGGAGCTGGCGACTGTATTGAAGACTGTTGGGGATCGCCGCTCTTATGACAGCCTGGTTAAAGGCGGTCTCTTCGGCAATGCCAGCGACTGGGATCCTGCGGCTGCCCCTCCGGTCGAAGAGCCTCCTGCCGTTGAGGAAAGTGCCGCAATAGAGGAAAGTGAACTCGGGCTCGCCCTGCGGGGCACCATTGCTCTTGAGTCGGGCAAGGAGTTTGCCGCTGCTCTTATTGAGAACACTGAAAAAAGAGAAAAACCTCATCCCTACAAAATAGATCAGGAAGTGCTGGAGGGCATCGTCCTAGTTGACATTGCCCAGCGGGAAGTTATTCTGCTGAACAAACGGCAGGAACCTTACCGAAAAGAACGGTTGAGTATGCAGGGCGGCGAACTGCAGCTGACCGGGGGTACAGGCGCACGCCCCAGAGGTGCGGCGGTGGCTTCCGCTTCAGGAGAAGCGGTTTATGATCAGGGAAGTTCGAGAGGGAATCAGGCGCGCGGGCAGGGCAGCACGGGTGCTTCTTCCTCTTCTTCTGTGCAGCGCATGGCTGTCAAGCGTGACGAAATTATCCGTGAGGCGATACAGAATTATTCTTCGCTGGCAACGATCACTCCGGAAGTCAAAACTGACCCGAGCGGCAAGGTGCTGGGCCTTACTGCGGAAAATATTGAGGCTCAGCCACTGGCAAAAAAACTGGGTTTTCGTGACGGTGATGTGCTGCAGTCTGTGAATAACGAAGAAATTACCAGCCGCGAGCAGCTTTATGATTTATTTCAACGCTATCAGACCGCCACTTCTTTCCGTGTCGGCATTTTAAGGGACGGCAGGCCGATGGTACTCAATTTTCAGGTAGACTGATGCTGCCGGGTTTTACAGTGCTGCGACGCTTCTTTTCCCTTATCGCTGCTCACAGAAAAATCGATCCCGGTCTGGTTGATAAAATGGGCATCCCGGGTAGGGCATGCGTTATAATGCATGCGAGTTTTGACAACGGTGTTCAGGAGCACTTTTGCTGCAGGATTTCTTTTTAATCCCTTGCTGAATAAAAATACTGTGGAAGGGACGCTTGTGTATATACATTGTTCTGGTTTCCGCTGCTTTGCGGCAGTTCTTCTTTTATTAGCTGGTGCCGGTCTTGCTTATGCCCAGTATCCTGACGAGTACGGTGAGGCTCCGCTTGTAGAGCCGCCGGACGGTTACGATGCGAACGGTGCCGTGCCGGACGCGCCTTATACCGCAGCGCCGCCAGGCGCCGAGTATGTGGACGAGTCCGGCCTGGAAACCTTCAATCCGGGCATGCGAAATGCCCAGCAGCCGCCTGCTGTGCAGCCTCATTCTTCCCGCCCGCTGTCGCAGGGCGCAACGCCGCCGCCGCCACCGCCCATCCGTGATCGTGTTCGCCCCAACAGGAGCGGATCTGCGGCACCGGTCGCTTCCCGTGCACCCTTGAACAGTACCACGGTCAGTGCTCAGGGGAACGGGAGCGGCAATGGCAATGGCCAGGGTAATCCCATGGCATCAGAAGAAAAGACAGGCGAAACGCCGTCTGATCCGGTCAGCTTTGATTTTCAGGATGCGCCGCTGCTGGATGTGATAGCCGCCATCTCCAAACTGACCGGGCGCAATTTTGATCTTGATGCCAATCTTTCATCCCTCACAGTTTCCATCATCACTCATGATAAAATTCCGCCCGAAATGGCGTATGAAGTGCTCGAATCCATTCTGACAACCCGCGGTTATTCCATGGTAGAAAGTCTGGACGGGCACCTGATCAAGATTATCCCCACTGCTGATGCGCCCACTTCAGATAAAACACCGCTCGTTCTGGAAAAAGGGGCTGAAATCAAGGGCTACGACGGCTTCTCCACCCACATTGTCACCGTGGAAAACGGCAACGCCGAGGAGATCCAGCGGGTACTGCAGCTGCTGGGTTCCAAAAATGCGCGCATCGACGTATATGCGCCCACCAATACGCTCATTATTACGGATACAGCGGACGGTCTTCGCCGCATGCTGGCTTTCCTCGAGCAGGCGGATGTGCCCGGCTTTGATACTACCATGGAGATTTTTACGCTCGAGTATACCCGTGCCGAAGTGATCTCCGGTCAGATCAATCAGGTGCTGCTGGGTGATACCGGCCAGCCGCAGCGCGGCAACATGCCTCCGCAGCCCGTTCCGCCGACACCGGTACGGCCCATGCGTGCTCCCCATCCGGCAGCGGTGCAGCAGCCGGGTTCGCAGGTGATCGGTTCCCGGGAAGAAGTGCTGCGCATGGTCAGTGATGAGCGTCTGAACTCCTTGATTGTTGTGGCGACGGCATCGATGATGGAACGGGTGCGCGATCTGGTAAAACGCCTTGACACGCCGACGCCCTATGAAGCCAACAACATGCATATTTATCAGCTTGTCAATGCCGATGCCGAGGCAATTGAAACAGCCATTCAGCCTCTTATCGGTACAGCACCGCGTAAGCAGGCAACCGCAGGCGGTGCAGCAGGCGGTGCGGCAGGCATGCCCTCGGTCGGCGGCGGAGGCGGCGGTGCCGTCGGAACGCCTGAGGTGCAGCCTTTCGAGCAGAAGGTGCAGATTACCCGCTATGACAGAACAAATTCGCTGCTGATTGTCGCTTCCCCGCAGGATTACAAACTGCTTGAAGCGTTTATAGCCCGGCTGGATGTGCCGCAGCGTCAGGTGTGCGTGGATGCGGTCATCATGGAAGTGAAGATGACCAATGACTTCGGGCTTTCTGTCGATGCTGCCGCTATTACCGGCAATGACGGGTTTGCCATGACCAGCACGGACAACCTGAACGGCTTGCTGAAGACCGTGCATGTGGCGGAAGAAATTGTGGGCGGGCCCCGTGCCGCCTTACGCGGAGCCGCCCTCGGGCTGGGCAGCGAGCAGCGCAGCGGTCTGACCTTGGGTGTTTATGATGATCTGAGCTTCACTTATCGTGGTCAGAAAATCAAGATTCCTTTTGTGCCGCTCCTCTTTCAGGCTGTTGAAAAAATCACCGATACAGAGGTGCTTTCACAGCCCAGTCTGGTGACCATGGACAACGAGGAATCAAGTATTATCGTCGGTCAGGAAGTGCCTTTTATTACCAGCACCAGCTCCTCCCGTCGCACGGATGGTTCTGTGGATTCAGGTATGTACGGCGGATACACCCGGGTCGAACGCCAGGACGTGGGTGTGAAGCTGAAAGTGACACCGCAGATTTCCGAAGGAGACAATGTCATGGTTGATGTTGAGATTGAAATCTCAGACACCAACGCGACTCCTGTCGGAACAGTTGATATCGTCGGGCCGACAACCAATAAATCACAGGTCACCAACAAGACCATAGTCAAGGACGGGTCGACAGCGGTAATTGCAGGGCTTATACGTGACACAGCGGTGAAAAAGCATCAGCCCAAGGCGCCCATTCTTGCGGATGTGCCTGTTTTCGGATGGCTTTTCCGCTCCAAATCCACCTCGCGGCAGAAGCAGAACATGGTAGTGCTTGTAACGCCTCATATCATCAAGGAAAGCATGGATCTGGAAAGAATCAGCCATAGCAAAATTGATGAATACTACGATTCGACTGTGGAGCAGATTGTGCAGGCCGGTTTCTTTGACAAGATTTTGAAAAAAAGGAGCCTTTCCAACGATGACAGTCCTACGCTGAAGCGTGCTGAAACCATGAGTGGCAGGCGCAGCTCCAAAAATTTTAAGCGCGGCGACATTGAAAGATGAGTATGCAGGCTGCCACGGGATTAAAACTGGGTGAAATACTGGCGGAACAGGGCTGGGTACATGCCGATCAGGTGAAGGAAGCACTGGAGCTGCAGAAGCTGCGCCCCCGTCGGGTAGGGGAACTTTTACTGGATCTGGGTTATATCGAGGAAGAAAATCTCCTTCGCGCTCTGGGGCTCCAGTTCGGCCTGGATTATGAACCGTCAGTGCGAAAGCAGGTCGAGTCGTCGCTGACCACGAAGGTACCCATCAGCTTTATCCGTGAATACCACATGGTACCCTATAAACGCAGCAATGACGGGTATCTGGTTGCAATCAACGATCCGATCAATCTGCTCCCTCTGGATGATCTCCGCCTGCTGCTGGACGGCGCTGTCATTCCTGTGCTCTGCAGCAAGGAAGATATTCAGTTCATCATCGACACGTATTTTGAGCAGCAGAGCGAAAACGCCGGAGAGCTCATCGACAATATCACGCTGAGCGGGGAGGAAGAGGGCAAGGTTCACTCGCTGGATCACAGCGAATCCGAGCGGGATCTTCTTGATCTTGCCAATGAAGCCCCGATCATCAAACTGATCAATCTGGTGATTTCCGGTGCCGTGAAAGAACGGGCTTCGGATATCCATCTGGAGCCTTTTGAACATTCGGTGCGGGTTCGTTACCGTATCGACGGGGTGCTCTACGAGAAATTTACAGTGCCCCGGGCACAGCAGGCGGCGCTGGTGTCCCGCGTGAAAATTATGGCGAACCTGAATATAGCCGAGCATCGCCTGCCTCAGGACGGCCGTATCAAAATACGGCTGAGCGGAAAAGAAATCGATATTCGTGTATCTATTATCCCTATTGCCCATGGCGAGCGGGTGGTCATGCGTATTCTGGAGAAGGGCAGTTTTCTTTTCAGCCTGACCCAGCTGGGCATGGACAGTCGTGATCATAAAATTATGGATCGGCTGATCACCAGTTCTCACGGGATCATTCTCGTGACAGGACCCACGGGCTCGGGAAAATCGACGACCCTCTATGCCGCCCTGCAGCAGGTGAACTCGCCGGATAAAAATATCATTACCGTGGAAGATCCCATTGAATACCTCATCCCGGGGATCAGCCAGATTCAGGTCAGGCCCAAAATCGGACTGACTTTTGCCGCCGGTTTGCGCAGTATTTTGCGGCAGGACCCGGATATTATTCTGGTCGGCGAGATCCGTGACATGGAAACGGCGGAAATGGCGGTGCAGGCTTCTCTTACGGGGCATCTGGTTTTTGCCACCCTGCATACCAATGACAGTTCAGGTGCCATTACCCGCCTGATCAATATGGGCATAGAGCCCTTTCTCGTTACGTCTTCCACCATTGCAATTCAGGCGCAGCGCCTGGTGCGCCGGGTCTGCCCTTCCTGCAAGGAAAACTTCATGCCCGATCTGGACTCGCTGCATGAACTGGGTATTTCACCCGATGATCCGCGCTGTAAAGAACTGAAACGGGGGGTCGGCTGCGACAAATGCAGCAACCGGGGCTATCTGGGCAGAAGCGGCATTTTTGAGCTCCTCGCCATGTCCAACAGGATTCAGGAAATGGTGCTGCAGGGTGCGGACTCCAATGCGGTGAAGCGGGAAGCGCGTTTGGAAGGTATGCGCACACTCCGTGAGGACGGTGCGCAGAAAGTACTGCGCGGCGAGACAACGGTAGAAGAGATCCTGCGGGTTACCCGCGATGAAACGCTTGAATCCGCATAGGTATTTTTATGGCACTTTATCAGTATAAAGCGATTATTAAAAGTACCGGCAAGACGACACGCGGTGTAATCGATGCCGACGGTATTGTGCAGGCACGCCGCAAGCTGCGGGAGCAGAATCTGTACCCCACCGAAGTAACGGAAGATACTTCCGGAGGCAAGGGCGCCGGTATCAGCGGACGCGTTTCCAATAGGGGCAGGGTCTCGGGGCGGGATATTGCGCTGATGACCCGTCAGTTGGCGGTGCTGCTCCGGGCGGGCATGTCGCTGCTGGAAGCGCTGAATGCGCTGATCGATCAGACAAGTCGCATGCGACTTCGGGCGGCGATTTATGAGATTCGGGACAAGGTGAACAGCGGGCAGCGTCTGGGCGATGCGCTTGCTGACCATCCGCGTATTTTTTCGGATCTGTATGTGAATATGGTGCGTGCCGGAGAAATCAGCGGCACCCTGGAGCAGGTACTTCTACGGCTGGCAGATATTCTGGAGCGCCAGCATAAGCTTCGTTCACAGATCATTTCCACCCTGGCATACCCCGGATTCATGGGATTTTTTTCAGTGGGGATTGTTGTCTTTCTGGTGATGGTGATCGTTCCACGAATAACACGTATGTTTGAGCGTCAGGAAACGGAACTGCCCGCCCTTACGCAAGGGCTTATTGCTTTCAGTGAGTTTACAAGTCACTACTGGTGGCTGATTCTGCTGGCGCTTGGCGCCGGCTTCACCCTGTTCCGTATCTGGCTTTCCAGACCCGAGGGCCGCCGGAAATGGGACCGGCTGAAGTTGAAATTTCCGCTGTACGGACAGCTTCATTTGAAACTGGTTTGCGCCCGATTCACGCGCACCATGGGTACCATGCTTCAAAGCGGACTTATGATGCTTCCGGCACTGGACGTGGTGAATGCCATTCTGGGCAATACCTATATTCAGGAACGCATGGATGATGTGAAAGTAGGTGTGCGTCGCGGACGTGATCTGGCTGCGCCGCTGAAAGAATCCGCGCTGTTTCCGCCCATGATGATTCATATGATTGAACTGGGTCAGCGAAGCGGCGAGATGGAAAATATGCTGATACAGGTGGCGGATACTTTTGATGAGGATGTGCGCCTTACCATTGATGCGCTGGTGGCGCTGATCGAGCCCATCATTATCATTTTCATGGGGCTTGTTGTGGCGGTGCTGGTACTCGCCATTCTGCTTCCTATTTTCCAGATGAGCACAAGCATTGGTTCCAGTTAAGCCAAACAGTCCGGCATCTCGTTTTTTCTGGAGAACCGACTTTCAGTCAGGGCACAGCCCGGGAGATATTATGATGAAAAAAAACCAGGAGACAACACGAAAGCAGCGGCAGTATCAGGGCGGTTTCACTCTGATTGAACTGATGGTGGTTGTGGCAATTATTGCGATCCTTGCCACGACAGCGGGTATTTACCTCTTTGGTGCGCTGGACGATGCGGATCAGGCAAAGGCACAATCGGAAATCAAAGCGCTTAAAGCGGCGGTCACTGCCTATATGCTGAAAAACAACCGGCGCCTGCCGGAATCGCTTGAACAGGTCGCCGAGTTTATGGATCCGCCCAAAGTTCCGCAGGATCCCTGGGGCAACCCTTATATCTATACCAAAGACGGCGCACGGAAATATACAATCGTATCCTACGGCGCTGACGGAACACCCGGCGGAACCGGGGTGAACGAAGACATCTCCAGCGACAAGTTCTGATGCTTCTTTCTGCTGACTGGTTTTTAGCGGATTTGATGCCGGAAAGAAGTGTGTTTCCGGAGCGCATCGCTGTTGCCTCTTTTTCCGGCAGCATATCCGCGAAAAACGGTGCCGGCGGAAAAAACGGTTTTACACTCATAGAACTCTGTGTCATCATTCTGATTATCGGTACCGTTGCAGCGCTGGCACTGCCCCAATTTATGCCCCTTCTGCTTTTTTCCGAAGTGGACGGAGAAGCGCGTCAGCTGGCGCAGTACGGCACCGCCATTGTTGCTGAAGCCGCTCTTTTCGGAAATGACATGACAGTTTATATCGATCTCGGCGGGCAGGTCTATTACACGATGCAGACCATTTATCCGGATGCCGCCGACGAATCAGGCGAAGCCGTCGATTACCTTTCCATGTTCAATGATTTCCGAAAGTCGGGCCAGCATTCCAGTGCCGAGTTGAAAGAGATGCTCAACGGCGCCACCCAGGGTAACCTCAGGCTTGCCGGCAGCCTTCCGGCGGACTTCGACACTACGAAAGCCAATGAACAGATGGCGAAGGAATTTGATCAGCGTCATAACCAACTGATTTACAAGCGTGCGCTCAATGTAAAGCAGAACGAGAGTTTCCTCAGTGAAATCGGGCCGCTTTTTGACAAAGAGTTCAAACTATCCTGGAGCGAACCCTATGAAGAGGAACTATCCCTGCCTCTTCTGGCACGGCACAACATGCCTCCGGCTGTCCGGATCACCTCTGTTGCAGTTGGTGCAAAACAATATTCGAGCGGCCTGGTTGCCGTGAATGTGACCCCTCTGGGGCTGCAATATCCTGTCTCTTTTCAGGTGTGTAACGATTCCGGGCTTTGCTATACAGTGGACTGGAATGCTGTTACCGGGCTGGGTCAGGCACGGGAGGCGGGCGCTTCATGAAGCAGACACCTTTTCTCCCCTCTCGTGGTGCAGCAGGCTTCACTCTGGTGGAAGTCCTCGTGGCGCTGGCGGTGCTGGGTGGTGCTCTGTTTGTGCTGATTAACGCCCACTATACAGCCCTGCACCTGCATTTGATGACACAGGAGTCTGTGGATGAGCGCATGCTTCTCGAGAGTACTGTTGCCCGTGCTGAAATGGGCGTATGCCAGGATGAGCTGAGCGGCAGCGGTGATTTCGGCCCGCGCTATCCCGGTTTTTCCTGGAGTTACGAGGCGGCGCCGACCGGAGACACGGAGCATCCGCTTCTGGCGGATACCCGTTTTTTTCGCGTGACGGTGACCCTTACCCGTCCCGATGCTGAGGCAAAAACACTTGAGTTTCTGACCTTCGTCAATGAAGAGACGAAAAGCGTCCGGGTGGGTGCGCCATGATCAGCGTGTCCGGTAAGAAGGCGGGTTTCACGCTGCTGGAGCTGCTCATCGCTGTCACGGTGCTTGTAGTGATTGTTGGGCTGGTCTACGGGAGTTTCTCCTCCGTTTCTCTTACCATGACTTTAGCGCGTGCGGATGCGGAACGTCTGCGGTTCCGGCAGATTCTCTGGCGCAGCTTCTCCGGCAATCTGCAGAGCATTTACGCCGATGCGGCTTGCCTTCAGGAGGAGCTGCAGTTTCTGGGGGAAAATAAAGATGGCGGCTTCGGGCCCGCTGACCAGCTGCGTTTTGTCAGTGCGTTGCCGATGCCCGGAGCGACAGCACTGCCGGGCATTCTGCGGGTGGTCTCTTACACTGTAACCAGCCGGGCTGAAACAGACAGCGCCATTGCGGCGGCGCTGCCGGTGACCGGCTCCGGCAGCGACACTATTTTGTTGATTCGTGAGGAGCCCTACCAGCTGCAGTCGCAGGGTTTTTACAATGATGCCCGCAGTGCTTCGGGCGAAGTCTTTGAGCAGGCGGTGCCCATTGCATCCATGAATATCCAGTACTTTGATCCCTCCAAAAAAGAATGGCAGGATCAGTGGAATTCTCTTGAAGAGCGGCGTATTCCTGGCGGTATCTGGATCAGAATTAATTTTGCGCGTACTGAAGAAGACCGGCAGGCGGACTATGCTGCCGGCATCGATCTGAATGAGCATCCGGATTTTGAGTTTATGTTGTCTTTTCCAATGGGGCGCAATGTGGAATATCCTTTCCCGGATTTTAATCACCTGCGCTATTTTTCAGACGAAGTGCTTTGATGTGAATACAGCGACACCACCTATGAATCAGTCTCGAACAGCGCAAAGCGGTGTTGCGCTTTTGCTTGCACTGGTTTTCATTGCGCTGATGTCGGCGCTGGTTTTTGCTTTTCTTTTTGAAATGCAGGTGGATGCCTCCTTTGCGCAGAATCAGGGAGCGGACTTTGAAGCCCTTCTCGCGGCACGGTCTGCTGTTGTGCAGGGAATTCAGATTCTTGCCGAGCAGTATGCCGATGTGCAGGACACGGGCATGCCGCCGGCAGACAGCGAAGTGGACGGGTCACAGTGGGCTCTGGGTGTGCCTTTTGAGCCTTTGAACGATGCAACCATGCATGCCTCCATTGATGATGAGTATGGTAAGATTAACCTGAATGCGCTGATTCTTTATGATAACGGCGCACCGGAACCCAACGAACCGCTGATTCAGGCTTTGCGTGATTTTTTTGCCGAACGCAGCGACAGTGCTTATGATCCCGTAGATGCCATTCTCGACTGGATCGATTATGAGGACGGCGATGCGGCGGAACCTGACGGCGCTGAGTCGGATTATTATCTCAGTCTGGAAACGCCGTATCCCTGTAAAAACGGGCCCATGGATTCCATTGAAGAACTGCTGCTGATCAAAGGCATTACACCGGAACTCTATTTCGGCAATGCAGAAGAAAAATCCGGCTCGCTTCCGCAGGAACCGCTCTCCGAATATCTGACAGTGCACGGTGACTGGCAGGGGCGGGTGAACGTCAACACAGCCCGGGAAGAAGTGATTACGGCTGTGATTGCGGGGTATACAGGGACGGCTGACCCCGCACTGGGTCAGCAGATTTATCAGGAAGCGCGGGTGGCGCCCATGGAAAATGCGAGTCAGCTGCGCCCGTACATCCCGATGGCGGACGGCGGTCAGCGGAAGGGTCGGGTGCCGGACAGAAATACAGGCGAAGCACCTGAAGGTGTCGCAACGGATCAGGAATTCCGTCGTGCGCAGCGCCTGCAGGCGAATGACTCGGTTGATGAAATGTTCAGATACAACAGCAGTGTTTTCCGTATCCGGGGTGACGGCAAAGTGGATGATGTGCTGGTTCGGGTGGAGGCTTTCGTATTCCGGGAGCCCTATGATCCGCGTGAAATTGAAGAACCTCTCTCTTCTCTCGGTCTGCAGTATCAGCAGGAATTTACTGACGCTCCCCGGCAGCTCTTCCGTATTTTAGATTGGAAAGTAGTACAATAAAAGAAAGAAACCGAGAACTTCTCCGGAGCGGCAGAAAGGGCTGTCGGTTCGGGAAACACCGGTGCTCAACAGGATATACACATGAAGGTAACGGCAAAAATCGGCGCCATTGAATTCGTGGGAAATGAGGTTCGGGTCGCCATGGTCAAGACGGGGCGGTCATTGCCGCAGGTGCTGGATCTGCAAACGCGCACGGCGGTGTATGAAGCGCCTGAAGACAGAGTGCCCGCTTTTGCCCGGGCGCTGAATGATGCGCTGGATGCGCTTCGATCCAACCCGGCGACCTATGTGCTCTGTGTTCCCTGCAATATGACGGTTGTTCGTGCACTGGATATTCCGTTTAAGGGGCTTGCACGTGTGAGCAAAGCCGTGCCTTTTGAAATTGAGCCGCACCTCGCTTTTCCTCTGGAAGAGTTGCTGCTGGATTTTAATGTGATCCGGGAAAGCGGAAGCACCACGGAGGTGCTTGCGGTAGGTGCCCGGAAAAACCATCTGGAAGAACAGCTGGCGATTCTTCAGCTGGCGGGCGTTGAGGCGGAGCTCGCCGGAGTGGACGTAGCCGGCCTGACTTCGCTGTGGCTGGCGACGCAGAAAAATGTGAAGGGGCTCAGGGCGGTGCTGCATGTGCGTGACGACAGCTCCATGCTTGCCATTACGCATAACAGGGCGCTTGCTTATTTCCGGCATCTCTATTTTGGTGTGGATGCACTGCAAACTGACCCCCGCAGGGCTGCCCGTGAAATACAGAATACGCTGCGCGCTTTCATGGCAAAATGGCGCAGCGATATGGAGTTTTCAAGCCTTGCCGTCACCGGCTGTTCACTGACAGTTGATGAGACCGAAGTATTTGAAGAAATTCTGAGTATGCCCGTAACCACAACCGTTCTGATGGACGCACTGAAGAAAAGCCGATCCTGCACAGTGGACCGCTCCGCCAATTTCTGGGAGGCTGCCATTGGTGTCGGGTTCAGTGCCGGCGGTGGCGGACTGGGATTCAACCTGATGAAAGAGGCACAGCAGGCACAGGGTGCTATACGTGCCGTTGTGGCGCATCTGATGTTTACCGCATGTCTGGCACTGCTGTTTCTGCTTGGCTGCGCCTGGTACTATCACGAGGGCAGGCTGCGCAACGAAACACTGATCGAGCAGGCACATGATGAATTGAATTTTCTTGAAGGCGAGATAGAAAAAATGGCAGCTGAAGGGCTGGGTGCAGACGTTAAAGTCAGTGTTTTCAGTGATCCGACACTGCTGGATCTGCTGAAAGAGCTGACTGAAAAGCTCCCGCGCGGAAGTTTTCATATCAGTGAAATTAAAGTAAATCCTCCGGACGCCCGGGGCGGCTGGATCAATATTGCCGGGTCGGCGAACAGTGCCGCCGAGTTTAACACCGCTTTCGAGCGTCTGAAAGAATCAAGCATGTTCCGCTTTACTGAGGATACGAACATCCGGTTGCAGGGAGAAAAGACAACATTCCGTCTCCGTGCTTTCCGTCCTGAGGACGAAATAGATGAATTATAAATTGGATCTTCGTGAAAAAATTGGACTGTCGCTGGGAATTCTGGCGTGTATGCTCACATTTGTTCTGGCTGTATACGTTCCGTCGGGCCCAAGAAAATGGTATGCCCAATCCCAGCGTGAACTCGCTTCGTTGAAAGAGCAGCTGGAATTACAGCAGCTGTTTTATCTTGATGAGGCGGAACGGCTGAATAAGCAGAAAGTTCTGATGGAAATCCTGGCAAATCGGGAGCCCGCTTTTTCACTTTTTACTTATGTCGACAATCTGCTGACCTCGACCGGTCTGAGAGCGAGTGCGCAGCTGGAAGAATACAAGCCCCGTGATGCATCGCCCAGGCAGCCCATGGTGCAGCTGCGCCTGCAGGGAGTCGCTTTCGAGCAATTGGTTGACTTCCTGCACCAAATTTATTCGGGCAACCGCCTTATCGCCCTGTATAAACTGGACTTTCTGCGGCCATCGCCTACGGAAAAAGGGCTGGACTGCGATATCACCCTGGTGACTTTGGTGCAGCAATAACACAAGTCAGCCACAAAGGGTTGTACTGAAACAACTCTTCCAGCAGAAAACCACTATTTCTTGTATGCCCTTGTTTTTTCAGGGCGATTTTGCTATACTTTCAGATATGAAGATGGATAAATAACATCTGTACGGATTATAAACGAAGGAAGTATTGTTTGAAGGCATATATCCCTGCGCACATATTTTTATGACATGAAAGGAGGGATGAGCAGGAGAAAGGCGATTTACGTCTGGTCACCTGTGCGCGGCAGCGATAAATATTTATAGCAGTTGACTGAAGTGCGTTTTTGCAGCGGGAAGGATGCTGCAAAACGCGCAGGCTTAGCTTCACAACATTGAGTACAAGGAGATCTGAATATGTCTTTTAGGACTTTGCTTATTGCCGCTCTGATCGTGAGTCTGGGCGGAGTTGCTTTTGCGGAACTGCAGAACGTTGAAATCGGCGGCAGCATCCGTATTCGCGGTAACTATTTTAACCTTGACAGCATTGATCGCGCCAGTTTTATTGAACAGCGCACCCGTCTGAATGTCCGTGCTGATTTTACGCAGGAAGTCAGTGCTTTTATCGAACTGGACAGCTATGATTACTGGGGCGAAGATTTCCGTTCCTGGTACCTTTGCGGTAATGATTTCCGCGGTGGCTGTGATGTAGGTCTGTATCAGGCATACATTGAAGCACGGAATCTTTGGGGCACACCCCTGAGCCTTCGTGTGGGCCGTCAGGAAATTGCGCTGGGCAATCAGTTCCTGGTGGGCGTCAATGACACTTCCTCCTTCTTCTCCGGTCTGTCTTTTGATGCGGTGCGTCTGACTTTTGCGAATGAGGTCGTTAACATTGATGCTATTGCCGCGAAACTTGCCGAAAACTTCGGTGACTTTGCGGAAGACGATGTTGATTTTTACACGGTTTACGGCAGCTACATCGGCATTGAAGACATTACGCTTGATGCTTACTGGATGTACGTCCGCGACCGTGCCGGTGTGATTACCCGCCTTGCCAATGGTCAGGAAGCGGATATGCACACGGTCGGCCTGCGCGGTGCCGGTGTGATCGGCGGATTCGACTTTGAAGTTGAAGGTGCCTATCAGTTCGGTGATCTGGACGGCGTTCCTTCCGCATGCCCCCTGGGCTTTGGTGAAGCCGACGTTGACTTTGATGCCTTTGCCGTCAATGCAGAAGTAGGTTACACCTTTGATATGTCGCTGCAGCCCCGCCTGTTTGCCCGCTTTGCCTATCTTGGCGGCGGCAAGCCCGACAACAACTGGTGGAGCAATGACCGCAATCTTGCCTTCTCCCGCATGTTCTCCAACGTTCAGTACAGTGAATTTCTGGATGACTGGACGTTTGACAACGGCGCCATGTCCAATGCGCTTGTTTACACACTGGGCGTGCAGGGACAGGTCACCGAGTCTTTCGGTCTGAAGCTGATCGGATCCTACCTGACGGCCAACGAGAAGCAGAGCCGCCGCGCCCGCTCCAAATCTCTGGGTTGGGAAGTGGGTCTCTATGCTGACTACAACTACAGCGAAGACCTGGTATTCCGTGCCGGTTATGCCCACCTCTTCGGTAAAAAAGGTCTTGAACCTGCGACCATCCGCTGGAGCGGACTGGCACCCTGGCAGGGTGATCGTAAAGACGATTACGACTACGCCTTTATCGAAACGGAAATTTGCTTCTGATTTAAATTTCATTCTCTGCTGATTTTCACACCCTCGAAGCACCTGTTGTTTCGAGGGTGTATTTATTGCTTTTTAGCATAATTTGTGCTTGTTTCTGCATCTATTTTTTTCGATAAACAAGATCTTGACAATGCCATTTAAAAGTGGTATACTTGTTCTGAACGGTGTTCAGGTTTATTGACACAGTTATAATTTAATCTCGCGTTTGTCACATAACCGGAAAACGGCGTTTCATGCCGTGGGGATTGTATGCCCCTTCCGGAAGTGTGATAGGGATACATACCTACGTAGGAGTCATGCAATGAAACGCAAAGGATTCACACTCATTGAGCTGCTGGTGGTAATTGCCATTATCGGCATTCTTGCGGCAATTCTGCTGCCGGCACTCGCCCGGGCACGCGAAGCGGCACGCCGCTCCAGCTGCCAGAACAATCTGAAGCAGTGGGGACTGGTATTCAAGATGTATGCCAATGAATCCCCCGGGGAAAAATTCCCTACAGTCCAGGCCGGCGGATTTCCGTGGATTGATGACAACGGCAATGTGATTCAAGCCCAACTACTGGTTTTCGACCTGGGCCCCAACACCTTTGCCATCTATCCGGAATATCTGACGGACCCCAACATCATGCTGTGTCCCTCGGATCCGGAACTGGGTCAGCATAAAAAAGACATCATCGACAATACAGGCAATCTGAATCTGTCCGGCGTCAGCGCCCCCAGCAAATATGCCAGTGCCATTGATGCCAGTTACAGCTATCTGGGCTGGTGCTTCGATCACTATGATTATGAAGAGCCCGGTCTGAGCGTTCAGCCGATCCTGCAGATCATGCAGATTGTGGGCGAAGCCAGCAAGATTCCGGCGAATGCCTCCTCCTTCTCCGGTCCCAGCCAGCTCATTGCCGGTGTTGAAGCACTGCTGACCAAACTGAGCCCCCTGTATCTTGCCAACAACATCAACGGCATTGCTCAGCTTGTTGACAAAGATATCGAACTTGAAGCATCTCATGCCGGTTTGGGCAATGGTCAGGGCAACACCATTTACCGCTTCCGTGAAGGTATCGAGCGCTTCCTGATCACCGACATCAACAACCCGGCGGCCAGTGCACAGGCGCAGAGCGTTCTTCCGGTGATGTTCGACCACGTCGCTGTTGCGCTGAACCTTTTCAACCACGTTCCCGGCGGCTCCAACGTGCTTTACATGGATGGTCACGTTGAATTCCAGCGCTACGAAGAAAAAGGAAAATCCTTTGCCAACCGTCGTGTTGCCGAGACACTGGGTGTGATGGCAGCAGCCCTTTAATCGTAAGACACATTTTTTAACCTGATTTGACTTGTCCGCGCCAGGCTTCGTTCTGGCGCGGCTTTTTTATGCCCTGTTCCCTCCCGAAACCGGTACCTCCTCGCATTAACTTTTTTATTGCCGGTTATGCTAGCCTGATATATATTCAGCTTTGTCCCGTTAAAATTGTGCCACCCGGTTACTTGCTCTGGAAGCACCAGACTCTTGATATCACGTGAAAGGAATCTGTTTATTATGTCTTTTTCGGTCAAATCCTTCTTCCCGTTTGTTTTTCTTTCGATTGTTGGTTTGTGTGCTGCCGGGTTTGCCACTGCTGAAGCGGAATTTTCAGTACCCGAAACTGTGTATCAGGGAGAACTTGCTTCTTTTCCCGGCGCTTTTGCATTCCAGATTCCTGCGCCCGGCATTATCCTGATTAATGATGAACAGCTGCGCCAGCTGGCAGAAGGAGATACACCGGTGGATCTCAGTCTGACCTACACAAAGCGTGTTGAGAGTCTGCGTCAGATTTGTGAGCAGGCACAGGCAGCAGGATACAGGACTTTAATCCTTTCCTTCGATTATTTTTTTACCCAGTACCGGGAAGGCGGACAGACTGCACCCCGCCTGCTGACGCCGGACAGACCGGAATATGTGGAGCTGATTGCCAAGATCAGCCGCTTTGTTCAGAACTACGGTCTGGGTCTTGAACTCAGTCTTCTGTCGCCTCTGGAAATTGGGAACGGGTATCGTGAGCAGACAGGCGAGTCAGGGCGGTGGATGCATTTCAGAAAAGGACTTCGTGACCCTGAATCCGGTGAATACAGTGTGGAGCTCTGGCGGCAGCGGCGGTGGGCAAACAACAAAGGTGTGGTAAACATTGAGGACGCCGGTATCCGTGTTTTTGCTTTCCAGGAGCATACGGTTTCCCAGTCGCCTTACAAGGTCGTTCCTCCAGACAGTATTGTAGATATTTCCGATACCGCATCGGTGCAGGTTTATGAGCACAACATCAACCGTTCGGGCGATTATGAAGCGGTGCGCATCCGGGTTCATGGCAGCGGCGGTGTGCCGGGCAAAAATCGTGTCCTGGTGGTGCAGCACTATACCACCCCGGAAATGGATTACTTCAGCGACAGTGCATCGGTCTATCTGAAAAAGTTGGGCGACTGCTATGCGGATGCAGGCGTGGTGCTGAATGGTCTTTACAGCGATGAAATGCATATTCAGCAGGACTGGAATTATTTCGGACATCATGATCACGGTCAGTTTGCTGTGCGTTATGTGAGCAAGGGGTTTGAAAAGCGCTTTGCCGAACTGTATGGCGAGGAGTATAAAGACTTTGCAAAATATATGATTTATTTTGTGCAGGGTCAGGAGGATGCGGCAAACAATCTGACGGCAACACTGGAGATTCAGCATGTATTTGGTGCGTCTCCTGAAGATATACGGCGCACCGCTCTTTTTCGATCGAATTATTACCGGCTGATTCAGAATGGTGTTGTGGATCTTTTTACCGGAGCGAAAAAACATCTTGAAATGCGGATGGGACATTTGCTTCAGGCGCGTGCCCATGCGACCTGGGCGGAGAGCCCCACTATTGATCATTGGTATGTGGAAGCACGGCCTCATCCTCAGAACCAGTACGAATACACCTCCAATTTCCTCTGGTCCTGCACGGTGCATCAGGCGGCGTCGGCGTGCCATGATTATTTCAAGTGGAATGATTTTCTTACCGGCGGGGGTAATGATCATACGGAAGGCGGATGGCTGGACAGGGACTACTTCGGAGCTGCAGTCGCCTGTTCCACAGGGATTCTCAACCGTGTGCCCTATGCCTATGCCGCTCACTGGGGTATGCCCGGAGCGATCAGCGAACGGCGCATGGCTGTGATCGAGGCGTTCGGCGCTTCCGGCAGACCTATGTACGGAATGGTCCAGGATATGGAGCATCGCGATGTGGATGTGCTGATGCTTTATCCGCTGGATCTTGTTGCCGCCAATGAGCGCTTCGGCAGCTGGATGACTCAGTATGCCTATGCCAACTATGTAACGCAGGAAAAACTGCTGGAGGAAGGGAGGGTGGAGGATGGTGCCATTATTCTGGGCGGCAGAAAATTTACGACACTGGTCACCTTGTTCGAGCCTTTTCCTGACAAGAAACTGCTGCGCTGGATGGAAGAACTGGCATCGGGCGGTGGCACTGTGATCTGGTCGGGGCCGCCTCCTGTAGTCACCAGAGATGGTGCGCCTGCCCGGGATCAGTGGAATGCGCTGACCGGTGCGGGTTACGAGCCTACTGTACAGGAAGGGCTGCTGGCGCCCGGGCGGCAGATCCGTTTTTCCGGTGCGCTGGGGCACTTGCCTGAAATGACTGTTCTGACGGATTTCACTGTTGATCGTATTTATCCTGTGCAGCCTTCAGACGGTACGGAAGTGCTTGCCCGTGAAGGCGGACATATTGTTGGTACACGGCGGCACCTTGGCACAGGATCTGTATCCGTCTTAGCGTTCAGGCCCCGGGATGATCAGTCCCGCAGTCTCGGGTATGAAACGCGCTTCTGGTTTGAAATACTGCATGCACTCGGTGCCTATCCGGCTACGGGCATTTTTGGGGATCAGAACGACAACACCGAATACCTTTCCCGTACAACACCATACATCTGCTGCCGTTTTCCCAATGGTGCGCTGGCTGTGGCGCCTCACCTGCGTGAGCTGGAGGAATGCTGGCCGGGCGGTTTTGCACGCAAGGAGGAAGAGGATCAGAAGCTGATGGAGCGCCTGGCGCTGCCGCCCAATACACTACACCTGGATCATTTTAAAATCGATGGCAGAGAAATTTCTTACGATGGCATGAACGCCATGACGTTCAGAGCAGATGCATCCGGGAAGCTGCTTGCTTTTGCGGGACAGTATACACAGGCAATAACGGTGGACGGCACAACAACACAGTTTGCCGACCAGCCGATGCCTCTCATCGCCTGGGCACCTTTAAGACAGGATCGCAAAGTACCCGGGGGCGCATCGATGCTTCTTTATTATGGTGGTGCGGGTACACTGCGGCTGCCGTGTAGTACCGGTGTTCGCAGTGTGGAAGCCTATGCGGAAGGGGCGACGCCGGCGAGCCGGGGCAGCCGCCTGGATGCCCGTGTTGAGGAAGGGAATATTGTGATTGCCGCTGACGCCGCTCATCAGTACCGCTGGATTTATATCTGCGAAGAAGAATGAGTGCACCACACTGAAAACCGGTACAGGCGCATCCCCTTCTCCTGTGGCGGTGCATCCTTTAAGGTGATGTCCCTTTACTGAAGGGATACAAAAAAACACAAAATACCCGAACCCCGAAAGGGGCCCGGGTATTTATAATTCATAACGTAGAGAAAATACAGATCAGTATTGGGCGACATTCACATCGGCGCCACCGCCGCCTGTCGCACCACCGCCGGCACCGCCCGCAGCACCGCCGGCACCACCGGCGCCGTCAATCGCTGCACTGTCAACAATCGCAATCTGCGGGGCATCGACTGCTTCGACATCCGTGGCAGGTGCATCGGATGCGGCAATGGCAACGCCTACTGCAATACTGGAGAGAACCAGCAGACCGATCACCCAAGTGATAACGCGTTTTTTCATGACAATTCTCCTTTGATTATTATGGCCTCAAAATCACACTTGCAGGTTTGTCTCGAACACCTGACATAACATAACCTGTCGTTATTATACACCACAAGCTACGAAAAGTAAAGCTTTTTTTGGCGCACGGATCAAACATTTGATTTAAACGATTGTTTAGTGTATACTCTCTTCCAGTGAATCCCTCAGCGTGCCAGTGGGGCAGAGGGTCGGCACCAGGAGAAACGACATGGACGAAAATATTCCGGCAACAAAAGGCATACTGTTAGAAACTGCTGGAGAGCTTTTTGCCAATGCCGGGCTCGAGGGCGTGAGCATCCGTAAGATTGCGCAGAAAGCCGGTGCAAATATTGCCGCCATCCATTATCATTTCGGCAGTAAGGATAACCTGTATCTGGAAGTGGTTCGCCATGTCATGCACCGTATTCGCTGCACTCTCGCCGGGCAGTATCTTGCTGACAGGGCGGCATGGCAGGACAATCCGTTAAGCCGTGCCAAAGTGATTTGTGCGCTGGTGGAAGAGCGGATGGTTCAGTTTTTTCCGGATCCTCATCCCGGGTGGTACGGGCGGCTGTTCATGCGTATGCTTCTGAATCCGACGCCTGCTCTGGGAAAATTGGCGGAAGAGATCATTCTGCCCGACTTTGAGCAGCTGACCGAAGTGTTCAGACTCTGCAAGCCCGGCATGTCTCTTTCAGAGGCGCGCTGCTGGACGGATACGCTCCTTGGTCAGCTGGGACACTATGTTTTTTCAGCGCAATTTGTGCAGTACATGCCGAATCAAAACCGTCAGGATGCGGATTTTCAGAATATGATTTCCCGTCATTTGTCCCGCTTGCTTTTAAAGGGTCTTGATTTGCCCCTTCCTGATTTTTTAAAGGATGACACACTCCATGCCAAGTAAAACGATGAAAATTCTTTTATTTCTACTCCTCTGTCTGGTGTCTGCTGGCTGTGCCCGGTTTAATCCTGAGGCGGTGCGGTCGGAGCATGCCCTGTCTTTCAGTGCTGCCCTGGAAGCCCGTACGGAAAGAGTGCTTTCCGAATCCGGCGCACTTAACCTGCACCAGTGTATTGATCTGGCGCTGGAAAACAACCTGAATGTGCAGGCGGCGGATATAGAGGCGCGTATTGCCCGGCTGAACCGGCAGGTTGCCTTCTCGCACTTTCTTCCGTCCATAGAAATGAGCTATACCTCCACGGAACTGAATAAAACGCCTTCCTCATCCATGTTCGGACCTTTTGCTGTTTCCGTGCAGGATCGGATTGTCCGTGAAACGATGGTGAAAGCGCAGATGCCTGTTTTTGCTCCGGCAACCTGGTTTCTTTATGACGCTCATCGCCACGGGGAAGCCATCGGCACGCTTGTTTCAGACTATGCCCGTCAGATGATAGCGCTGCAGGTGACAGGTCTGTATTTCCAGTGTCTCGCCCTGGAAGAGGCAGGTAAAGCACTGGCCTCACAGCATGCATCTGCCAGAGTGCTGTGCGGGGAAGTGGAGGCGTTTTATGGCGCGGGGCTTGTGATGGAGTCCGATGTGCTGCAGGCGCGTACGCTGGTTCTGTCCCGCGGGCGGGATTGCGAAAAGAACATGAGGGAACTTGCCGCGGCACGTTCGGGGCTTCTGGAAGTGATGGGGTTGTCGCCTCTTGCCTCTCTGACACTGGATGCGGAAACGCCTGTTGAGCTTCCTGAGGGAGAAACGGCGGACTGGATTATGCATGCCCTTCTCCATCACCCGCGGCTCGCCATTGCAGACCGTCAGGCAGCAATAGAAGAAGACAAACTGAAAATCGCCATTACCGAATTTCTTCCTGTGCTCGCTCTTTTTTCTGCGCGCAATCACACGACCAACAGTAAAAATACCTATCCCTACATGACCGCTCTGGGATTTACGGGGATGATGACAGTTTTTAACGGTTTTGCCAATATCAACGAATATAAAGCGGCGCGGCTGCACAAAAAGGGCGCCTATCTTGCGCTGGAGCGGGAAAGTCTGTCGTTGATGGCGCAGGTGTATCAGTCCCGCCTGCAAGTTGATAATGCGGAGTCTGATTCTGTGCTTGCAGCTGCAGCCCTCGAAGCGGCGGAGGCGGCATTGCGTGAAGCAGAAGTGCGTTTTCATGAAGGGGTGATAAACACGTCGGATGTAATGGAAGCAAGGTCCCGTCGGGACAGTGCGGCGTCATTTGTGATTGCCGCAGAATATCAGAAACAAGTGACCGCAGCGGTGGCATGCAATGTGATGGGTGCTACTTTCCGCGGTGATAAGGTGTCTTCTCTATGAAATTCGAAAAACTGACCTGTTACGGCAGCACAGCGCTGCTTTTACTCGCACTTCCCTTCGGGGGCTGTTCGTCCAGACCTACAGCAGCGGCTTCAGAAGAAGCTGCTAAGCGTGTGTCTATCCGTACGACGCCCGCAGAAGTGCGGCTCTTTGAAAAAACGATAGCGGCACAAGGCACACTCAATGCCAAAAGAACAGCAATGGTTCCTCCGCTGATTGACGGTACAATCACTTCTTTCTTCGTTGAGGTGGGCGATGCGGTCAAAGCCGGTGAAACAAAACTCTTCCAGATTGACAAGATCAAGGTAGAGCGGGCGCTTGCCGTATCGGAGCAGAACCTTGCATTAGCCCGGTCGGGCCAGAAAGATGCGGAAGCACAGCTGGCGAGTGTTCAGGCACAATATGACAAGGCGCATCTTGATTACGAGCGGTATACCCGTTTGTACGATCAGAAAGCGATTACACCCGATGCCATGGAAAAGGCGGAGTCCGGATTCAAGGTTGCTTCGGCGGGTCTTGAACGTGCCCGGGTAGGTGTGCAGGCAGCGTCTGAGCAGCTTGTTCAGGCGGAGGCTTCCGTGGAAATTTCCAGAAAGACGCTGAAAGATTCTCTGATCTATGCGCCCATGGACGGCATCGTGAGCGCACGGCTTAAAGAAGAAGGCGAGTTCGGTGCGGCAGGTGCGCCCCTGATTCGTATTGTGGATCCCGGTCTGCTGGAGCTGTCCGCCTTTCTTCCGGGGGAATATTATGCTGAAATTATTCCGGGAGAAACACAGCTGCAGCTGAGTGTGCAGGGGATCGATCTGGGTGTTTATCCGGTGTCCTTTAAAAGCCCCGAAATTCAGGCGAAGCTGCGTAATTTTGAAGTGAGATGTCTTGTGCCCGATCCCCCGGCGGGTGTTGCCCCCGGTGCGGAAGCGAAGTTGTCCGCCGTGCTCTTTGCCCGGGAGGGCGTCGGTATTCCTTCCACGGCGATACAGCGGCGGGGCGGGAAAGAAGTGGTGTTCACCGTATCGGAGAATCGCACACGGGGCATAGAGATTGTCCGCGGACTGGAATCAGCAGGCTGGACAGAAATTACAAACGATGCACTTACAGCGGGCATGCAGATCGTCACCATGGGTCAGTTTCTGGTGGAAGACGGAACGCAGGTCAGCCTGTCCGAGGAGGGTGCCTGATGTCACTTCCTGATTTAAGTGTGCGGCGTCCTGTCGCTATGAGTTGCCTGATCATCGCGCTGGCAATTCTCGGAGTGAATGCATACCGGAAGATGGGCCTGGAGCTGATGCCTTCCGTTGATATTCCTTATATCACGGTGATCACCGTTTATCCGGGTGCTACGCCCGAAGAAATTGAGACGGACATTGCAAAGCGCATCGAAGACAAAATGGTGACCATTGCCGGCTTGAAACATGTCAGCTCCACCTGTATTGAAAACGCCTGCCAGACACTGCTGGAATTCCGGCTGGGTATAGATGTGGACATAGCGGCGACGGATGTCCGGGAAAAACTGGATCTTGTGCGCAATGACTTCCCCGAGGATGTGGAAGATCCCATTGTCATGAAGTTTGACGTGAATGCCACGCCCATCATTACGCTGGCACTGACCGGTGATGCCACTGTGGAAGAACTGTTCGATTACGGTGACAACACTTTGCGTGACCGGCTGACCGTGATTCCGGGTGTTGCTGATGTGACACTTGTGGGCGGAGCCAAACGTGAAGTGCATGTGCAGCTTGACCGTGACAAGGTGGCGGCACGGGGTCTGACCTCACTGCATGTGGTGGAGGCGATCAAATCGGGTGTACGCACCATTCCGGCGGGCCGCATCCGTTCGGACGGCTCGGAATATGTGGTGAAATTTGACGGTGACATGCAGACGGTTGACGCCATCAATGATCTGGAGATCACGGGTGACAACGGAAGCCGCTGCTATGTTCGGGATGTGGGCCGTGCTTTTATGACAACCAGGGAGCAGCGCGAAGCCGCCTTTTTCGACGGTACCCCCGCAATCTCCATTCAGGTGGTGAAGCGCTCTGAAGCCAATGCTGTTGCCGTGGTGGATGAAGTGAAGAAAGCCATTGCGCTGATCAACGAAGAACTTCCGGGCGGCATGGTGCTGGAGTGGGTCACCGATGACGGTACCTTTACCCGCGCCGTGATCGACAGTGCCTGGAGCGATGTGATTCAGGGCGTAATTCTGACGGCGATAATTCTTTTCCTTTTCCTGTACAACATCCGATCTACTTTTATTGTCGCCGTGACCATGCCACTGACGCTTGTGATCGGGCTTTTCTTCATCCAGATGCTGGGGTATACGCTGAATACCATGACCCTGCTGTCCATGGGTCTGTCGGTAGGTATTCTCGTGACTAACTCTATTGTGGTGATTGAATCCATCGTCAGCGGGCTGAATGCGGGACTTCCTCCCAAAGAGGCGGCGCGTGTAGGGTCGAAAGAAGTTTTTGTTGCCGTGCTTGCCAGCGCATCGACCAATATGGTGGTGCTGTTTCCTCTGGCTGTGATGAAGACCATGGTCGGCCTGTTTATCGGGCCTTTTGTGTGGACAATGCTTATCGTGACTGTGGTGTCTCTTTTTATTTCCTTTACGTTGACACCGCTGCTGGCATCGCTCATCCTCCGTCCGGTTAAAAAAGATTCAAAGCATCCGCTTGTTTATATGCAGCGTGCCTGGGACTGGATGTTCGGTCTTGTGGTGAAAATGTATCGCGGTGTTCTTGTTCTCACAGAAAGATACCGTCCTTTAGCGCTTCTGGTTGTGCTGGGCATTGGGTTCCTTTTTGTATTTACCCTGGGCCAGGCAAAAAAGCTGGGCATGTCGCTTGGTGAAAGCCCCGACCGCGGGGAGCTGTTTGTAAAGGCGGAATTTCCCACCTATTACAGCATGGAAACCACCCTGGGCAGACTGAAAGAAATGGAGGCGCTTGTGCAGACACTTCCGCATCTGCGCCATTATGTGTCGCGTGTAGGCAAGGTGGAAGCGGGTTTCGGCCGTTCTTCCGACGGCGTGTATCTGGCGCAGATTCTGCTTCGTTTCAATGAGCGCACGGAGCGCGAGGAAACCATTGAAGACCTCATGGAGGAAGTTCGCCGCCGCATGGCGAATTTCCCGGACTGTATCCAGAGCGTGGCGCAGCCGTCTTTTGTAGGCGGCCAGGAAGCGCCTATTCAACTGGAAGTGTCCGGTATGGATCTGACGGTTCTGGACTCGCTGGCACTGAAGATAGCGCAGAAAACAGCGGAAGCCCCGGGATTCGTTGATCTGGATACCAGTGTCCGGTCCGGCAAACCTGAGCTGCGTGTGCGACCCGACCGGACGGTGCTGTCCGATATGGGCATACCTCCTCTGCAGCTGGGCATGATGCTCCGTGGCAACCTGGAGGGCATCACGGCTGGCACTTATAAGCAGGATGCCCGGAACTATGATATTGTGGTGAAGTTCTCCGATGAGGAAGGCAAGAGTCAAATTCGGGACTTTCTTCTGCCTGCAGCGCCCGGTCGCCCCATTCCGCTGAATACGGTAGGCTCGGTTCAGGAAAGCACCACACCGGTGCAGATACCGCGTAAAGATAAAAAACGTGTGGCAAAGGTCTTTGCCGATCTTTCCCACGATCTTTCACTGGGTGACGGTGTCGAAGAAATTGAGCGGATCATTGAGACGAACAATCTGCTTCCTCCGGGCTACAACCATAACTTTGCCGGAGAGTATGAGATAATGAAGGAAGGTCAGACGGAAATGGCGGAAGCAGGTCTGATTGCCATTATTCTGGTCATCCTTACACTGGCTGCACTGCTTGAAAGCTTCAAGCAGCCCTTCCTGATTCTCGTCACACTGCCCATCGGACTGATCGGTGTGATCTGGGCGCTCCTTTTTGCCGGGCATGCCATGTCTATTTTTGTGCTCATGAGCGTGGTCATGCTCATCGGGATCGTGGTGAATAACGCCATTCTGATTGTGGATCAGTTCAATCAGATGGTTGCAAAAGGAGTGCATAGGCATGCAGCCATGATTGATGCGGCATGCGATCAGTTCCGTCCCATCATCATGATTACGCTTGCTGGCATTCTGGGCATGATGCCTTTGGCGCTGGGCACAGGTATCGGTGCGGAAATGCGCAACGGTGTCGGCATCGCTTCGGTGGGCGGCATGTTCGCTTCCGGTATTTTGTCCCTGATTCTGGTGCCGGTGCTTTATGATCTTTTCACGCGAAAAGCAAAGAATGGAAAGAAGCCTCAGGACTGATTTTTAGCAGATTGAAAAACGGCCCCGGCAGGGAGATACTGCTTCTCGCTGCCGGGGTTCGCTTTTCAAGGCATAACAGCCTTTTCTTCTTGGTATTTTCCTGCTTTCTGGTCTAAGATGTACCCATGAGTAAAAGAGCCGAAAAAGAAAATCAGACGCCGCGGAAAGCAGAGCAGCAGCCCCTGGTTACAGTGCTGGTTGTCTGGCTCTTTCTGACTGCTGTGTTTCTGCTTTTTAATCTGGTGTACCTGCCCCGGTATCGCCAGCAGATGCTTGCCGCACCTGAATCTTTTATGCAGCGTGCCCGATGGCTGGCGAAACAGGGAGAACGGGCGCGTGCAAAGGAGACGCTTCGTGAGGGGATTTCTCTGTTCAACCCTCCCGCTCCGGAACCCTATCAGGCACTGGCGTCACTTCTTGATGATGCGGACAGTGCAAGAGAAAAAGTATTGACCGCAGGGAGATCCGCTTTTTATCAATTGACGGGTACTGATTGTTCTGCGGAGAAAATGACCGCATTGGGTATGCTGGGCGGGGCGGCCCTTTTTCCGAAGCACTATGATCAGGCGTTGAAACCGCTTAGCGGCGCACTGGATATTTCCTGGCAAAGCTTTTCCGGAGCGCTGGGGCTCTCCACGCCCCCTGCGTGGGGCATTCCGGAGCGTGCCCTGGTTTTTCTGCTGGCAGGCAGCGCGATCGATTTTTCCGGCAATATCGGGACCACCGGCGTAAAGACACCTGTTCCGCTTCTTGTGTACAGCGGCGGCGGTGCAGATTCCCGGCGGGGTGTGCATCTCTTTGCAGGCGAAAAAGACTTGGGCAGGCGTGAGCGGGGTATGCATATTGCACTGCTGGACGCAGGCAGCGGGGCGCTGCTGGCGGCTGCATGCTTTGATGTGTGGGAGCGCCGGGAAGAAGGGCAGCGTCTGTTTTCTTTTCTGACAGAGGCGCCGGAAGGTTGTATCGGGCTTTTTGCCGTTTACGATGACGGGGCGGGAGTAGTGACACATGATCTTGAAGAAGCCTTTCTGTTTTTCGGCCTCGACCGGTGCCTGATGGATGAAAGAAAAATGCGGGTGACTGCCATTCGGTCCAGTCTGGCCGCAATCGGAGTCAAAGGTGCTGTTCCCGGCTCGGCGCTGCAGGTGTGGTCGCCTCAGTGGTATCACGGCAGGCGCGGGCATCCTGTTCTCTGCGCAGCCATTCCCGGAGGGAAAGCGCCATGAGGGAGCAGGATCTTTTTTATGCAAGTGTTGCGCTGGTAAGCTTTCTGGCGGTGTTTATGCTGGTGCCGTTGTGCAGGAAAGCGGCTTTGAAACTGGGTGCTCTGGATCAGCCTGACCAGGAACGCAAGGTGCACCGACGTGCCGTGCCGTATCTGGGCGGGCTTTCCTTTTTTCTTGCCTGGCTGCTGCTCCTTATCGTGTTCGCTTTTGCTGCACCGCATCGGCTGCTTCCGGAGTTTTATCCTCTGGCGGCGGGCGGTTTTCTGATTGTATTGCTGGGCGTGTATGACGATATCTGCGATCTGACGAGCAAGATTAAACTTCCTTTGGAGCTGCTGCTGTGTGCTTCCCTCTATTTCTGGGGGTTTAAAAGTGAAGTGCTGTCCAATCCTTTCGGCGGAACTGTTTATATCGGCGGATTTGCCCTGGTGGTGACGGCGCTGTGGATAGCGGGTATCATGAATGCCGTCAACTTTGCGGACGGACTGGACGGGCTGGCGGCGGGATTGACCTGTATCTGCTCTGCAGTGCTGTTTTTTGTGTCTTTTCGAAGTGGAAGTGTTTTTTCCTGCACGATCATGGCGTTTCTGTTCGGGATTACGCTGGCGTTCTTATGTTACAACTTTCATCCGGCTTCCATTTTTATGGGGGATGCAGGAGCGCTTTTTTTGGGATTTTTGCTGGGTGCCTCAACGGTGATTGAGCGGCAGAAAGGAACAGCGGTCATTGCACTGTCGGTTCCTGTCATGGTTATGGCGGTGCCTCTTCTCGATACGGTACTCAGTTTTATGCGGAGGCTGCGGCGGGCGCGCTCGGGCCGCTTCTTCACCCCCGATCGGGAGCATCTGCATCATCGCCTCCTGGCGCTCGGGCTCAGCCAGAAGCAGGTTGTTCTGTCCCTCTATGCCGTGGCGCTTGGTGCCGGGATTCTGGCGGTGCTCTTCGATCGTGTGACATCAGGATATAAAATGATTGTTCTGGCGGCAGTGGGTGCAGCGGCATTTTGTGCTGTTGCGCTGCTGCGGCTTTTTGAAAGCAGGCAGCAATGGAAACGCGAAAAGAAACAGTAAAAAATATTTATAAAGCCCTGAAGCGTCATTTCGGACTGACGCACTGGTGGCCGGGCGATACCCCTTTTGAGATTGCGCTGGGCGCCATTCTGACACAGAACACGGCGTGGGCAAATGTGGAAAAAGCGCTGGACAATGTGAAGGCAAAAGACTGGTTAAGTCCGGAAGCGCTCACGGAAGCTGCTTCCGAAGAGGTTGAAGAAGCGCTGCGGCCTTCCGGTTATTTCCGCCAGAAAACGGAGCGGGTGCGCCTCTTCTGCAGCCATTTGCTGACGCATTATCAGGGCAGTATGAAAAAACTTGGGGAGCGTCCTCTGAAGGAACTCAGAGAGGAGCTGCTTTCTCTCAAAGGGATCGGACCGGAAACGGCAGATGATATCCTGCTTTATGCCTGCCATAAAAAGATTTTTGTGGTAGACGCCTATACAAAGCGAATTTTCTCAAGATGCGGCCTCGTTTCTGAAAAGATCGCCTATCATCCTCTGCAGGCGCTGATTGAGAAAAATTTTGCCGGGACGGTAAAAGATTATCAGGAATTTCACGGGCTGATTGTCTGGACAGCCAAAGATTTCTGTAGAAAAACGCCCGCATGCAGGGGTTGTCCTCTGGCATTACCCGAACAGCGCGGGCAGGCTTTTCCCTGCCGCCGCTCCGCAATACCCTGGGACGGCTGACCGTTCTTCTCCGTCCATTCTGTCCATTGCCCCCGCAGGTCACCGCACCGGTACTCCGCTCCATCAGGGGTATGAGAATCCCGACCGAAAGGGCAGGCACCGCTGCGGCAGTCAGGGCTTTATCATTTTGTGAATCTCCGCTTCACTGAGTACGCGTGCATAAAAGGCGAAGTCATCGATCCGCCCGGTAAAGTGCTCGGTGCCTGAAAAATGCGGGTTGGCGCCGAGCGCAAAATCTTCCGCAGTCGTTACGAGCTTCGCCGGAGCGGCGGTATCGTCCACGAGCGATCATCGGTATCGGCTGTCTTCTTGAAGTAAAAGAAGGAATCGAGATGTCAACACAGATTGACATTATCGCGATGGGTG
>MWCY01000011.1 GCA_002070275.1 Candidatus Hydrogenedentes bacterium ADurb.Bin170
TGGACAACGTCCAGAACACCAACTACATCTACCCAAGGGTGGTACACTTTTCCACCAGCACGCGGTACATTTTTCAACCAGCATTTACATGTGCGGGCGGGCGTAAGTCGGCGTGGACACGCCAGAAACGACGAGACCCCGAGGGGATCACCCCACGGGGTCTTGCGTTAAATAAGAACCGCTGAAATCAGCGGATTGAATTTTGGCTCCGCGAGCAGGACTCGAACCTGCGACCTAGTGGTTAACAGCCACCCGCTCTACCGACTGAGCTATCGCGGAATTTGGAGTGGGTTAAGTGTATCAATTTTTTGCAGGAGAATGCAAATTTCATTAATCCCCTATTTTTAAAAATGACCTACCCCAGGCGCCATACTGTTTTGTGTATGTAACGTCTCCTTTCGCCCGTTGGTAGAATTATCAGCCGGACACCTTGCGGTCGGGTGCGTCTCTCTCCACCCGCCTGCGGTTGACAGAATTTGTTGATATGTGGTAGTCTTTACTATTATTGAAAGGAATTTCGTCGAAATTTCCGATCAGGCGCGTTTTTAGGTGGCACGGACATTTTCAGGGTTGTCTGAAACCTTCTCTGTGCCAAAAACTTGTCACGGTTAAAGGAAAAGAATTATGAAAACGCATTTCCCGCTCTGGTGTATTGCGCTGACCGCCCTTGTTCTCGCTGTGTCCTCAAGTGCACCCGCCCAAGAAGAAACACCGGACTATTTCAGCTGTCCGGAAAGCACCGTTATCGGAAACCCGGCAACTCCCTTTGATGCCGAAGGCTATGTCCCCAAGTATTACCCCTGCGAGATGTCCAGTGTAAACGAAGGCGCTCCCTTCGTTGCACAGATCATTGAACTGGGTCAGGCAGAGAAGATATGCGGTGTCTCCTTTGTCGGCGTGGAAGTCGACGGGGACGGCAACGACTGTGCCTTAGAAGACGCTACCTTCACAGTCATCCTGATTGATGTTGGTGAAAAAGAAGACGGAGAACCCGAGGGCGAGGATGAAATAAAAATTGCGCTCTTCAGAAACATCGCTGCTGAAAAGCAGACCATAGGTACACTTACGGTTGACGGTAAAGAAGTGACCGCCTACCAGTATGTCATTAATGACTTCGGCTGCGAAGGTGTGGAAGCCGGTACCTATGCCATTACCATTCAGCATGATCCCCCAGCCAGTACCAAAGCAGAGGGATGCTCCTTCGCCTGGCTGAATACACTTCAGGGCAGCGGCTCTCTGCTTGACTCCACCGGCATGCCGCTGGAAGATAACGTCAGTTTCTGCCTGAATCGTGGCTTTGAAAAACACCCTGCCGATACAAATAAAGACGCCCGAATCAGCGAAAATGAAGCCCGCGAAGCTCTGGAACGCTGGCAGACCGGCGGCGATTACATGACCTTCAGTGTTCGCGCCCAGTACATTTTCCAAAAAGGCGGTGCCTATACCCTCAATGAAGACAAAGAGCCGCCCCAATCCTGGGAGCCTGCCGAATAAGGGTCAACGGGTCATACAGCCCGCACCTTCCGAAGATTCAGGAACACCCTGCAGCATCCGTTGCAGGGTGTTCTTCTTTTCAGCCACATCCAATACAACATATTGCGTGATTCAAAAGAGCGCATTGACACTGAAAACACAATCCATTGTGTGCATCTTGCCACTTAAAACAGATTGATACTGTATGTTGATTTTTTTATTGCAAGAAAACTCTTGACATGCGCAATATATTGTGGTATACTACTGATGGAATTTGAAACCGACGCACTGACCTCCAGGCAATCTCTTGCGCCTTTCTCAGCCCTGGGCGCAAGTCTGATCCTGAAACCGTGCTCCTCCTGAACAACGCCTGGCAAGGCAGCGGTTACAATTCCGCCCTACCGTTTTGCTGGCGGCGGGTAGCCCAAGACCCGCCGCCGCCCCCTCAAAAACCTTCTGTCGTTCCCCGTGGCTCTTATTCGTAAAACCCGTAGCGGTAAGCGGCAGCATACAGTGCAGCAATATTTTCGCCTGGTACACCTGCTTGGATATTATGGACGCTGTTAAAGATATAGCCGCCGCCGGGCTTGAAAATTTCCATATTTTTTCTTACAGCCTCCCGCACGGCATCCGGCGATACCCGCGGGAGTTCGTGCTGGGCATTGATACCGCCTCCCCAGAAACTGAGCACATCACCAAAGGTCTCTTTTAACCGTGCAGGTTCCATGTTGGCTGCACTGATCTGCACCGGATTCAGAATATCGATGCCATTGTCCAGCAGGTCCGGAATAAAAGGAAGACATGCACCACAGGTGTGATACCAGATTTTCGCTTTTGTCCTGCTGCGGATATACTGCACGAGTTTTTTATGACGGGGCTTTACGAGACTCCGATAAATATCCGGATTAAACAGGGGCCCCGTCTGCCCCGCCAGATCATCGCCGATCATGATGACATCCACGAGGTCTCCGACTTCATCCAGAAAAACCCGGAACCAGTCCATCCAGAATTTACAGGTCTGATCCAGCAAGGCTTCACAGAACTCCGGCGCGGTCATCATATCCATGAACCAGGCTTCCAATCCGCGCATATACCAGCAAATCTCATAGATAACGCCGGAAATACCGCTGACCACTGCATAAGGCGTGTCCCTTCTGAGAGCAAGTGCCCGCTCGCGCAGCCCTTCAAAGCGACCCGGATCATCGCCTCTTGGAAAGGGATACTCCCTGACGTCTTCCAGCGACGCATGTGCCAGCGGCGAATAACTGATGTCCATGTACATGGGATGCGCTTCCGGCATAGACCAGCGCACGCCGAATTCATCCACCAGATCATGCCACAGCATTCCGTCGCGCATTTCTGTCGTAATTTTTCCGTCGAAACCGGAAGCGGCACCGGCGGCAATATAGCGTGTGTCCACATGAAAGTGTTCCAGCACCGTTTCTGAGGGGCGTGCGAGCTGCTGCACCGCATCCATGATCTCCACATTTTCCGACAGGCCCAGATGAGCAAGCAGTGCCTCATAGGCGAATTTATGAATCCCTGTCTGGTTGCCGCCCAGATCGATGGGGACACGATCCGGCACCTGGTGATTCAAGGCTTTTAACACACGTTCCCGGGATGTCATGGTTTCTTTCGGCATGGGATAATCCTTTTTGTGAAAGATGCGGGACAACACAGCCACGGCGGTCCCGTATCATTTAAACAGAAACCATGAAGCATTGCAAGACCGCTTCGTTTTTCCCGGCGCATTCCCAACGGGCACGTATAAATGATATACTTTGCCTCGAAAAAAATATAAGGATCTGTACTCATGCGCTTCCTGGATATCAGCTATGCCATGCCCTCAAAGAATCTTGCATTGGACGAAGCCCTTCTTGAAACAGCGGCATCGGGAAAATGCTGTGCGACCCTCCGGCTCTGGGAAAGCCCTGTTCCCTTTGTTGTTGTCGGGTCGAGCCAGCGCGTGGAGGAAGTCGTCGACCTTGAAAATTGCCAGTCTTATGCGATGCCTGTCCTGCGTCGCTGCTCTGCCGGAGGTGCGGTGCTTCAGGGGCCGGGCTGCCTCAATTACGCACTTGCCCTTTCCTATGACGCAGTGCCTGAAGTGTCTTCACTTCATGCCTCTTATGAATATATTCTGGGCAAAGTATCGGATGCCCTCGCAACACTGCATGTATCGACGGTGCGGGAAGGTGTATCGGATTTGGCGGTGCAGGGCATGAAATGCTCGGGCAATTCACAAAGGCGGAAAAAAAATGCCTGCCTCCACCATGGCACGCTGCTCTATGATATGAATGCGGACGACATGGAAGATTATCTGATCGAGCCCGAAGACCGCCCGGCATACCGCGGAACAAGAAATCACGCCGCCTTTGTGCAGCCTCTGGGATTTCATGTGGAGCAGCTGCGGGCTGCCCTGATCCGCGCCTTCTGCCCGGGTGCCCCTGCGGTACAGCCTTTTCCTGAAGAAGAGGAGGCGATGCTCCTTCTTGCCCGCAACAAATATTCACAGGCAGAGTGGACGTTCCGGCGTTAGCCGGCAGATTAATCAGTCCAATCGCTCCAGTTTGAAGGTGCCTTTCGGAGAAGGCTGTCCTGAGCCGGATTTCTTTTCACCTGCCGCCGGTCCGAAAAGGAAATTGGGGTCCTGCGGAATGACGTCGGGCAGCGGAGGACGCTTTCTTTCCGGTCTGGCAGCCGATTCCTCCTCTTTTTTCGGAACAGGTGCCGGTGCTTCTATTGCTGTCCCCTGCCCGGACGGCTGCGCTGTTTTTTCTTCCTGCCGCACATCGCCCTTCTCCACCGGAACGCGATCTTTCGTTCCCTCCGCCGCCCCGACATCAGAGGCAGTTTCCGCCTCCTTGTCTGCTGCTTTTCCTTTGCCTGATCTGGGGCCGAAATGAAACCCCGGAATGCCGCGAAGTGCTTTCGGCCCCCCGGAATTCGCGTCCCTGCCTTCCAGTTTCTCCAATTTGAACGTGCGCCCCGGCATTGTTTCCGGCGCCGTTTCCGGAACGGTCTCCGCCGTATTTTCTGCGCCCGCTGTTTCCTGCGGAGGCTCTGCAGACATCACAGGCGGCAAAGCCGGCGCCGGCACAAAAAGAGCGCCGTCTCCACCGATGGCGGGCTGCGTCTGATGTCCGTCCAGCAGTGTATCCAATGCAACCGGGTATTTCTCCGGCATGAGTGGCGCAGGCGCAGCAGCCTTATCGTCTGATTTCACAAGACCATCCGGACCAAGCACTACGTACCATTGCGCCAGTGCGCTGTCCCGTCCGTACAGGAGCCGCCGGGAAGGATCGGCTGTCTGCCAGTCCATCGCCTGCCAGCCCAGCCCCGGCTCATAGCGGAAAAGTGCAAGCTGCGCAAATCCTTCGGCATCGCAGAGCGCCCCGGGGATCATCTGGGTGATCTCCAGCGCCACGGGCACCCCCTCGGGCTTTCGCTCCGCCTGCATGTACAGGCTGAAAGGGGCAAGCCCGGGCGGCAGCGATTCCGGCACTTCAACTGCGCTGTTAAGCCGTGCCGCCATGATAGTGCTGCTGTGGAGCGTCATGGCACCGGGCACTCCGAGCGGCAGCAGCGTAATACTTTTTCCAATCGCCTGATCCGCATTACGCAGGATATCATCATGATGGAAATGCGTTTTTTTGAAACGCCGCTGGAGCAGCATGTCCAGCTGATCGTCATAATGAGGTGATGCGGGATTTTCGGAAGTGCCGAAAGGCAGGAGACTCACAGCGCGGAGCTCCTCTCCGAACTCAACTGCCATGGCAAATCCGTAGCCGTACCGGCTGATCCATCTTCCGGGTTCAAAATGCGTGTCCGATGCCACAAAAAGAGGCTCTCCACTGAGAGCGCCCGGGAGCGGTTCCTCTCTTTTTCCTCTTCGGATCCTGTGGAGTTCGCCCCAGTTCTTCTGAAGGGTTCCGTACTCATTGCGCAGGGTACGTGCCGCATCTTCCACCGCCCGGATCATCAGTTCTTCCGCTGCAGGATCATTGCTGACAATCGCCTGATAAACCGCCTGCTCGGAGGGATAATGCGCGAGAGCACGTGTTTTTGTAAACGTCCACCACAGGTGGTAAAAGGTCATGCCCGGCGATCCTGTTTCCGCAATACAGTTCCACTGCCGGAGAAGAGTGATGCCTTCGTGAAAATCCGGATGCATCTGGGCTGTCAGATCGGTACGCTTTTCCACGCTTCTAAGGAGTGCCGGCACCGTGTCAAAAGCGGCGGAGGCAACCACGTCATACAAAATGGACTGATGATCCCGGAAACTGCGTATGCCTGCATGCAGCAGCTGGCGGATGCGCCGGGCACGGTAGGTATCGGGATCCGCCGAAAGCCAGACCGGCCATTGCCCGGGGTTGAGCGCTGCTCCTTCCGTTGCGGTCCAGGGCGGATTTCCGCATGCCTGCACATACCCGGAGGGCGGATTCACCAGATAGGGCAGATTTGCGGGCGGAATCACCCGGTGCCAGGCAACGGGCGCATATTTGAAAGTCTGAGGTTCATACCAGCGTATAGGCTCGGGCGCACCCTGCCCCCCCGGAGTCAACGTCGCTTCATTGATCCGTGTGCCGGTACGGGTGTTGTAAATATAAAATATATCGCCGTGGCGGTCTGCATAAACGATATGAAAGCAGGGGATCTGCATCCCGTTCAATGCACTCTGGAATGCGCCCAGTTCTGTTGCGAAAGCCATATCCAGGAGCTGGCGGAATCCGTTGAGTTCCCGGTAGCCGCCTATAAGCCAGGAGTGCAGACCGCGGGCAGGATCTTCAAACAGAGGCCCTCTTTCGCCGATGTAGGAAGGCACCACCCGGCTCTCCATCCCCGAGCCGGTCCGGACAAGATAGGTGGACGACTGAGACATGTATTCCAGCAGCAGCGCCGTCTCTCCGGAAACATCCGGAACCTGTGCCCGCGGATCTTTAGGGTTGCGCACCGGTGCGGACACGCCGCCGTCCTCCCGGTACATATCGGCGAAATCAGGCATATTCGGTGCCAGCGCCCAGCCGAGCGATTCATTATGCCCCTGCAGAATGACAGGAAGCCCGCGCAGCGTTGCACCGTATATATTCATGCCGCCCAGCACCAGATGCGCCTCATACCATTGAAAAAAACCATCGTATTGCTGATGGGGATTCATCACCAGCACGGCCGCCCCGACATCGCTCCGCTCGGGTGCGCTTGCCCAGGCATTGGCTGAAGGCAATGCCGGCTCGCGCCTGAACAAATCGGGGAGATCAAAGGGCGCCTGGCTCATGAGAAAAGCATGCCACAACGCCAGCACATCCTCGGGGCGCACGCCATCCGCCCAGGAAGGCGCTTCATGCTGGTGGTCGGCAAGCCAGGCATTGACGCCCATGGAAAAGCCCTCACAGAGGGTAACAGTCATGGGATCCAGGGTCGGCCACGCTTCAATCGCAATCCGGACATGCCCCATTTTCAAAGAAAAGGCATCTGAATCCGCCCAGGGCTCCCCCAGAACGGCAGCCAGCGTTCCCCGGGCAAGCCGATACCCCAGCAGCATGTTCTCCGCATGATCTTCCGCCTGTGCGTAGCCAAAAACAAAGGCCATCGCAAAGGGATTGTTGGCGTATACATGGGGAACGCCCCACTCATCCCGGTATAAGGTGGCATCACGCCAGACATCGCCTGTTTCGACTTGCGCCTGAACGACGGGCTGGGCAAGCAATGCCGACAGCAAAAGGAAAAGACACCCCGGCACAGAGCACTGCAGGGGCATGAATGCTTTGCTTTTTGATATTTTCGGGATAAGCAGAGAAGTCAGCATACCCAATAGTATACCGCCTGCCACAGCAGGATTGCATGAAGCGTTACCGGCAGGCTTCTGAAAAGAATTCGGAGCTTCAGCACTTCGCCTTACAATCAGAAATTCAGCCTGTTTCAGTCCCACCCGTATCGCTCAACACGGGGCATGGCTTTTCCTTCGCGCTGGAGGTGGCGAAGCTCGCGGTAACTGATCAGTTCTATCCCCTGCTCCCTGATCCACTGCAGGGTGCCGGGATCGCTGAAGAAATCCGTATCTGCCACACGACGTCGTGCCGATCCTGTTGTGGCATGGATTTCAGGCTCATCCACAGCACAATGAATATACATTTCGCTGACTTTCCCCTGCGGAAGATTTGTCAGCCTCTCCTTATAGTAACTTTCCGTCGCTTCAAGAGAAGGAGGTTCATCCAGATACAGATTTTCGGGACCGAGCACATTCAGCTCCGCGGCTAGATCAAGGAGCCATTCCGCACCGAAGGGCGCCAGCATCTCTTTGCCGGGCAGACGGCAGGGCAGTTTGTAATCGGCGGCGATACGAATGTACCGCTCGTGATATCGGGGTTCATATTGAACCGCACCCATATGGGAATCAATGTGGGTAACGTCAACGCCTGCCGCCAGCGCTTTATCAATTTGCGCACGCACTTCTCTGTCAGCCTCTTCCAGATCCGATGCCCCGTAAATGGAAAACACGTCAGAAAAAAAATAGCCCATCTCATCGCATAAACTCGGAACAGCCGTTCTGCCCAGCACGGGACCCCATTTATATTTGCCCCATTCACTCGTCAGGGTCGTGTGCACCCCCAGATTTGCCTGAGGGTTTTTCTTCGCAAAGTCCACGGCCTCCAGAAACCACGGGCAGGGCACCATAATGGTTGACGAAGTCATGGCACCCGCTTTCAGGGCTTTCACAGTACCCATATTGGTGGCATGGTTCATGCCGAAATCATCACCGTTAATGATCAGCACCCGGGCATCCTTGTGAAATCCGAGCCGCTCGACAAGAGATGCTTTTTCCTCGGCTCCGGCGGGCACAGAGGCAATCATGATCGCAACAACCGGTACGGCAAAAAGAAAAGAAGCAATACGCATGAAACTTTCTCCCTGAAACAAAGTTTTGCAGCATGGTGCCCGGGAAGGCGTTTGGAATAAGACACGAAAGATCGGTTCCGGAACAGCACGCTTTTTCTTTTATGACCCCGAAGCATGCTCCATGGTTTCTCCTGTTCTGCCGGAGAATCAGCCGGAAACAAGATGATCAAAGATATATTTGGCGAGAGTCGCCTTTTCAACCTGCGGATAGGCTTCAGAAACGCCGCCTGCCGTCAGAATCCAGGCATCTCCGCAATCGCTTCCGATGGCACAACGTTCCCCGCCGATCAGATTGGCAACAATCATGTCCAGCTGTTTTCGCTGCAGTTTTTCCCGCGCTTTTTCCACGGCATTTTCCGTTTCCGCAGCAAATCCGACAAAACGCTGCCCGGCCTTTTTCTTTGCGGCAGCCTCGGCAAGGATATCCGGATTGGGAACGAGATGCAGGGCCATCGGCTCGTCGGAGCGTTTGATTTTCCCGGGGTCAGGAAGTGCAATGCGATAATCCGCCACCGCGGCGGCACCGATCAGAATGTCGCAGCCGGGAAGGCGCTCAAGAACGGCGTTGTACATCTCCCGGGCTGTCTGTACAGAAACGATCTCTGCAGCGACGGGCGGAGGCTGCGTCGCCGGTCCGGAAACGACGCACACAGCAGCGCCCCGGCATAATGCTTCCAATGCCAGGGCGTAGCCCATCTTCCCGGAAGAGCGATTTCCGATATAGCGGGCAGCATCGATGGGCTCGAAATTGGGACCGCTGGTAATCAGCACACGGAGTGACGCCAGATCTTTCTGCGGATGCAGCGCCTGTGCCGCCGCCTCCAGAAGTTCAGGTACTTCCGCCATCCGACCGGGCCCCTCCTCACCGCAGGCAAGACGCCCCGGCGCCGGGCCGACAAAAAAAACACCCCGTTCTTTCAATAAAGCGATATTGGCCTGGGTGGCGGCATGGGTGTACATAAATGTATTCATGGCGGGCGCAAAAAGGACAGGGGAACGCGCCGCAAGAAGCGCCGTGCTCAGCCAGTCATCACCGATGCCCTGGGCCGCTTTGGCAAGAATATTCGCTGTTGCCGGAGCAACCATAATGAGATCTGCCTGCCGTGTCATGGCGATATGACTGATGGTATGACCGGTACGGGTGCCGAACATCTCCGTAATGACGGGATTGCCTGATAAAGCCTCCAGTGTGGCGGGCTGTATCATCTCAGCGCCGGAACGGGTGAGCGCACAGTGTACCCGGGCGCCCAGTTCACGCATTCTGGAAACCAGTTCGCAGGCTTTGAACACCGCTATGGAACCGGTAATCCCCAGAAGCACCGTTTTATCGGCGAAAAAACGGTTCATGGACGTTTATTCTTCTTCTTCGTCAAAAGGAGGCTCATCGAGCTCGTCTGTATCTGCCCATTGAAGTTTGCCCTCAATCACTTCTTCCAGCGCTCTTACTGTGGGCTTGGCAAGGCTGCCGAAGCCATGGGTACCGGCACTGGCAAGCTGGTTGGAGCGTGCGGCAGCCACAATGACCAACCGGTAGAGACTGTCAAAGCTTTGTGAGAAATCGTCAACACAATAAGGGGTGGGCATTCCGGGTACTCCTGTGTATATAACACGCTTTTTTTGAGAACCGGCAGGTCGCCGGGCTTCGCTTTTTCTCTGCAGAAACACACAAACACCAACAATACGCACTTTATTATAGCATAAAGGCGCAAAAAAATGGAAATATCGCTCCGATATCCGTCAGGGAGCAGGCGGAGCCTCTTCTTTTGGTGCTTCCGGGAAGGGGCGTTCTTTAGCGGCAGCAACGATGGGAGCCAGGTCAAAGCCGAGCGTTTCACCCCGGCTCAGCTTCTCACGGGCACGCCGAATTGCTTCATCTGCACCGGGCGGCACCGTTTCCCCTGTCCACCAGTTCATCTTTTCGCTGTAACACCAGGCATACCGGTCTGTGCTGCGCAAGGCGTGATAGACATTGTGCTCAAACCAGAGCGAGCGCTCGTCGGGCGTCATTTTATGCCCGAGCACCGGATCGGCACGCATCCCGAAATACTGATCCACATAAAGGGACGACCCTGCCAGTACCTTTGTATCAAAGACCTTCCACAACTTCGGATCCACCAGATACCGGACGCCCTGTTTCATGAGATGATAGGCCTCGTAATAGCGCTCTGTCCGGTCATAATAATAGGCATTTTCGTTGCCGTCGCTGAGCACGGTGCCCTCACCGGCGGCATCCAGCATGCCGTTCAGAAAGGGCGGGTACAGGGCATAACTGTGCCTACTCAGATCTTCCACGAGTTTTTCCAGTTCCATGGGCTTGCAGAACTCGCCGAAAAGGGCAAACTGATAAAGGGAAAGGATTTGCGGATCAGGGAATTCCCGCTGAATGGCACGCATGAACTGAGCGCCCCGTTTTCGTGCCTGTCCCGCATATTCCAGATAACTTCGGGAGTCCTTATGCTCTGTCTCCAGATAATTCCATGGATTTTTCCCGTAGGGCTCAGGATCAAAGCAGATTCCTTTGCAATGCGCCAGTTTCGCCGCACGGGCAACCAGCGCTGTATTGTTCTCGATGATCGCCCAATGGTCATCATTAAACCAATCCTGCTCCGTTGCCGCCCACATAATGACAAAATTATCCGTGAATTTGTCCCAGGCAATCTCGGCGACAGCCGCATAATCGCCGGCGTAATGCTCTTCCGTCATCGGCGTGATGTCCAAGACTTTCCCCCCGCCTTTCAACCGGAAAACAACACCGTCAAAGGGCCGTTTCTCCATTTCCCGGATATTGTCACGGATATACTCCGGCGTCGGCACATCCCAGCCGTATTCGATCAGCTTTTTTTCCAGTGCACAGTATTCCTGCGCCGACAGCAGCGAAGCAGCAAAGAGCGCGACAGACAGGACTGTAAAAAAGGGTGTCAGCATTTTCATGACAGGTCTTCCTTCTGTTTTTGTACGACGACAGGCACCGGACTATTTTACTCTTCAAGCCTTGATATGGTCATCAACATGCCCTGCCCGGGCGCAAGCCACCGGTGTTCGCCCCGCCAGGCATGAATCAGACCTGTCCATGCATTGACGCACAGGATGTTGTTGCCTTCCTTGAATGCCGCCTCCACTGTACAGGAGTGATGCAGGCTTTTATTTACAACCAGAACAAAAGGCTGACCCTCCGGGTTTTCAAACTCGCCCGCCATCAGATCACCGCCTTCCAGATGAGACAGATACAAGCTTGTTTCCATGCCCCTGCAGCCATCCGGCACATTAGGATGATGGAAAACATTTTTGCTTTTCAGCGTAATATAAACAGGACCGATCCGGTGCAGCTGCAGATTGACATTTCGGAGCATATGCCAGGCCGGCGTCTTGTCTCCGAATTGATCGATGGGACCCAGCCGGTAATTGCCTGTTGTGGGCGTGAAATAGGTAAAGTAGCAGATTCCTTTCGCACCATAGGCAAGGGTCGTATAAAGCTGAAAACGGAAACCTGCCGCAGTGGGCTCCATATAGTTAAAGTGCGCATTGGAAAGAACGATATTCCAGAAGGGGAGGTCATGACGGAGTGCAGCCGCCCGGATGGTCTCCAAATTGCTGAAATAGCCGTTCCGGAGCACTCCCCCTTCCATCAGCGCATAGTGGTCATAACTGAGTATTTCCGGCTTGACCGTCGCGATAAAAGTCTCCACATATTCTTCGTAGGTCGGCACATTCATCTGATCGGGAGAGGCATAATTCGGAAAGAGATTGATATACGCCGGGGTATCCGGGTCTGCCCGGGAGAAAGCTTCTCTCCATAAGGCAAGCGCCGGATAGTCATTGGCGCCCGGCTCGTCCCGCAGAAAATACCCGTAAAGAGCAGGATGACCCGGCGCTACAGCGGCAGCCGCATCCGCCCGTTTCTGAATCTCCTCTTTACCCAGCGTCAAGGTGACATGATGCGCATGAAAGTCAGGATTAAAAAGCAGCGCCTTCAGCCCGGCTTCATGAACAAGATCCAGCGTTTTATCCGAAGCAAGCCCCGCCATATTGAAGCCGCACTCCCGGATGGTACGCAGCACTTCCAGATCGTCAGGAATATGCCCCCAGGGAATAATCACGAACTCTTCCGGTGTGAGATATTTAATCTCTTCGGCAGCGGAAACAGAAGAAGCAATCAGAAAACAGAAGAAAACAGAAAGAAAAGTCAGATACTTCATAGTATTCCTTTCGCTGATCAGGGGTGATACCGGCACTCATTATGACATACCACGCAAAGAAATCACTACATTTCCTTTAACCCCCGCTCATCAAAAACAAAACGCCCCCACTCCGAAGCGGAGCGAGGGCGTGTCAATTGTTACGAAGGGCAGCGTTTAAAAGTTTTCAGCGACCGCCTTAGCAAATTCGCTGCATTTAAGCTCGGTGGCACCGGACATCAGACGGGCGAAATCATAGGTGACCCGCTTCTGTTTGAAGGTGCGTGTCAGTGCTGTAATAATGGCGTCGGAGACCTCGTCCCAGCCCATATGCTCGAACATCATCACGCCGGACAGCACCACGCTGCTCGGATTCACTTTGTCCAGATTGGCATATTTCGGAGCGGTACCATGGGTCGCTTCAAAAATGGCGACGCCGGTTTCATAGTTGATATTTGCGCCCGGAGCGATGCCGATACCGCCGACCTGCGCCGCCAGTGCATCACTGAAATAGTCGCCGTTCAGGTTCATGGTGGCAACGACTTCAAACTCCCGGGGGCGGGTCAGAATCTGCTGCAGGAAAATATCGGCAATGGCATCTTTTACAAGAATTTTATCGCCCGGTTTGCCCTGGCAGTCATCCCAGCCGACAGCCACATCGGCGAATTCTTCACGCACGAGCTCATAGCCCCATTTTCTGAAAGCGCCTTCCGTAAATTTCTGAATGTTTCCTTTGTGCACCAGCGTCACTGATTTACGGTTGTGCTGTACTGCATGGTTCAGGGCGGCACGCACAAGCCGCTTTGTTCCGGAAATACTGATGGGTTTAATGCCGATACCTGAATCGGGGCGAATCGTCCAGCCGAATTCTCTGGTGCAGAAATCGATAAGTTTTTTTGTCTCCGGCGTTCCTTCTTCCACTTCCATACCCGCATAAACATCTTCAGTATTTTCGCGGAATATCACCATATCCACAGCCTCAGGCTCTTTGACCGGACTGGGCACCCCTTCAAAATGCCGGACAGGGCGCACACAGGCGAACAGATCCAGCTGCTGGCGAAGACTTACATTGAGGCTCCGGAAACCGCCGCCCACAGGGGTGGTCAGCGGACCTTTGATGGCAATGGAATACTCGCGGATGGCATCCAGCGTTTCGTCGGGCAGATAAGAACCGCAATGGCGGTTGGCTTTTTCCCCGGCATAAATTTCCATCCAGGCAATTTTGCGCTTATCGCCGTAGCAATGCTTCACAGCAGCGTCAAAGAGAAATTGAGAGGCACGCCATATATCCGGACCGGTGCCGTCGCCTTCAATAAAACCAATAATCGGAGTGTCGGGGGTCTGAACCCGCCCGCTTTTATCGACCTGGATTTTTTCGCCTTCCGGCACGACGATATGGGTATAGCTGGACACAGAGTTCTCCTTTACCGGGGTTAAAACAGTATTTTACGATGTATTCGCTCAGGCGACTGTCTGGGCTTCAGGCAGCGCCACCTGACGCACTTCGGTCACATGGGGCACTTCAATGCATTTCTGCAGCGTCTCTTTATCAAGAGGCGCATCCAGATTCAGCACCGTCACCGCCTGACCGCCACGCCCGGCACGGCCGAGCATGAGATTGGCGATATTTACGCCCGCATTGCCGATGGCGGTGCAGACACGCCCGATAATGAGCGGTTTGTCTTCATTGGTGCAGACCAGCATATAGCCTTCCGGCTTCGCATCCACCCGCATGCCGTTGATGGTGCAGATACGGGGATCTGTCCTGTTAAAAAGCGTGCCGCGCACATTATGTGTTTCCTGATCGGTGGTTACCGTCACGCCGATTTCGAAGGCATAACTGGAGGCAACGGGGCTTCGTTTTTCCGAAACTTCAACGCCCCGCTCCTGCAGCTGCGAAGGAGCGCTGATCATATTGACCGTTTCCACCATGGGCCGGAGAAATCCGGCGATAATCGAGGTGGTAATGGCGTAGGTATCGGTCACACCCAGGTCGCCGATGTATTCGATCTCAATGGATTTGGGACGGCCTTTTACAAAAAGCGACTGGAACAGGCCGAGCCGTTCAGCGAGGTACAGAAGCGGCATCATTTCCCGCCGTGTATCACTGTCCATGCTGGGCACATTAACCGCATTGACAATGGCACCCGTGGTCAGGTAATCGATCAGCTGGCGTGCCACATCCACCGCCACGGTCAGCTGCGCTTCATTGGTGGAGGCGGCCAGATGCGGGGTCATGATGACATTGTCGAGACCCAGGAAGGGATTGTCTTTAAAGGGCTCGCTGGTATAAACGTCCAGTGCGGCACCTGCAATCCGGTTGTTTCGAAGCGCTTCCGCCAGATCCTGCTCGTTGATAATACCGCCGCGGGCGGTGTTGATGAGGCGGCAGTTGGGCTTCATCAGCTCAATCTGCTCTTTGGCGATCATGTTGAAGGTCTTGTCCGATTTGGGCACATGCACAGTGATAAAGTCGGCTGTGGACAGCAGCTCGTTGAGCCCGACCAGTTCAACCCCGAGACTTTCAGCTTTCAGAGGGCTTAAGATAGGATCGAAGGCAAGCACGCGCATTTCGAAGGCCTTGGCACGTTTCGCAATGGCACCGCCGATACGTCCGACGCCGATCACGCCCAGCACTTTGCCTTTCAGCTCCGTGCCCATGAATTGTTTGCGGTCCCAGCGTCCCGCTTCCATGGAATCGTGCGCGCGTGGAATCTGCCGGCACATGGACAGCATCAGGGCAAAGGCATGCTCGCAGGTGGAGATGGTATTGCCGCCGGGCGTGTTCATGACGACGATGCCTTTTTTGGTGGCAGCCGCCTTGTCCACATTGTCCGTACCGACCCCGGCACGACCGATCACTTTGAGGCGCGTGGAATTTTCCAGTGCCTCCGCAGTCACCTTGGTCGCACTGCGGATGACCATACCGTCATAATTGTTGATAATTTTAGCGAGCTCTTCCGGAGTCTGCGGCGGTTTGACATCGGCTTCAATGCCGGCCTCTTCGAAGAGTTTGATGCTTTCTTCACACAAGTTGTCCAGCAGCAATACGCGCAACATCGGGTATTCTCCATCTACAGGATTAAAGGTGTATGGGATTGGACAGCGGCTCATATACCGCGACCAGTTTGTAAACGATTGCCAGAAAAGCCCCTACGCTCTCTCACACATACAATTGCAGTCCACCTTGCATGTCTCTATAACAGAAAGAAACGCCCCTTTATGCCAATAAACTACCCGAACAGGCGGTTTAAAAGCAAATAACCACCTGAAAAAGGGATCTTTTTCCGGAAAATTTGCATTATCCGCCCGTCCTTATTACAATTTCTGTTCAACTGGGGCTCCAGGCGGATGCGTATAGATGTATCCCTGTTTTTTTCCGGGAAAGAGATCCGACACGCCCTCAGCATAGTCATACAGGAATAACAGTCATGGCTTTTTTTGCTTCTCTGAGTCCTGTCATGCAGGCTTTTATCGCCACCCTGATTTCTGCCGGTACGACCGCACTGGGTGCGCTGCCAGTCTTCTTTTTTAAGGAAATCAACCGAAAATTTCTGGACGGGATGCTGGGTGCCGCCGCCGGCGTGATGATCGCCGCCAGTTTCTGGTCGCTGTTGCTTCCCGCCATTGAAATTGCCAAAGAGCTCAATTATACCCCCTGGATACCTGCTGCTCTGGGTTTTTTGTCGGGCGGGCTGTGTCTTTTGCTTATTGACAAAATTCTTCCCCATCTGCACCCGAGTCTTGCCGAGGCTGATGCGGAGGGGCTTCCTACTTCGTGGCGGCGCAGTACGCTGCTTGTCCTTGCCATTACGCTGCACAATTTTCCTGAAGGACTCGCTGTGGGGGTTGCTTTCGGCGCTGCCGCCGCCGGAATGCCCGGTGCCACTGTGGCGGGCGCCATTGCTCTCGGCATCGGCATCTGCCTTCAGAACTTCCCTGAAGGGACTGCCGTTGCCATGCCTCTGCGGCGGGAAGGGCTGTCGCCGATGAAATGCTTCCTGCTGGGGTCTGCCTCCGGTATTGTGGAGCCCATAGCCGGTGTGCTTGGTGCGGGGCTGGTACTTCTTGCGCGCCCTGTCCTTCCCTTTACGCTTGCCTTCGCTGCCGGTGCCATGATCTTTGTCGTAGCGGAAGAACTGATTCCTGAAAGTCAGCGCGAAGGAGACACCGACATTCCCACGATCGGGCTCATGTGCGGATTTGCACTGATGATGCTGCTGGATGTTGCTTTCGGCTGAGAGCGCTGCATCCGTTTCACAGGGCGGAAAAGTATTCGCGAACGACTTCCACATCACAGGCAATCGCATCCACCAGCGCTTCCCGGGAATGAAAGCGTTGTTCCGGGCGCATACGCCTGTAGAAGATCACCTCTATTTCCTCGCCCGTGATATTTCCGGAAAAGTCCAGCAGATGCGCTTCGATCATGGGCTTATCATGCTGTATCGTGGGAGCGATTCCGATATTGACCGCTGCCTGATACGCTACGCCCTTAAGCCGTGCCCGGGCGGCATACACGCCGTGGGCGGGAATGGCGCACTCACCTGGATCCAGATTCACCGTCGGGAAGCCCAGTGTTCTGCCGATACCGCGCCCGGACTGCACCACACCGGTAATACTGTAATGACGGCCCAGGTAGCGGGGCAGCGTGTCCACTTCGCCCTGCAGGATCAGTTCACGGATCAATGTGCTGCTGATACGTTGTCCCCCGGTAATCAGAGGGGGCACCTGCCTCGTAAAAAAACCGTACTTCTCACCCGATTCCTTCAGAAATTCATAATTGCCCGCTGCGCCTTTGCCGAAAGCAAAATCATGACCGGCAATGATTCCCTGAATGCGGCAGCGATCCAGCAAAATCTCCTGAACAAAGGTTCCGGATGCCATTGCCGCTGTCCGGGCATCAAAGGGGAGGAAATACAGAATCTGCACACCCAATGCGGCGAGAAGTTTGCACTTGACCCGGCCGGGCGTCAGGATGTTGGGGGCACTGCCCGGCGAGAAGAACTGCCGCGGATTGGGGTCCAGCGTCATGATGCCGGGCGTTCCGCCTATCTTTTCCGCTTCTTCTATGAGCGCTGTGACAATTTGCCGGTGCCCCAGATGCACACCGTCGAAACAGCCGACAGCCAGCACCAGTCCGGGAAAGCGTTCACTGGTTGTTCTGGCATCGGTGATGATATGCATGGGAAGCACTTCTCCTGGCTGTTTATACAAAAACAGTTTTCGGCTGCACGCACATTCCCGCAGGCGTATCCTGCATAAGCGCCAGCGCAATCAGTTTCCCGCGCTGGTTTTTGACCTGCACCCATTCACCGGTGGCGGAAGCAGAAATCCCAAGATGACGCGCCGGCAGGGCGCGGCCGCTCATGAGAATATTTTCCTGTATCGCATCCACAGAAACGACGGGGAGATGAAGGGCATCATTCATGGATATAAGACGCTCAGCCACACGCTCCGCCGAATCATACTGATCCAGAGGCAGCGCATCTTCAATCGCATACCGACCCACACGCGTGCGACGCAGCTGTGCAAGCACCCCGCCGCATCCCAGACGCATCCCCGCATCATGACACAGTGTCCGGACATAGGCACCGCTGGAACAGGAGACGCGAATGGCAGCCTCCGGAAGTTCCCAACGCAACACCTCAAACTGATCTACACGCACCTTCCGGGGCGGACGTTCAATTTCGCCGCCTTCACGGGCAATCTTGTACAGGCGGCGCCCTCCGATTTTTATGGCGCTGACCATGGGCGGTATCTGCTCGATGTCACCCAGAAATTCATGGCAGACAGCCTGCACCTGCTCACGGGAGAGTCCTTCGGGCAGCGGCCGCTCCTCCACGATGGTGCCGTCCAGATCATGGCTGTCTGTGATGATCCCAAGACGAAGCGCACCTTCATAGGTTTTGTCCAGCCCTGAGAAATGCTGGGACAGACGGGTTGCCTGACCGAGGCACATGACCAGCAATCCCGTAGCCCGGGGATCCAGCGTGCCTGTATGTCCTATCCTGCGGATTCCTGTCGCTTTGCGCAGTACGTCCACCACATCGTGAGAAGTAATACCCTGCGGTTTATCGACCAGCAATATTCCATTGAGTTGCATCAGATGTAATTCCAGAAAAGAGATAATGGTTCAGGTCAGGGCAGCGCAGCTGTTCAGCGTGCCCAGGGGCTCTCCGGCCAGGCTGCCAGTGCTTCAAGAAGGCGTGCCCGTGCCTCGTCCAGAGGGAGTTCCAAGGTGGCACCTGCCGCCATGGCATGTCCGCCGCCTCCCAGCGTCCGCAAAAAAGCAGCACTGTCGAAGGATGCCGTTGAGCGGAAGCTGACCCGGGTTTCTCCCTCGTCAAACTGCTTCAAAAAGATTGCCAGCTGCACGCCGCGGATGCTCTGCCAGAGATTGACCAGATTTTCCGAGTCGGAGTTCACCGCACCGATCTCCTGCAGGTCGGCAGCCGTCAGCCAGGAAAGGGCAACTGCTCCCTCATGATACAGTGTAACCCGCTCCAGCACACGACGCATCACCTCGAATTTCTGCGGGGACATATCGCTGAAAAAACGTGCGTTCAGCTCATCAATCGCAATGCCTGTTTCCATCAGTTCAGCAGCAAGACGATGCGTCCGCGCGGTCGTATTGGCAAAGCGGAAGCAGCCCGTATCGCAAGAAATGGCGGCATAAAGGCACGCAGCGGCGTCGGCGGTAAAAGGCACTTCTGCCGCCTGATACAGTTCAGCAATCAGCTCGCCTGTTGCTGCAAAGCCTGCATCGACAAGGCCGACAGATCCGGACTCACCGGGTTCCTGATGGTGATCAAGAATGAGGAGACGTTTTTCAGAGGCAAAGAAATCGGCAGCCGCACCAATACGGCTGAAGGTGCCGCAGTCAATCAGTATGCCGAGATCATAGTCATCTGTATCGGCATCGGATTCGGCATTTACGATGGCAGCGGCACCGGGAAGTCCATGAAACATGGAAGGAACAGGGTCGGCACAGACACAGGTGATGCTGCTTTTTCCCAGCTGCTGCAACAGAAGCCGCAAGGCAAGCATGCTGCCTATGGCATCGCCGTCCGGGTTCTCATGCACGGCGAGAAGAAAGGACCGGGCATTGCGCAGCTCCGTGATTACTTCGAAGTGGTTGAGCTGGAGCAGTGGCTGGCGCTGTTTTTCCGCATTGATTTCCTCAAAAACGCTTTCGAGATGATACACTTCATCCAGCGAGGTATCCGCAAAAAAACGGATCTCCGGCAGCACGCGCATATGCAGATGCCTGCCCACTTCACGGCGTACCCATCCTGCGCTGCTCCGCAGCCCGATGAGCGAGCTTTTTCTTTCGGATTCAGAGCCCATGAGGCTTACATAAACATTGGCATAGCGCAGGTCCTTCGACATGCGTACCCCCATAACGGAAACGAATCCGATACGCGGGTCTTTGATCCCCCGGGAAATCAGCCGTGCCACTTCTTCCTGGATCAATGCGCCGACACGGGCGATCCTGCCTTTACCATTCATAACATCTCTATCCTGTAATCCGTCAGCACAGCCCGATGATCCTGACCGGCAAAAGCGGCAACACTGCTCAGCTGGCTGTTAACATGGCGGACATCATTTCCGATAATGCATACTGCCAGCATGGCGCTTTGCCACAAGTCCGGATCGCCCAACTCCACAACAGAAGCATTAAAACGGTTCTGTATTCTTTCTTTCAGACTCTTTACTGCACGCCGCCGGTCTTTGAGTGAACGCGATTCCGGCAAGGCGAGATCAAGATAAAGCACGCCTATGGTCACAGGGCATCGGTGTCCAGTGTTTTGGCGATCTGCTCGATCTTGTATGTTTCGATGATGTCGCCTTCCTGAATATCCTCATAGTGTTCCAGTTTGATACCGCATTCGAAACCGGCGGTAATCGCTTTCACGTCATCTTTATGACGCCGCAAAGACGCGATTTTACCCTGATACTTGATCACGCCGTCACGGACAAGCCGCGCCAGGGCATTGCGGGTCGTTTCACCGTCGGTCTGGTAACAGCCGGCGATCTTGCCTAATGCGGAAGAGGTGAAGACGTTCCGCACTTCTGCATGACCGACCACCACTTCTTTGCTTTCCGGTGTGAGCATCCCTTCCACAGCGCTGCGGACTTCGTTCAGGGCATCGTAAATCACCCTGTACTGCCGGATATCCACGCCGGTCTGTTCCGCAATCTTTTTCACCTTGGCATTGGCGGTAACATTGAAGCCGATAATGATGGACTGGCTGGAGATGGCAAGATCCACATCGGACTCGGTCACGCCGCCGACCCCGGCATGCACGATATGGATGGACACTTCTGCCGTACGGAGATCAGCGGAGAACATGTTCTGCAGCGCATCCACAGAGCCCTGCACATCGGCCTTGATAATAAGATTAAGTACTTTCTGTTCCTGCCCTTCCATGCGTGCATGAAAATCTTCGAGCGACATCTGGCGCACGGCGGGTCCCCGCTTGCTCCGGGCAAGATGCAGCCGTTTTTCCGCCACGTCCCGGGCAATGCGTTCGTCCGGAGTGACAATAAACACTTCACCCGCATCGGCAGGCATGTTGAAACCGGTAACGACAACGGGTGTGGACGGTCCCGCTTCCTGCACTTCCACGCCTCTGCAGTCAATCATGGAACGCACACGCCCATGGGCTGTTCCGGCGAGGAAGGCATCGCCGATCCGCAAGGTTCCTTCCTGCACGAGCACCCACGCCACAGGCCCCAGTCCCATGGACAATTCAGATTCGATAATGGTGCCTTTGGCGCGCTTCTTGGGATTGGCCCTCAGTTCCAGCATTTCCGCCTGAAGCACAAGCATTTCCATGAGCTCATCCACGCCCTGGTTCATCTTGGCGCTGATATTTTTCATAATCGTCTTGCCGCCCCAGGCTTCGTCCAGAAGCTCATACTGGGTAAGCTCCTGGCGGATGCGGTCGGGCTGCGCCGATTCTACATCGCACTTGTTGATGGCTACCACAATGGGCACATCCGCCGCTTTGGCATGATGGATCGCCTCGACCGTCTGGGGCTTCACGCCGTCATTCGCTGCCACGACCAGAACGACCACATCGGTGACGTGTGCGCCGCGGGCGCGCATTTGCGCAAAAGCCTGGTGTCCGGGCGTGTCCAGAAATGTGACTTTGTTATCCTGTACTTTGATGTCGTAGGCAGCAATGTGCTGGGTAATTCCTCCAGCTTCTCCTTCCACCACTTTGGTCGACCGGATTGTATCCAATAGGGATGTCTTTCCATGATCGACGTGTCCCATCACCGTAACTACAGGCGGACGCGGGATCAGATCGGCAGGATCGTCTTCCTCTTCTTTGAAAATCGCTTCCTCTTCGGGAATTGCCACTTCGACTTCAAAATTAAATTTCGACGCAATGTGGCGAACCATTTCAATATCGAGACTCTGGTTTTTCGTCAGAAGGACATTGTCTTCCATCAGCGCCAGAATAACTTCGTTAACAGGCAGATTCATGAGACCGGCAAGGGCTTCGACAGTTACTTCTGTTTCGACTTCGATGGTGCCGCCGATTGAAGATTCGGGTGTGCTGATGGCTTGTTCCTCACGTTTTCTTTTACGTTTTTTCCGTGATCCGCTAAATCCGGTACCGCTCCGGAACTCCCGGATTGCCGCTTCTGTTTCACGACGCATACCATCTTCACGAAGTCGCGTACGGTCTACTTTCTTCACCTTTTTACGACGATCTTTGTCGCCCTCCGCTGAAACCTCTTTCAACGGTGCCTGGGCAATCAAATTCGCTTTTGCCGTTTCCGGCTCAGCGGCTTTTCCGGCATCAGTGACCCGTCTGCCGCCACGGGGCGCGGGCGGTTCGGAAGCACGACGTTTACGCTCTGCATCACGTTCAAGAACAGCACGCAGCACTTCGGGATCGGCCTGAATGGTTGAGAGGACGGGACCTTGGGGCTCCGGAGGCTGCTGCAGTCTCCGTGCCTGCCTGCGCTGCTCCTCTTCGTGGCGTTTTTCCGCCTGAGCAAGCACCCCTGTGCCTTGAGTCTCTTCAAGTGACTGAATCCGGCTCTCCCGGCGTTCCAGATCGGCGAGGCGCTCTTCTTCGGATTCCTCTATGATTTCAGCGACCACTTTGGCAGGGTGCGCGTGTTCCTCTTCCGGTTCCGGCGCGGAGGGCTCCGGTGTTTCGTCAGCAGGTGCTTCTTCAGCTTCAGCAGCAGGCGTTTCCACCACTTCTGCCACTTCCGGTTCGGGTACCGCCAGAATTTCCGCTTCGTCTGCTTGCGGGGCAGGTGTCACTTCTTCATCAATGATTTCAGCAACAGCACTTTCTGCCGCTTCTTCCTCTACTATTGCGTCCGCTTTTGCTTTGGGTTTGGCTTTGGATTTTGCCTTGGCTGGCGCTTTTGCCTTTGTTTCTTCTTTTGCTTTGGGCTTCGCCTTAGGCTTGGCTTTGGCGGCGGCTTTAGTCTTCGCTTCCGCTTTCTTTTTAGCAGCCTCTGCCTTTTTCTTTGCCGCCTCCTTCTCTTTCTTTCGTTCTGCCTCTTCTTCTTCTTTCTCCTGCGCCTTTATTTTTTTCAGCATTTTGTCAAAAATAGAGGGATCGTCGTCTATATCAAAAAGCAGATCCACAATATTGCCCGGAATAGAGGCATCGATGCTCTCAACTTCTATCTTCAGTTGGCGGAGCATCTCTAAAGCCTTTTCAGGCTTCCAGCTCAATCCCTGTAAACTTGCAAGGGTATGCATTCTTTTTCTATCTCCTGATCTGCCTTTGCGCCCTTTTTGACTTACGGCAGCTGATACGCCACTTTGACAACAGGCGAAAAAACTATTCTGTATCCGTGTCAGAAACTGTTTCGCTGCCGCCGTCACCTTTTTCGGAAAGTTCATTCTCCGGTCCGTCTTTTTCTTTCTCTTTATGGTTTTCGGGCACATTCCCTTCCATCTGACTGAGGGATTCAGAGTCCCCTCTTATATCGATATTCCAGCCAATCAGCTGTGAAGCAAGCCGGGCATTCTGTCCTGATTTTCCTATAGCAAGAGACAGCTGTTCCTGTGGCACCTGCACATGAATGCGCTTCATGTCCTCATTCATGCGGATGTCCAGAATGTCGGCGGGGTTCAGCGCATTGATGCACAGCTGCATCGGATCGCTGTTCCAGCGGATCACATCGATTTTCTCTCCGTTAAGCTCTTCCACGACGGCACGCACCCGGGAGCCTTTCAGCCCCACACAGGCACCTACCGCATCCACATTGGGATCATTGGATGCCACGGCGATTTTTGTGCGGTTCCCCGCATCTCTCGCAATTGCTTTGATCTTGACGGTGCCGTCCCTGATTTCCGGAACTTCGTGTTCGAACAACGCCTCAACCAGTTCAGGCGCATTGCGTGAAAGGATCACCTTGGCACCCTTGCTGGCACGGTCCACTTCCAGAATGATGGCACGGATTCTGTCTCCGACCTTATATCGTTCCCGGGGCGACTGCTCTCTGTAGCGCAGCACCGCTTCCACCTGCCCCACGGTGATAAACAGATTCCGATGGTCGTCAATATTCTTTACGGAACCGACGACCAGATCGCCTTCATGCTGTTTGAAATCCTGAAAGATCCGTTCCCGTTCCGCTTCCCGGATTTTCTGGGCGATCATCTGGCGCGCCGCCTGAGCTGCAATACGCCCGAAATCCGCCGGGGCAGCGGGCACTTTCAGTTTGTTGCCCACCACCACGTCGGGATTCAGTTTCAATGCATCTTCGAGAGCGATTTCTGAACTGGGATCCTGGACCGTTTCCGTTACAAGCCTGATTTCAAACACTTTAAATGACAGAGGCTGTCTTTCAACTTCCACAGACACATGAGCCACTTTTTTATGCATGGCTCTACCCGCTGCCGTTTCAATGGCCCCACGAATGGCTTCAATCAGCGTGTCCATATCCAGGCTTTTCTCGGCTTCAAGCTGTTGCAGGATCATTTTCATGTTTTCTGTCAAGACAATCTCCTCAGGCGGGGCAGATCAGAGATCCAGCCGTGCCTTCTTGATATTTTCCAGATGCAGAGCCACTTCAGCATTGCCCATCTGTATCCGGATAAGATCGCCATCCAATGCACGCAGAACGCCTCGAAACCGGGAGCGGCCGTCAACCGGCGCCCGGGTTTCCACCCGGACAGGCTGCCCGCAGTAGCGTTCAAAATGAGACGCTTTGCGCAGGGGCCGGCTGATACCGGGCGATGACACTTCAAGCATATAGCGACCATCCAGAAAATCGGCACTGTCCAGCAGCGGGTCCATCATCTGGGATGCACGTGTGCATTCGTCCATCGTGATACCCGAGCCTTCTTTATCTATAAAAACCCGCAGCAGCGGCGCACCGCCCTGCCGGGACATTTCCACTTCCACCAGCTCGAAACCGAGTTGCTGCAAGTCTCCTTCCAGCAACTGCCACAGCTGACGCACCAGGGCATCTGTTTCCACGGAACATGCCTTTCCTGCCCTGAAACACAAAAAACACAAACAAAAAAAGTGGGCCAAGACCCACTTGTCACGGTCGCTATCTGTTACCAGTACAATAACATACATACCGGTAAAAGTGCAACCGATTTCTGCTTACGCCTCCGTAAAATCAGGGCAGATTTACGAAGTTTCAGCAGATCCTTATTGTGCTTGGGGTTATACCATCATTACTACAAGATTCCGGTTGGATGTTTTGTCGGTTCGATAACTGAAAAACACACCGCCGCACACAGTACAGTGGGGCACAATATGAATATTGTGCCTGAAAACGCCCGCTTTTTCAAGTTGCGCACTGTTTGTGCCGGGGATATCGAGAAAGCGGTCCCGGCAGGCATACCCCGCCCTATGCCACTGCGCCGCCAACTCCGGAGAGACTTCGTAGCAGCAGCCATGGGCGCAGGGTCCGATCAGCGCCACAAGAGAAGAAGGCTGCGACCCGAAACGGTGCGTCAGAAGTGCCACTCCCGTCCCGGCAATATTACGGAAACTTCCCTCCCTACCGGCATGAAGAAGGCAGCCTGCCCGTACTAAGGGATCAAAAAGCAGCACAGGCGCACAATCCGCCACACTGACCCCTGCTGCGATCCCGGCTTTGCCCAGGAGTATTCCATCCGCTTCCAAAGAAGCGCCGCGCGCCTCTTCGGCACATACTACGGCAATGCCGTGTACCTGCCGCACCCGGACGGGACGTACGCCGGGTGCACCGGCCAATGTCATAAACGCTTCTGTATTGGGCACCGCCTCATCACGGCTGCCGCAGTCTCCGTCGCTTTTGTCGGACATTGCGGCAACAGACAGCCCCGCCTCCTGCATGAGCGAAAAGTGTATCATGGCGCATTTTCGCCTCAAAGCACATATTGACTCAAATCGCGTTTTTCCGCGATTTCGGAAATCCTGCTTTCCACGAACTCCGCCGTGATCAAAACCTGCGTCCCTTTGCGGTTGGATGCATCAAAAGAGATGTCTTCCAGCACATACTCTAAAATCGTATGAAGCCGCCTTGCGCCGATATCTTCGGTTTCACTGTTCACGCGCTCACAGATTTCCGCAATTTTTACCAGAGCCTCCGGTTCAAAATGCAGGGTGACTTCTTCCGCTTCAAGCATGGCCTGATATTGTTTGATCAGCGAATACTCCGTCTCGGTGAGAATACGCAAAAAATCATCCCGGCTCAGGCTGTCGAGCTCCACACGTATGGGAAAGCGTCCCTGAAGTTCCGGGATCAGATCGGACACCTGGGTCATGTGAAAAGCGCCGGCTGCAATGAAAAGAATGTGATCGGTTCGGACTGAACCGTATTTCGTCAGTACCGTGCTGCCTTCCACGATGGGGAGGATATCGCGCTGGACACCCTCGCGGGACACGTCGGGACCATGTCCCCGATGCCCACGTCCTGCTATCTTGTCTATTTCATCCAGAAAAACAATACCGCTGTTTTCTGCATTCTCAACACCGCGCCGCGCGGCAAGGTCCATGTCAATCAGCTCATTGAACGCTTCCTGCAGAAGCACTTCCCGCGCTTCCGCCACGGTGACCTTTTTCGCTTTCCGCCGTTTCGGCGTCATGTGCCCGAAGACATCCTGCAGATTCATGCCCATTTCTTCCATGCCGCTGGAAGCAAATATCTGGAGCATGGCGTTGTCCTTGGACTCGGTAACGGTCAGTTCCACTTCCTTGTCTTCCAGATCCCCTGCCGCCAGTTTGGTTCGGATCAGGTTTCTTGCTTTCTCCTGAGCGGCAGCCCCCCGTTCAACAGGCGGCTCATCTCCGGCATCCGGGTCGGCAGGATTGTATCCTCCTCTTTCAGCATGCCGCATGGTCGGGGGCAGCAGAAGATCCAGAAGACGCTGCTCCGCCTTTTCCTTTGCCCGGGCTTCACATTCCCCACGCAGCTCCTCCCGCGCCATTTTCACCGCCACTTCCGTAAGTTCCCGGATCATGGACTCGCAATCCCGTCCCACATAACCCACTTCTGTAAATTTGCTCGCTTCCACTTTAACAAAGGGCGCTTGTGCAAGTTTGGACAGGCGGCGTGCAATTTCCGTTTTACCGACACCGGTGGTTCCTATCATAATGATATTTTTAGGAACTACTTCTTCCTGAAGTGCTTCAGGCAGCTGAAGGCGGCGCCAGCGGTTTCGCAGCGCAATCGCAACTTTTCGTTTCGCCTGGGTTTGACCGACAATATATTTGTCCAGTTCCTGAACAATTTCCTGAGGGGTTAATGACTGCATCGAATTGTCCTCTTCACGGGCATTTTGGAAAGATGATGTAAGCGGGTATTATAACCAGTGCCTGCGCCGGAAAAAAACCAGCATTCCGCCTGCTATGCACAGGCAAAGCAGGAGCACCAGCGGGTATGCCCAGGGTACATCCAATTCCGGCATATGCCGGAAATTCATACCGTAAATTCCGGCTATAAACGACATGGGTATAAAAATTGTCGAGATGATGGCGAGGATTTTCATCACTTCGCTCATGCGATTGTTGATGCTGCTGAGATAGACATCCAGAAGCCCCGATGCCATGTCTCTGAATAATTCCACCGTATCGATGATTTGGACGGTATGGTCGTACAAATCACGGAAATAGGCATCTGTATCACGTTTAATCAGCGGATGCCCGTCACGAAGCAGCGCGTTGACTGCCTCACGAAGGGGCCAAAGCGCTTTTCGAAGGAAAAGAAGCTCCCGTTTCATTTTCTGCAGTTCAGGCACCAGTGCCTGATCGGGCCGATCCAGGGCGCGGCTTTCCAGCCCTTCTATTTCTTCACCCAACAGTTCCAGACACAGAAAATACTGATCCACAACAATATCCAGTATCGCATGAAAAAGATAATCCGCACCAAACTCACGAATACGGCCTGCTGCCGTTTCTATGCGATGGATCAGCGGATGCAGTATTTTATTGGGCTTCTCCTGAAAACTGATCACCCGTCCGGGCTGCAATATCAGGCTAAGCTGATGCATCACAAGCCCTCTTCCCGACGGATGCGGCTCCGCCACTTTCAGCACACAAAAAACATACTGCTCGAAAAACTCCGCCTTGGGCCGCTGGTGGGTATTCAGAATATCCTCCAGTGTCAGCGGAAAGATTGAAAAACGCTCGCCCGCTTCCTTCAGCAGTGAAACATCATGCAGACCGGTTATATCCAGCCAAACCACTTCCGCCCGGGTATCCGGCTTTGCTGCTTCCTCGAGAGATATGCCCTTGCGGATGGCATGGTGTTCAGGCCCGAAACAAATCAGCGTAATTTCAGGCACCGCTGTATGAGCGGTGCCGACATGCACCAGTGAACCGGGCGGCTGCGATCCTTTACTTCCGTAAGGACAGGTTAATTGATGTGACACACCATTTCCCTTTACTCCAGTGGAGACCTGTTTCAAGTAGTATACCACCTTTATGCGGGCACCGGTGCAGCGAAGGCATCCGGCAGCACCGTCAGATCACCGTTTAGGATCGCCTATCGGATGATCCTGAAGCGGCTGCAGCAGCGCACCGACGCCTGCACTGAGCTCTTTCGCTTCCGGCTGCCGAAGGACTTCCGCCGTCGATTCCGAAAGATCCCGCATCGGCAGGAGGGCGGAACCGACTGCGGCGCTGCTTTGGAACGACGAGCTGCCCGGCTTTTCCCCGGAGATCCCGGTTCCGAGCGGGCGGGGCCTTCCTGCGTCTTCCGCATCCAAATGCGCAAGCTGCGCTTTGATTTCAGTCTGCTGGGGAAAACGCTGCAAAAAGCAAAACATCCCGTTTCTCAACAGGGGCAGATCCTTTTCGTCTGTAAAAGCAGCCGCCATCTGCTCCAGAAGCGCCCGGGCTTCGTCGGGGCGTTCCGCATACGTGACCAGACGGTCAAACCAGTGGCTTGCTTCCGTATATCGTTTCTGGCAGATCAGATTGGCGGTAATCCGGGAAAGGACGGCAGGATTGCCCGGATAAATGTGGACAAGAACAAAATACTCTTTCAGAGCGCCTTCCCAGTCCCCCTGTTTTTCAAGCTGTGCAGCGTGCTCCAGCTGGGGCGCAGTGGAAATGCCGGGATGATCCGGAAGGATCAGTTCCACCAGAATACGGGACAGCAGCGACACCACCAGATGACCGTAAAGCGCCATGCCCGCCACCAGAAGCCCCAGCAGCGTAAAGATAAACAAGGCTATATCATCCTGAATCAACTGCTGCACCGTAATGATTTCGTAACCGAAAAAGAGAAGCACCATCCCGAGAACAACAAGCTGCCGGCGCACACTCCATTCCTGCTGCAGGTGAAAGCGGACATGGAGGGACCAGATGCCGACTCCGAGAAAAAGAGCCAGAATCACCCCTCCGGTGACATAAAAGAAAGGTTGGGTGCTGTCCTGCAGCACATTCATGGAAAAAACATGGATCACTGCATCACTTTCTGCGGGCTTCTCCGCCTTGCTATGACAGTAGCGTACTGCAAACACGGGGTAAACAGTCAACCCGGCACGGCTTTCCGTCGCTTTTGTGCCTGCACCCGGAAAAATATCGATCCGCCCGGCACATCCCCGGGCTGTGATACCGATCAAAATTGAGCGCATATCCCGTGAATTTGCTGTCGCAACGGGGTGCTTTACTTGCATAAAAAAGAGAATAACGGTATTATTATTACAGAGATGAAGTCTGAAACCGAGATAGCTAAGGAGCAGCAACCATGAAAAATAGTTCTTTTCTTAAGTTAGTATTACTGTGCTGCCTGCTGACGGCTGTCCTGTGGGTCAGCACCATGGATGAGGCGCAAGCGCAAACAGCCGATCAGAAACTGGCGCAGCAGAGCGGACTGGGTTCCAAAAAAATCGATGCAGACAAACTTCCGGGGAAATTGGAATATACCATTGCCATCGGCTCCGTAGTCGCCATGATAGCCGTCGTGAAGTTTGCCTGAAGGGTTGGGATAGCCGCAAAGTGTATCGCAATTCGGTTGCGCAGGCAGATCGGAAACTCCGGTCATCGATGCCGGATCACTTTCAGTTTGGGAGTTCTGTTGATCAATAAGAGCAGCCGGGTCGCAGGGCCGCCCCGGAATGAAACGAGGAATTCCTGTGTCCGAACGTATTTTGTGGCTGAATAGCAGCACAGCATCCCATGAAAAGACAATACAGTGCCTGCATGCAGCATCATTTGAGCTGGACATAGCCAAAAGCCATGCTGAAGCGCTGATGCGTTTGCAGGAAGCCTCCTATCAGGTCTTTATCGCCCAGCAGCACTGTAACGGTCAGGATTGCCTTCCGCTCCTTCGGGAGGTCAGTGTACGGCGCCCAGAAACAGTATGCATACTGTTGGGAGCTGCAGCCACTGAAGCGGACAACTGCCCGGGCTCCTTTGTCTTTCTATCCGGTGCCGGAGAGCCCGAACAGCTCCTCGCCGATGTACAGCACGCCCTGAAGCAGGCGGGACTGACCCGATGTACCACGCTGGCAGAAGAAGTTGAAAAAACACGAAACGAGCTGCTGCGCACCAGGGAGCGGCTGAATAATCTGCTGGACAGCACCATGGATGCTGTTTTCACACTGGGCACCACGCTGGAAATCACTTATGCCAACCGGGGCGCAGTACGCATGCTCGGCTACAACTTTAATGAATTTGAAGGGATGGACTTTGAATTACTGCTCCGGGGCGCCGAAGATGAGTCTTCACTGCTCCTGACGCAGCTGGACGACGGCCCTATACAAAATTACGAGACAGAGCTCCGCCATCAGGGCGGCCGCTGGGTACCCGTCAGTATTTCCCTGTCCAAAGCGTATGATCATCTGGGGAAGTTCGTATCCCTTCTTGCGATCTGCAAAAACATTACACAGCAGAAACAGCTGGAACAGAAGCTGAAGGAAAAAATTGTCACCGACAGCCTCACCGGGCTGTATAACCAGCGTTATTTTTATGAGCGTCTGGCGGCGGAAATAGAACGTGCACGGCGGCAGAATCACCCCCTGTCCCTGCTTCTTCTGGACGTGGACGCCTTCAAACAGTATAATGACAGTCGCGGGCATCTTGAAGGGGACCGGGTTCTCAAGGCAATCGGCGAGGTGATCCGCCAGTGCACCCGTGACTATGTGGACGTGGGCTGCCGTTACGGAGGCGATGAATTCACGGTGATCCTCCCGGAAACGGATCTGGTTCATGCGAAGAACATTGCCGAGCGCATACGGGTTTCCTTTGAAGCACGGGCTTTTGATCAATGTACGCTCAGTATCGGACTGATGACGAACAATAAAACGGCGCCCGACAAAGGGGCGAGTGCGGAATCCTACATCCGTTTTGCGGATGAGATGATGTACGAAGCGAAGCGGTCGGGCGGAAACCGGGTTTGCATTTACGACGGCAGCCCAAACGTTGCAGGCCCTGATGCATGACAGTGCCGGCAGAGCCGCAGCGCTTCCCTAAACATACCGGAGGTTTTATGAAATTCGGAATTTGCAACGAAATATTTAAAGAGTGGAACGATCTGGCGCGCACCATCAATTTTGTGAAGGAAACAGGGTACGACGGTCTCGAAATCGCTCCCTTCACACTGGCGCCCTATGTCACCGACATCCCCGCATCGACGCGGTCGGAAATTGTACGGCTGGCAGCGGCCGCCGATCTTGATATTCTGGGGATTCATTGGGTTTTTGTCGGCCCGGAGGGTGTTTTTCTCACCCATCCCGACGCTGAAGTCCGCCGTTTTACCACACAGTATCTCATTGATCTGGTCAATTTCTGCGGAGATGTGGGCGGAAAAGTGCTGATTTTCGGCTCACCCAAGCAGCGCAATGTAGGCCGGGATGTTACTTACAACCAGGCCTTCGATTACGCCCGCGAAATTTTCGAAGCTGCCATGCCCGCCTGTGAAGCGCGTGACGTTACAATCTGCATGGAACAGCTGACCCACTGGGAAACCAATTTCTGCCACACGCCCGAGCAGACGGTAGAGCTCATCGATGCGGTGAATCATCCCCATTTTCAGCTGCTTCTGGACACCAAAGCCATGTCCTATCTGGAAGAGGATCGGGCGACACTGATCCGGAAATACGGGAAATACCTGCGTCATTACCATGCGAACGACACAAATTTCCACGGGCCGGGCTGGGGCGAGGTCGACTTCGCTCCTATCTTCGATGCGCTCAGAGACATTAATTACGACCGTTATGTGTCTGTGGAAGTATTTCGTTTTGAGGCGGGGCCGGAAGCGATCGCCCAAAAGAGTCTGGAATATATGAAGCAGTTTGTCTGATCCCCCTTCAGGTGATACACTGCTGCAATCTTCGGGAGTGCGTGGATATAAACCGGGACACTCTTCTGCCAAGGCAGAAACGGCTCTCCCGTAAATCAACTCATTTTTCAGCGGGCAACTTTTTCCCGCTGCAGGAGCATTTCATGAAAAACAAACTTGTTATCGGTATGCCTGCCGGATCGCTGGCAGATGTCAATCGGGGCGGTAATCTTGTTACTCTGCTTAAAGCGGCCGGCTTTCCCACGCAAGGATACGAAAAAGGCGGGCCTACCACCTTCCCGCTCCATTCCATGCTTTTCGGCTGGGACGGACGCCCTCAGGAATTCGGCGCGCAGCTGGCGCTGCATGAAGTCGACATTGCCATCGGCGGCGATGACTGGATTGCCGAACGGCTTCTGGAATACAAGCACGAATACGGGAAAAACATCACGCTTTCCAAAGCACTGTCGCTGGGCCGGGGCAAAGTACGGCTTGTCATTATCAACGCTCCCCGTCCGGAAGGGCAGAGTTTTGATGCCTGGCTGACACAACTGCTGACAGAGCAGAAGATAATCCGTGCCGTTTCGGAAATGCCCTATCTCTTCATTCAATGGTTTCAGAAGAAACGCGCGGCACTGGGCTTTGGTGAGGAATGGGACTGCTACTCCATTCAAAAATACAATACGCCTCCGAAGATCGAAAAGGGGCTGGTCGTTTATGAATCGTGGGGAAAGACCGAGGCGAAAGTACTCCACGGCAGTGTTGATTTCGGGCTGGAAATCACCCAGACCGGCAGCGCCATCCGGAATTACGGGCTGGAAATCAGTGAAGAAATCATGCAGTCCGAAGCAGGCGTCTGGGCGGCGGAAGGGTTGAAAAATGATCCGGAAAAATATGAACTTGCACGTATGTTTCTGCTGAATCTTTACGGCGCTGTTTTTGCCGAAAACAAAGTGCTGGTTTTGTTCAATGCCCGCAAAGATCAGGTGCCCGCCATCATTGACTATCTGGATAAACACCGCCTTTTCGGCGATGAGCCCACGATGAACGAAGGCATTAATTTTACTGAATTCAACATTCAGGTGCGTACCGCTGATCCCGCACTGCCTCTTGCACAGGTGCGTTATGACCTTGCCCGGCTCGGCGCGACCCATATTGAGACCCTTCCGCTGGATTCCTGTATTCCGGAGCTCAGCGTCATCGATTTTTAAAGGACAGCTTTTTACAGCATCAGCAGGCTGTCCGCCTACAACCCTGCAGCACCGCTGCATGGATGAGCCGACAGGAGTGTGCCATGAAAACGCGTCTCTTTGCCACAGCGCTCTTTCTCTGCCTGCTGCTGCTTCCGTTGCAGCTTTTCGCCGACGACACGCTGGAATGTATTTCCGGCGACCTTGCCCTTACCTTTCATCAGGGCTCCGGCGGCATCCGGATTACCCGTCTGCAGGACCTGGGCAAGGACAGAAATCTTCTGGCGGCATTGTGCCGGCCCCTCTTTGTGCTTGTTGTCTGCGATCAGGACGGAAAAGAGACACATGTCCCCTCCACAGACGGATGGGAACGGGTCGGCATGGAAGCGACGGATGGAGGCGCCCTGCTCCGGTGGGAGGGCTATCCCGGTGCGAATCTCAGCACCTTTACTGTGGAAGTGCGGCTCTATGCCCGCCCCGAAGAAAGCGCCTGGGAATGGCACATTGCCACAGCCGGGGCACTCAATACAACACGGCTGGAAGATGTCGTTTTTCCGCAGATAACCCTCCACGAATCCATCTGTGACGGGGGCATCCTCTATCCGGACGGGCCCGGTGCGCTGATTCAATATCATTGGGATGCGGACATGCAGAAATGGCAGCGCTACGGCGGCGGCTGGGGCAGCATGCAGTTTATGAGCACCTTTTCCAGGTGGTCGCCCGAACAGAACCAGTCCGGTTTCTATTTTGCCATGCATGATCCACAGGGATCGGCAAAAGAAATCGTTGCCCAGTCGAAAGCGAAAGAGCGGACAGTCAGCCTCTTTTTCGAACATCCCATACCCGATACAACCCGAACCAATAATTACAGCCTTCCGGGCAAAGCCGTGTGGCGGCTCTTCCGGGGCGACTGGTTCGATGCGGCGCAGTATTACAAAAACTGGGTGCAAAAGAATGCGCTGTGGATGCCCCGGCTCGGCAGAGAAGGGCGGGAAGATACGCCTCTTTGGATGCGTGAGCTCTGCGTATGGGCACAGACGGGAGGCACACCGGAAGAAGTGACGGAGCGCGTCAAGTCTTTTGCCGACTACCTCGATGTGCCCGTAGGCTTTCACTGGTACAACTGGCATGAAATCCCCTTCGACAATGATTATCCTCATTATTTCCCTGCCAAAGAGGGATTTGCCGAGGCGGTGCAGGCCCTGCAGGCAGCCAATGTATACGTTATGCCCTACATCAACGGACGGCTCTGGGATACGCACGACTGCGGTGCGGAAGACTGCTCCTTCACTTCGCTTGCTCTGCCCGCTGTGACCAAAGAAGAAGATGGCGCGCCTTATATCGAAAAATACGGCAGCCGGGAAAGCGACGGATCCGAAGTTGCGCTGGGGGTCATGTGCCCCGCCACACCGCTGTGGCAGAATAAAGTGAAGGAAATCGTGCTGCGCCTGCAGAAAGAGTGCGGCGTGAAGGGCGTGTATATTGATCAGATTGCCGCAGCGACGCCTGCCCTGTGCATGGATCCGTCCCACGGCCATCCTCTTGCGGGTGGCTCCTGGTGGAACCTGAGTTACTGGAACATGCTGGATCGGATCCGCCGGGAAATGCCGGAAGGGCATGTGATCACTACGGAGTGCAACGGCGAACCCTATATCAACCGCTTCGACGGATATCTCAGCTGGCACTGGCAGACCGATGGGCAGCTACCCGTTTTTCCGGCGATCTACGGCGGTACGATTCAATGCTTCGGCAGGTCCTATGGCGGCGGTGAGACGGCAAGTCTCGCCCTCCGAATGAAGGCGGCGCAGCAGCTGGTCTTCGGCGAACAGATCGGATGGATCAATCCTGATCTGGCAATAGCGGAAGAAAACGCCGCCTTTTTCAAACAGATCGTGCAGCTGCGCTGGCTGCTGCGCCGGTATTTTTATGCAGGCGAAATGCTGCGGCCGCCCGTGACCGGCGGCACTATACCGCAGGTGCGCGCCGACTGGCAGTGGCATGGAGAGCATCCGGTCATTACCGATGCGCTGCTTACGGGCGCCTGGCAGATAGCCGGAGAAACGAGGACGGCACTGCTCTTTGCCAATGTGTCCGATGAACCGATAGAAGCGCCCATCGTACTCAGAAACACCGGTACAGACGGCGCATCCCTTGCCCGGACAGTGCTCACAGATAAAAGCACGGCACCCGTTCCGGACTGCATCACTTCAGGAGAGCCGGTCATGATCACGCTGCCGCCCCGAAAGGCTCTCGCCTGGGAGTTTGGCGAAGCGATCCGTTACAGCCCCCATTAAAATAAAAAAGCGCCTCCCGGAAACTCCGGGAGACGCCGCTTGTCCGCAGAGAGAAAAAAACTGGCTTACAGATCTGAATTCAGCAGTGCCACCAGCGTTGCCATGGGTTCATTGACCGGACCCTGACCGTTCTTTTCATAGCGTTGGAACGCAACGTGGCCGTCCATGTAAAGGATATTGGAACCGCCGGGCACGTGATTGTAATCGGCAGGGTTCGTGGACAGCTGGTCGAACATGATGAAAACCGTGCTCTGCGCCTGGGCACTTGCCGCCGGGTTGTTGATATCCGTAATCAGGAAACGCTCAATCCCTTCCCGAATGCGGTAAACAGTCTCGCTTTGCCCGCCGCCGTTACCCAGCCCGACAGGCACTTTCACGTCCTGCTCCGCTTTGGGCATTACTCCGATGGGGGCAGTGCAGGGCTTGGTCAGATAAGGCATGATTGCAGAAATATCACCCAGCAGCCTGTCGAGTGCGGAACCCAGCTGCGCAGAAACAAGCGTGTTTGCGTCAAGTGCCGCAATGCCGGGAACCAGCGACACGAGAACGGCATAAAGATTCAGGCTTCCCAGAGTGATGGTGGGGGAAGTGGAATCCATCTGATCCAGCACCCAGCCAAGGTAAGCATAGCTGGCATCGGAGGCACGGGCGCATTTCCCGCCGTGGTTGTGAGAATAGCCTATGCAGAATTCCTGACCACCGTCTTTTGCCTGATCAATTTTGCCGCCCAGATCAGCCGTGGACGGGCAGAACAAGATCATGGGATCTGTCAGATACTCCGGATAGATCTGAAAGAGGTTGGGTCCTGCATCAATAGCGCCGCGCGTGTCACCTTCTTTGCGGAGATAGCACCCCACCTGAAGGGAGGGATATTTTTCACCGGGCGACTCATTGGCATACATTTTGAACACAAGCCCCCACTGTTTCAGATTGTTCTGGCAGGAGGAACGGCGTGCCGCTTCACGGGCACGGGCGAGAGCAGGCAGCAGAATGGCTGCCAGGATGCCGATGATGGCAATCACCACCAGCAGTTCGATGAGTGTAAATCCTTTACGTTTCATAAGACATTACTCCTTGGGTTTGGTTAAAAGGAACACACAAAAATAAGACATCTTTTGTGATTATAAAGGTTCTCTGGAACAAAAGCAAATTTTTTCGAGCTAAGAAAAGTGCCTGTACAGGACAGACCTTATTTGCACTTTAACCGGGTATAAAAAAAATCTAGACAGACCTGTTTCCGCCTTATGAGATGTTCTATAAAGTCCCTTTTATACACTGTTTGTGCGCATTTTCGGGATCATTTGCCAGCAGAAACAAAAAGCGCCCCTCCGCACGGGGAGAGGCGCCGGACAAAACGGAATAACAGATTCTGCTTACAGACCGGTCAGAAGCCCTACCAGTATAGCCATGAGGCTGTTGACGGGACCGTCACCTTTTTCTTCATAGCGCTGGAAGGCAACGTGGCCATCCATGTAGAGCACATTGGAACCGCCGGGCACGGAGCTGGATCTTACGCAGAGTCCTGCAGAGCGTTTTGCGCCTTTGTTCACGATCACCTTTTTTGAAAAAGACACCTCAGTCACTCCGCCTATGCCCGGAAATGTTGTCGCAGAGATGGACGTGTCGGTTAATAAGGTAAACACGGGGTTATTATATCTGAGCCCGATCACTTATCAGTTTGAAATACCCATGTACCGTTATTCTTATACCCTTCCCACGCCCCTGAACTTGCCGGAAGGCTATATTCGTATCCGTGGCAAGCTGGCAGGGAGCGTGGATCCCTCCGATCCCACCAACCCGAATAAGGCACGTGCCTTTGTGCAGGTTTCCTCGCCCGACGGCAACCAGGACCTTCGCGAATATAACGGACAAGATATGCCCTATAAAGAAAGAATTGACCCTGCAAAACAATATGACGTAGCCATGTGCCTGCTTCCCGCTCTTGAAGAAGTGCCGGACATTACCGGTCTTGATTTTGCCGCTGCTGAAGCCGCTCTTCAGGCAGCGGGCTTTGTAGTAGGTACCGTCACCTATGATTACAGCGGTGCGGCTCCAGCAGGTCAGATAATCAATCAGGATCCTGCCGCCGGATTGGAACTGCCTGCCGGCAGCACAATCAATCTGGTGGTTGCAGCGGAGCCCTCAATCGTTCCCAATGTTGTCGGCAAGACTGAGGCAGAAGCCGCCGACCTCCTCGCAGCCGCCGGGCTGGTTGTCGGCAGTGTTTCTCAGGTGTACAGCGATACGGCCCCTGCAGGTCAGGTGCTTCAGCAGAGCGTAGCCCCGGGCTCTTCTGTTGCCCCCGGTACTGCCGTGAATCTGGTTCTTTCACGGGGTAAAGAAACTACCGTTCCTGCAGCCGGTGCGGTCGCCCTGGTTGCTCTGTCTGCCGCTCTGGCGGGCATCGGTCTGGCACGGTCACGCCGCAAATAAAAGACATTTACGATAGAGTCAGCAGACCTGTCTTTCTTTGATCGAGAACAGCCCGGATCAGGGTGAAGCGAAAACACTTCGCCCGGATCCGGTGCTTCGAAAAATGAGCTCCGGCATGTATAGGTGCGCACGTGACACCATATGCCTGCCGGGGCCTTTTTTTCAGATGTACCCGAGGCACCGGGATGCACCGGGGCTTCGTATAAAAAGAACGGCATGGAACCGTTTGTGGGGCGCACACTCCTGCTCCGGGAAATAAAAGAGCCTTCGCCGGCGTTTTCCGGCATAACTGCACTGAATGCGTGTTTATCCGGTCTGTTCTTCGAACGGGAGGCAGACCGCAACCCTCATCTCAAAAAATAAGGAGTATCTCCATGGCATTGGAAGTCACCAAAACAGCACCTGATTTTACGGCAACAGCAGTCATGCCCGACAACACCTTCAATGAGAAGTTTCGGCTCGCCAATTACCTTGGCAAGTATGTGGTTCTTTTCTTCTATCCGCTGGACTTTACCTTTGTATGTCCCTCTGAAATCATCGCTTTTGATAAAAAGCTGAAGGAATTCAAAGAGCGGAACTGTGAAGTGATCGGCGTTTCCGTAGACTCCCATTACTCTCACTGGGCGTGGAAAAACACCCCGGTGGACAAAGGCGGTATCGGCAATATCCAGTATCCGCTGGTCTCCGATCTGACCAAGCAGATTGCCCGCGACTACGGCGTGCTCTTCGATGAGTCAGTAGCACTGCGCGGACTGTTCCTCATTGATAAAGAGGGCATCGTCCGGCACGCCCTGATCAACGACCTGCCTCTGGGCCGCAGCGTGGACGAAGCGATCCGGGTGCTGGATGCGCTGCAGTTCCATGAAGAAAACGGCGAGGTCTGCCCCGCCAACTGGCGCAAAGGGGAAGAAGGCATGAAAGCCACGGCCGATGGCGTCGCCAGCTATCTCGGAAAGCACGCCAAATAAAAACGACACCTCCGGTTTTTCAACGCCCGCTGTATCAATGGCGGGCGTTTTTTATTGCCCGCCGGAGGAAAGCACGCTGTCTTTTGCAAAAAGAGCGGCACCGAGGGCACCTGCCAGCTGTGGCTGCCCGGGAAGGAGCAGCGGCTCACCCAGCAGTTCCTCCAGCGCATGCACAACACCGGGGTTCCGGGCAACACCGCCCGTCATAATGGTGGGCCCTGTCATGCGGACACGGGAAGCAAGCCCGAAAACGCGCGAAGCAATGGAGCGGCACAGCCCGGCAGCAATATTATTCACAGGCTGGTTCTGCGCCAGCCAGGAAATCACTTCGCTCTCGGCAAAAACAGTGCAGGTAGAGGAAATGGCAACAGGCGCATCCGCCGCCAGTGCACGGCCTCCGAATTGATCCAGTTCTATTTCGAGGAGCCGTGCCATGACTTCCAGAAATCGGCCTGTACCGGCGGCGCATTTGTCGTTCATTTCAAAACGGAGCACCCTCCCGCCCTCATCCAGTGCAATGGCTTTCGAGTCCTGCCCGCCGATATCAATTACCGAGCGCGCCTCAGGGTAAAAGAAGCGGGCACCCCGGGCATGGCATGTAATTTCCGTTACCGACCGTATGCGCCCTTCCACACGATCCCGCCCGTACCCGGTTGCAATGAGTCCGCGGCAGTATTGGGCGTGCAAACCGGCACTGTCCACCGCCTGATCCAGCGCACGGCGGAAAGAATCGGCCAGCACGCCGCTGGTCGGCAGTACCGCCTGAGACAGGATCTGATCTGCTTCGTCAAGAAGCACCACCTTGACAGCGGCACTGCCCACATCGACCCCGGCAAAAAAAGTATGTGTATTCATGTCATGCGGATCCCTGCAGCATTTCTGAAAATGCACTCACCCGGGTGCGCAGCTGCTCTGACGGTTCCTGATTTTGTTCCACGGAAAGCGTAATCGCGGGAATCCCCGCCTCTTCCAGGGCTTTCATCATGGGCACATAATCAAAAGCCATAGGGTCGCAGAACTGTGTCAGCAGAAAGATCACACCATCCGCACCTGCTGCACGCACCCGCGCCAACAGCGCATGCCCCGGATGCCAGCCCGTTCGGTGAAAAGCAGGGCAGGGATCACGGTGCAGGCTGCGCCGGGTAAGCACCTCCAGCGTACTGCCGTCTTCCGCATCGGCACTGTAAAAAGCGCGATGACTCACACACAGATCATCGCCGACAATGTGGCAGCCTGCCTCTTCAATAAGATCGATGAAGGCGGGCGGACTGCACATGCTGCCCGCAACAAACACCTTCGGAAGGGCGGCGCTATCGTCTGAAGCCGCCTCCTCTGCGGATTCCACGGCGGAAAGAAGGGCGTGAAGCGCTGCCAGATGCGCTTCCCTGTCCATCAGCTGCGCCGCAAGAGCAATCTGCATAACCCGGGCTCCGGTGAGTACCTTCGGGTAACGTGCGCGGAGTGCGTACAGCTGCTCCATGGCATTGCGCTGCTGCTGAAAAAGTGCGAGCGCTTCTTCAATACGCGCCTCCGCAATGGGACCTGTTTTTTCTTCGAGCAGACGCCGCACACGGGCAAGCTCAGCACCGTAGTACTTTTCTGCGAGAGCCCCGTCCGTCTGCGTCGGCACCGACACAATCAGCACCTCCGCATCGCCCCGATGTGCGCGCCACAGATCTGCCACGTTCTGCATGGTATCGCAGGTGTGGGAAAACAGGACAATATCGAGAAAGGGCCATTCTTTTTTCAGAGCACGGTCAAGCACACTGCGGGCATAACTGCATGAGAAGGTCTGCAACAGCTCATCCGCGTGGTGTGTGTCGCCTATACGGCTGAAAACACGGACAGGCAGATACCCCGCCGCATGAAGCAGTTCGAGCGGTGCATAAGAGCAGAGATACCCTGCCACCGGCTTTCCTGAAGCGGCTGCTTCCATGGCTTTGGCATAGGGTTCTTTTTCTGCAAAAGAAAAAGGAGCCATCAGAGACTGGATATCCATAGACCTGATCCCTTTCAGCGGTTTTTCCGCAGCGTGTTCCGCCTGCCTCTTTATTTTCCGGAACAGGGCGGGATATTGCAAATCGGAGGGCTTCGGAAGCGGGAAGGCTCAGCTCAAAAAGTGGGCAAGCAGCACTTTCATGCCGAGCGCAGCAAGCAGAAAGCCGCCGAATATCTGCACCTTCTGTCCGAAATGAAGTCCCAGCCGGCTGCCCAGCTTCATTCCTGTAAAAGTGAGGGATGCCGTAATGCAGCCGATGACAAACACGACGAAAAAGATATTCACCTGCATGACCGCCAGAGTCAGCCCCACCGCCAGAGCATCCAGACTGGTCGCTATGGACAGCCCGATCAGGCGGAGCCCCCGGGTCGGGTCGGTGGAGCAGGAAGCCAGGGGATCGGTACCGTTTCTGTAATTGCTCCATGCCTCCCAGCTCATTTTTCCGCCCACGGCAAGCAGAATCAGAAAGATCACCCAGTGATCCCAGGGATGAATCCATTTTTCAACGGTCTGCCCGGCAAGCCATCCGATGAGAGGCATGAGCGCCTGAAACAAACCGAAATGAAAGGACAGTCTGAAAAACTGCCGCCTGTTTACCGTCACCAGAAGTGTACTGGCAACCATGGCAACAGCGAAGGCATCAATGGACAACCCCAGTCCGAGTATTCCGATTTCGAGCAATCCCAATTTAGAATAATCCCATACCGGTGCTTCCAGGAAAAAACAGTCCTCGCCTGCTGTAAATTGAAAGTATACCACACTTTTTGTTAAAATAGCATATTAACCCGTATGTCGCGGGGAGTTCCACCCACCTTTTAGGAGTCTTGTAGTTTCATGAAAAATCTGGTGTCCCAACTGGCCCGGGGCGGCGCAGACCTTATGCCTGCCGACCTGGAGGCCGATCTGAACGAGCAAATCAGTCAGGAAAGCATGTCGCAGCTGATGGAGGAAGCGCCTCAGAATTTCAAAGAAGGCGAAGTCGTCCGCGGCCGCATTGTCGGCATCAACGATAACCGCGTTTCCGTGGATATCGGCTACAAAAGCGAAGGCGTAGTTGACCTGGGAGAATTTGCAGAAGGCGAAAGCACCGCCATCGGTACCGCATACGATTTTTATATCGAAACTCCGGAAAATGATCACGGCGCCCCCAATCTCTCCAAGATTAAAGCGGACCGGATCAAAAACTGGGAGCATGTGCAGGCCGTATACGACAACGACGGTATTATTGAAGGCGTCATCACCCGCCGTGTCAAGGGCGGTCTCAAAGTGGATGTCGGTGTGGATGCCTTCATGCCCGCCAGCCAGCTGACCTTCCGGCCCACGGGCGATCTTGATCGCTACATCGGCGAAAAGATGGAAGTCAAGATTGTGAAGCTGACCCGCCGTCGCCGCAATGTGGTTGTCAGCCGCAGAAGACTGCTCGAAGAGCAGCGTGAAATTGAAAAACAGCACCTTCTTAAACGCATCGAAGTCAACGGGCTTATCGAAGGTGAAGTTAAAAATATTACCGACTTCGGCGCCTTTGTGGACGTCGGGGGCATCGATGGTCTGCTGCATGTGACCGACATGAGCTGGGGCAGAGTCAAGCATCCCACGCAGATGGTGCAGGTCGGTGATAAGATTCAGGTTATTGTGCTGAGCTTTGACCCCGTGAGCGAGCGGATCAGCCTCGGACTCAAACAGCGCACGGAAAATCCGTGGAAAACGGTTCTCGACCGGTACCCTGTGGGCGCCATCATGCGCGGACGCGTTGTCAGCATGACCGAATACGGCGCCTTTGTCCAGCTGGAAGAAGGCGTGGAAGGCATGGTTCATGTCAGCGAAATGAGCTGGACACGCCGTGTCCGTTATCCAAACGAAGTGCTTAGCATCGGCGACGAAGTGGACGTGATGGTGCTGAGCGTTGACGCTGAAGAAGAAAAGATTGCTCTGGGCATCAAACAGACCCAGCCCAATCCCTGGAAACAGCTGAGCGACCGGTATCCCATCGGCTCCGCCATCAAGGGTGTTGTGCGCAACCTGACCGAATACGGTGCCTTTGTCCAGATTGAAGACGGTATCGACGCCCTGCTGCATGTGAGCGATCTGTCCTGGACCAAGAAAATCACCAACCCCGGTGAAGTGCTTCAAAAGGGTCAGGAAGTTGAAGTGCAGGTGCTGAGCATTGATCCCGAAGCGGAAAAAATCAGCGTCGGTCTCAAGCAGCTCCAGTCCGATCCCTGGTTGTCTGTCGTGGAAAAACTGCCCATCGGCGCTCATGTCGAAGTGGAAATTGTCAAACTGGTTGCTTTCGGTGCCTTCGGGCGTCTGGACAACAGCGTTGAAGGACTGATCCATGTGAGCGAGCTTTCTCAGGAACGTGTGAATAAGCCCGAAGATGTTCTGAAAGTCGGCGACACGGTCTGGGCAAAAGTCATCAGCATCAACGCAGCGGAACGCCGTATCGGTCTGAGCATGCGCGAATATCAGCGCGATCAGGAACGGCTCGAAGCAGGCGAAGAAATCCCTGCAGGAGAGTCCGTGGACGTCAGTGCGGCGCTGGGCGGCAGTCTGCCGCAAGGCATGTATCAGGCAGGCAGAAGTCTCGCCGATGTGGCGCACGATCTGTACGCAGCGGTGAGCCGCAGCCAGAATGCTGCCGCACAGGAACAGGCGGAAGCACAGGCGGCATCCGCAGAAGACGCACCGGCAGAGGAGCCCCCCCTGTCAGGTGTACCGGAGGCGACCGTTGAAGAGGCGGCGCCGGAACCGGAACAAGAAGGCTAATCTTATTCACTTAAGCTGAATTGAACCGCGAGCGTCAAATCTTATTTGGCGCTCGCCTTTTTATACACAAGCACACAGGCTCCTCCGGTTCTGATGAGGAAGAAAACAGGAAGAGCCGTTGTTACCCAAGCAACCCACCCACCCCCCGCGTCCGGACGACGCTTCGCAGGAGATAATAAAATGGTTGGACTGAAAGCTAAAAAGTCAATCGCACACGGCCAGATCATGAGCGGTGCGGAAATGACGCTGCAGGTGCTTGCCGAAGAAGGTGTGGACACCATCTTCGGTTACAGCGGCGGCGCCATTCTCCCCACTTATGATGCCGTCTTTCAATACAATAAAAATAACCCGGAAAAGCAGATAAACCTGATTGTGCCTGCCAATGAGCAGGGCGCCGGATTCATGGCGGCAGGGTATGCCCGCGCCAGCGGCAATGTGGGCGTGGCACTGGTTACCTCCGGGCCCGGCGCCACGAATACTGTGACGCCTGTCCGGGACTGCATGGCAGATTCCGTGCCCATCATTGTTATTTGCGGGCAGGTGGCACGCAACGCCATCGGAACGGATGCCTTTCAGGAAGCGCCGGTGTACAGCATCATGAGCGCCTGTGCCAAGCATGTTTTTCTGGTTAAAGATCCCAAGCAGCTTGCAGCCACCGTGCGTACGGCTTTTCAGATTGCACGGAGCGGCAGGCCCGGTCCGGTGGTCATCGATCTGCCCAAAGACGTGCAGAACTGGCAGGGCGCCTATGACAGCGAGTCGGTGCTTCAGCTGCACGGCTATCAGGAACGCACCAATTCCGTTTCGGCACGGCGCATGCCCGAGAAGAAAATGGAGAGCTTTTTCAAAATGCTGAAGCAGGCGAAAAAGCCGCTGCTGTATGTGGGCGGCGGTGCCGTCATTTCCGGCGCTTCAGCAGTACTGCAGTGCTTTATGAAGCAGTACCAGATTCCGGCGGTGACAACGCTCATGGGTATAGGCGCTCTGGATACGACCGATGCGCTGTGCCTCCACATGCTCGGCATGCACGGTGCCGCTTATGCCAATTACGCCGTGGACGATTGCGATCTGCTCATTGCATTGGGCGCACGCTTTGATGACCGCGTTGCCGGCATCCCGCATAAATTCGCTGCCAATGCCCGTATCGCCCAGATCGATATTGATGCTGCCGAGATCGGTAAAGTGAAAGCTGTGGACTGGTCTTTTGCCGGCGATATCAAAACGGCACTGTCCGATCTGCTGGAATACGGGAAAGAATTTTCCCTGGATCACAGCGAATGGGTCGCCGCCGTTCAGAAGATGAAAGAAACACATGCTTTCAACTTTAATCGGGAAAGCGATATCGTGCAGCCGCAGGAAGTGCTGCAGGAACTCAATAAGATTACCGAAGGCAACGCCATTATCGCCACCGGCGTGGGCCAGCATCAGATGTTCGCCGCCCAGTACTTCGACTTCAAGAAGCCGAGAACGCTGCTTACATCGGGCAGCATGGGTACCATGGGCTTCGGTCTGCCCGCCGCCATCGGAGCACAGGCTGCCTTTCCCGATGCGCTGGTGATCGACGTGGACGGAGATGGCAGCATCCGGATGAATATCGGCGAAATGGAAACCTGCACCACCTACAATCTGCCCGTGAAGATTCTGCTGCTGAACAATCACGGCGACGGAATGGTGGTTCAATGGCAGTCCCTTTACTTTGACAACCGCTTCTCGGGCACCGACAAAACGCTGCACAGCAAAGATTTTGTGAAAGCGGCGGAGGCGGACGGCTTCGGATTTGCCCGCCGTGTGACAAAGCGCAGCGAACTGGAAGAAGCACTGAAAGCCTTTGTCTCTTTCGACGGCCCTGCTTTTCTCGAAGTGTTCGTCGATAAAAATTCTTTCGTCTTCCCCATGGTCGGCCCCGGAATGGCGTACAAAGATATGATGACCGGCCCCTACATCAAGAGCCGCAGTGCCGGACCTACAGACGGCACGCTGGACACTTCCGACAGCTTTTAAATAACATGTCCTGTCTGTTTCAAGCCTCCGGTTTTCGCCGGAGGCTTTTTTTAAGTCTGATGAGATCTCCGCTCTGTATTTCAGAGACACCACTTATTTATACTACTGATGCAGCCGCACACTTTTTCATAAACTGAAGACGAAGCGTAAAAGAACTGTTATGGGTTTTATCAGCACCAGACTGGCACGGCTCCACGACAAAAAACAACGCCGCCATCCGGATTCAGGCATTCTGTCAGGGGCGGAGCCGCGTCACCTCGGTGCGCAGGATGCAGAGCGGGCGGTGCTGTTCATCCACGGCTTTATAGCCACGCCCAACAGTTTTGCCGACCTTCCGGACTATGTGGCGGCACGGGGCTGGCATGTCCGCGCCATGCTGCTGCCCGGGCATGGCACTTCCCCCTTCGACTTTCAGAAGGTCACCGGGCAGGAACTGGAAGATGCCGTGCTGCAGGAAGTGGAGCAATTGAAGCGGCGATATGCAACGGTTGTGTTTGTCGGCCATTCCATGGGGGGCGCTCTCGCAACCATTGCGGCGGCACAAAGCAGCCCGAAAGGACTGATTCTTGTTGCACCTTATTATTCAGTCACCCATCGGTGGTATTACATGATGCGGCCGGAGACCTGGGCACGCCTGGCTTCATCCGTCACGCCCTTTATCTGTGCGCCGGGCACGCGGCAGCCGATCCGGCAAACAACTGACAAAGGCAAGATCATTCTGTACAAATGGATCCCCCTGAAAAGCGTGCCCGTTGCCATGGCTCTGGCCGAAAAAGCACGGCATGAAGATACCTTGCGCAAAATAAACATGCCGACGCTGCTGATCCATTCAGTAAATGACACTGTCACCGATCCGGCAGCATCGAAAAAGGTGTACGACGTCATCCCGTCCCCGGACAAAACCGCAGAATGGCTTACCCGCTCCAATCACGTCGTTTTCTGGGATTACGACCGGGATCAGGTGAAAGAATCGGTCAGCCGTTTTCTGTCCAGATGGGAATCATGAAACAGGAGGTAAAAATGGCCTTATTTCGCATCGCCGTTATCCTTTTTATCCCCTTTCTTCTGATCGGCGCTCTTCTGTTCTGGAATAATTACGCTCCGAAAGAAGCGGAACGCTATGACCGCACCCTGCCCAGGAATCCCGACACCGGCATTCTTTCCGGCGCCGAAGCGCGCACCTGCGGCCCTGATGACACCCGGAAAGCCATTCTTTTTGTGCATGGCTTTATCGCAACACCCGACTGCTTTTCCGATCTTCCGGAGTATGTGGCAGAACGGGGCTGGCATGTCCGCGCCATGCTCCTGCCCGGCCACGGCACCTCTCCCTTCGATTTTCAGAAGACAAGCCCCGCAGCGCTGGAGGAAGCGGTGCTGAAAGAACTCGATGCGCTGCAGCAGCGCTACGATACCGTCGTCATCCTCGGGCATTCCATGGGCGCCGCCCTTGCAACCATTGCCGCTGCACAGAAGCAGCCGGACGGGCTGATCCTGACAGCGCCCTACTATGCTGTTACGAAACAATGGTATTATATATTGCGTCCGGAGACCTGGGCAGGACTTGTCTCTCCGATACTGCACTGGGTATACAGACCGCAAAACATGCAGCCTGTAAACCGTGCAGAGGCACGGGGCGAAATCCTTTCCTATAACTGGATCCCTTCGAAAGGAGCGCTCACTGCCATGGCAGTAGCGGGCAAAGCACGGGACGACACGATTTTGCAGAAGATCGCCATGCCGACCCTTCTGATTCATTCAAAAAATGACACCGTCGCGGATCCGGCCTATGCCGAAGCCGTATATAACCGTATTCCATCGAAAGATAAAACGCTCCACTGGCTGCTCCTTTCCGATCATATCCTGTTTTATGATTACGACAGGGAAACAGTCAAAATACAGATTGCCGCCTTTTTAAAAAAATGGGATTGACTGTCCCGGGAACTTTTCATGAAACCCATCTTCTGTTTCTCCATGCTCCTTTGCTCTCTTTTCTTTTTCGGTACCGCACTGGCAGACGAAGCGCCGGACAATGATCTTGACCGGATGCTGCACGGTGTCCGATTGAATATGTCTTTTGAAGAATGCCTCAAGCGCCTGCCCGATGCCGTCTACAGCGACGCCGCCTCGCGCAATACCACTCCCGGCCCCCAGAAACCGGATGCACTGCTGATCGCATATGGCGCCGACCCTTTTCTGGGCGTGCATGCCTTCGCCAATATCGGATTTCAGGATGCCAGAATCTATGAACTGGTGGCGGTATGGTCCGATGATGCAAAAGACATTGAAGCCCGATGCCGCCGCTTCTTCAAGGCACTCGATGAACGGCACGGTACCGCATACGAGAAAAAAAGCCTCTTTGTTTTCCCCGGTTCCGACCAGCAGCAGGCCGTTGCAGTCCGGGTCTGGCAGGAAGCAGACACCGTCACCCTGGCATTTTATACACCCCCTGGTGAAAACGCCCCTTCGCAAAAAGCATCGCTCAGTTTTGCCCAGTTCAAAACCGGCGCTTCTTTTCTGGATGATGTTTTTGTGAACAATCCCGTGCCCGAAGAACAGGCGACAGAAGCCTGGGAAAAAATGGAAAAGCCGAACGCAACGCCTCTCCCCTGAAACGCTTTTATATGGTACCATTTATCCGGCAACGCATCAGTCCGCCGAAAAAAACAGGTAGTGAAAACAAAGCACCATGAATTCAGAATCCGCAAAACAACGATTTCAGGAAGCCAACAGGCTGTTTAAAAACAGGCAGTATGAAAAAGCGCTGGAACTGCTTCAGCAGCTGAACAGAGAATTTCCCAATACGGAAAACATCATGTATGCAGCCGCTTTATCGCTGGAAAAACTGGGCAGCATCGATGAAGCCAAATATCTCTGCCACAGCATGATCAGGAACTTCGAATCAGTCAGAGCGCAGGAACTGCTCAATCATCTGGAAGTGGCACCACGGGTTGCCGCTCCTCAGGGCGATATCCCGGATGCAGCCGTGGAAGTCCTGCCGAAGCATGCGCGGCTTGAAGATATCGGCAACCCGTCTGTCAAACGGCGCAACAGGATGCTTGTCGTTGCCGTTGTTGTACTGGCAGCCCTCGTACTGGCGCTGCCTTTTCTGCTGAAGATGCTCAGATAACAGGGCCGTAAAAGCAGTACGCTTTAATGATCGCAGACATTCTCTCCTGATTCCAGAGTGCCCTCCAGGTAGCGCTGCACCAGGGCTTCCACCGGATCGGCCGGTGCGCCGATAACCACTTCGATATTGTTCTCGGCAAAAAGCGCCTGGGCACGTGCCCCCATGCCGCCGGCAATAATCACCTGGGCATTGCGCTCAGCAAGCCAGCGCGGCAGCAGCCCGGGCTGATGCTCCGGCGCATCGACCACATCCACTTTCAGAATGCTTTTCTGCTCCGGATCCGTATCCACGAGCGCAAACTGGGCACAGTGCCCGAAATGAAGGGCAAGATGCCCCTGAACTACCGGTATAGCAACACGCATCATTTTCTCTCCTGTTGTTTTTCAGAGTCGGGCGACACATCCGGTGCAACCTCGACCTTCCTTATGCTTCTGTTTTCATCTGCTTTACTGATGCCGATGCCTGATAATTTTCCAGCGCAGCACGCAGTGTATTCGATGCCAGCAGTGCACAGTGCCGGTGCGCTTCCGGCATACCGCCCAGCGCATTCAGAATATCCTGCTGTGAGATTTCTTTTGCTTCCGCAACGGGCCTGCCTTCTGCAAGTTCTGTCGCCATGCTTCCGCAGGCGCGGGAAGGACCGCAGCCTGTCGTGGTAAACGAAGCGGCACTCACAATACCTTCATCGACCTGCACCCAGAACTCCATCGTGTCTCCGCAGGGACCGGTTATTCTGGCGTAGCCGTCCGGCTCCTGCAGTTCATCATAATTTCTTGGATTTCTGAAACGTTCCAATGCCTTGGCGCTGTAGTTTTCTTCCATCTGACTTGTTGTCCCGTATCTAAAAAAGATCAGCCGCCGTTTCCGCTTTCTGCATCTCCGGCATCAGGCGCTGTACCGTCAAGCATTGAAGCCACCCGGCACCAGATTTCACGGATCGCCTCAGCTGCGGCACCGCCATAATCAAGAACAGTTTTCCCCGCAACCTGCGCCTCCGTCATCCGGCGGTCATAACCGATCCGTCCGACCGGACGGGCGCCCATTGAAAGAGCGACCGCTTCAATGCTTTCCGTCAATTCAGAATTGATATCCCACTTGTTGACACACACCGCCACGGGCACATTAAAATGCTTCGCCAGCCGGGCAACCCGCTCCAGATCGTGCTGTCCGCTTAACGTCGGTTCCGTGATGATCAATGCGAGCGATGTGCCTGTAATGGAAGCGATCACCGGACAGCCGATTCCGGGAGGACCGTCGATAATCAGTTTTGCAATCCCCTCCTTTTCCGCTCTGTCTCTTGCGGCACGGCGCACCGTCGACACCAGCTTGCCCGAGTTTTCCGCGGCAATACCCAGCTTCGCATGAACCATGGGCCCGCAGGGTGTCGAAGAAACATACCACTCCCCTGCCGTACATTCAGGAAAATCAATGGCGGCGGCAGGGCACCAGTCAACACAGACGCCACAGCCCTCACAGGACAGCGGATCCACTGTATACCGGACATCCGCTCCCGTATCCTCCCGCCGGATACCCTCAAAGCGGCACCGTTCATAACAGTCTCCGCATCGGGTGCAGTCCTCCTGCCTGATTACCGCCTGATGCCCGCTCCTGAATTCATAATGCTCTTCCGGCTCCGGGTGCAGCAGCAAATGCAGGTCGGCCGCATCCACGTCACAGTCTGCCAGCACCGCCCTCCCGGCAAGAGACGCAAAGGCGGCCGTAAGGCTTGTCTTGCCCGTTCCGCCTTTTCCGCTGATGATGACCAGCTCCCGGATATCATGCCTGCTCATAGCGTTCCCCTATACCGAAAAACAGCTTGTTTTCCCGTTCCATAACACACAGCCTCCCCTCTTTTACCAGCCTGTCCAACAGCTTCGCCGTTTCAAGCCGATGAAAACCCAGCCCTTCCGCAATCTCCTCCAGGGGACAGGGACGCCGCCTCAGCATTTCCAGCACAGGTGCCTCCTGAGGCAGCAGCACGCCGCCGCTGTCCGGAATGTAACGGGGCGAAATAATTTCCGCCTCAGGTTCAAAAAAAGAAACATAGCGCTCCATCACGGAAAAAGAAACCGCTTTTACACGGCTCATGGCGGGCGGACGCTCCACCGTATTGATCTGCACTTTATCCGGCCGGATCAGCCGCACCTGTGCCGCAATTTCGCGCACGCTGTCTTCATCATCATTGATACCGTCCATTAGAAAGACTTCGAGCCACAGGGCACCGGAAAACTCATTTCGGAAAGCAATCAGCCCTTCCAGCATTTTTGCAAAAGAAAGTCCCGCGACAGGCCGGTCTATTTTCTGAAAAAGACGCTCATTTCCCGCATCCAGCGAGGGTAAAACAACATCCGCATGAAGGAGCGCATCCCGCACTTCCTGCTGCCAGAAGAGCGCACCGTTGGTAATGACTGCAACAGGAACAGACGTCAGTGATTTTATTTTCTGAATCAGCTCTCCGAGTCCCGTATGCAGGGCAGGCTCCCCGGCGCCCGAAATCGTTATGTAATCCGGCGCCGGATGTGTGGCAAGAAAAGCAGCCACTTCCTCCAGAACGGCTTCCACGTCCACATAGGCATCGCGCTGCATGGTGTGGCAGGTGGTGCGCCCCTGCTCGCAGTAGATGCAGTCATAGGGGCAGGTTTTCGCCGGAATCAGATCCACGCCCAGCGATCTGCCAAGGCGGCGTGATACTACAGGACCAAAGATGAAGGAATGTTTACGGGAAGTCATGAACGCACCGCCTTTCCTTTCTCACGCTGCCCCGCACCGTCCCGAATTTTTCCGAGCAATTCCATAAAGGATGCTCTGTATTCAGGCAACGCATCAACGATCAGGGCACCTCCGGAGTAGGCAGCTGCAATACGGCGATCCTCGGGAAGTGTCAGCAATACCGGAATATCTTCTGCATCACAATAATCCCGCACCCTGGCATCGCCCACGTCCGCACGGTTAATCACTACACCGAAAGGAAGCCCGAGGGTGCGAACCGTCTCCACAGCAAGCTGCAGATCATTGAGACAGAATGGAGTCGGTTCGGTAACCAGCACAACGTAATCCATGCCCTTCAGGGTCGTGATCACAGGACAGGAGGTCCCCGGCGGCGCATCATAAATAATCACTGCCGCATCGGGCGCTTTCGCTTTTACCGCTCGGATCAAAGGCGGCGACATAGCAGCGCCCACGCGCAGCGTCCCCTGCACAAAATGTAAATCGCCCGCCATTCCACGGCTGACCGTACCGATCGCATGGGAAGATTCAGTCAAGGCTTTTTCAGGGCAGGCAGGCACACAGCCGCCGCAACCGTGACATAGCTCCGCAAAAACAATCAGCTTTCCCGCCACACAGGCAAGCGCATTGAAACGACAGACTTCCACGCATTTGCCGCAGCCGGTACATAACGCCGGATCCACCTGCGGCACAGGAATTCCCGCAGTTTCAGAAAATGAAAGCTCCGGCTTCAGAAAAAGATGACCGTTTGGCGCCTCCACATCGCAATCCACATAAACAGTTTCGTCACCCTCCGTAAGGGCAGCCAGATTGGCGGCAACGGTCGTTTTGCCTGTTCCGCCTTTTCCTGATGCGATGGCTATGTGCATGAAAGAAAAAATATCCTGATGGTTCTGCCTGAATGGAAGTTTCCGTTTTTCAGGACACTGTCCCGGCAATTCCGAAACCTGTCGGGGCCGTCGGGAGCGACTCCGGTTCCGGAATTGCCGATTGAACGGACAGTGCGTCAGTAAGGAGAAAAGAGAAACTCTATAATTAACATGCCTGTCGGGGGTCAGACAAAGGGTCTGAGCAGGAGCAGTTGCCTGCTCAAACCCAATGGCCATCCACAGCGGCAGCATGCATTTCCGCGAGGGCATCACGGCGCCACGCCTGCAGCGCCTCCGAAATCGGTACTTCATCCGAATGATAAACCCGTATGGATGATGCAGCAAATACAGTAAAGGCTTTGGGGCCGCAATGCCCTGTAACGAGAGCACTTGCTCCCGCTTTCACTACGGCCTGCGCTGCCTGTATGCCTGCTCCCTGAGGCGCGTTGACATTCTGCTGATTCTCCACCACCGTGTACTCGTCTGTGTCGGTGTCATAAATTAGAAAGCCATCGGCACGCCCGAAACGGGAACATACAAGCGCATTCAGATCTTTTCCTGATGTCGAAAATGCAATTTTCATAATCATTTCTTTTCCGGCAGCCGTGCAGGGCACTGCTGCTTCCGCTGCGTCAGCGGTCAGATGACTTTTCAAGAGAAGCCAGACGGTCCTGTACTTCTTCCAGTGCGCCCTGAAGCCGGGCGGCCTGTTCGCGCAGGGACTGTGACTCTGTTTCGGAACTTAAACCGAAACCACGACCGAAACCACGACCGAAACCCATACCGCCGCGCATACCGCGGCCTGAACCCGCACCACGGCGCGCAGCCATACCACGACCGTCACGCAGGCACCCGCCTGCACCACGCCCCGTCAGGGCGCCTTTTCCGCAAGGTCCTGTTCCATCTCTTCCAGGCATAATCTAGTTCCTTTCTTCTTTGTCCAGACTGCCTCTGTTCAGCAGCCATTCTTTCACATCCATCGGAGACATCTGCTTCTGCTGCGACAGCGCCCGGAACGTCGATCCGGGATCCGCCGTGAAACCCGCTTCCTGCAGGCGACTCAGTGTGTCTTCCAGAAGAAGCCCGGCATCGTCACAAAATTCCTGCACGGTCATGCGACCGACACCTGTACCATGACCTGATGCAGGATGCACCGCCTCTGCAGAGAGCGCACCGGCACAGCTTCCAGCTTTCTCCTCTTCGGTCAATGCTGTAAGGAAGCTGAACGGCGGCACTTCAAAAATGGCACCTGCCGACAGCAGCAGAAAAAGAAGGAGTGCCGTGACCGCTTCTTTTTTCAAATGAAGCCGCTGTTTTAAAAACAGATAGCGCAACAGAATGCGCCAGTTGAAGTACACATGAATCAACCCGGCAACAACAAAAGTGCAGGCCATAATGATGTGCAGGGCATTCCACTGATCTTTCGACAGCAGCAAAACACGCCAGCCTGTTTCCCGGGCAATGCGACAGGACGGAGCAAGGTAAAGCACGAGACCGGACACCGCCAGTGTCAGAAAAACCAGGCTGATCAGAAAACTGGTAAGCCCTCTGCCGTGCCAGGGCGTTTTCTGTTTGTCTGTTGCCTCTTGTGTGCTCACTGTCATCATGCTACCTCACTCATGCCCGAAGGGGCGGTTGCAGCCGGGACATACGGCTGATTCCGGATGCCTCCGGCAGTTGGGAAGACGGCAGCCGCACTCAGGACATACGGAATGCCCTCCAGAAAACCCGGGTTTGCCTCTGCCGTATCCCTGTCCTTTTCCGGCGCCGCACCGGCGCCCGCCGGAACCGCAGCCCGGCATGGCAAAAGCGCCGCTGCAGACAGTGCCTGCGAGCACTGCTGCCAGTATTTCTTCAACATCACCGGAGATAAACGGGATCAGCTGAATGCCGGCGGCAGAAAGCCAGTCGGCAAAACGCCGGGATACAGCGCCGCACACCAGCTGCCTTACGCCCAGTGCTTCAAGCTGTGAAAGCAGATTCTGTACGGTGCCTCCGGCAATTTCTTTTTCCTGACGGGACACCACAACCCCTTGCTGCAGCTCAACGACAAGAAACGTCCGGGCTGTATCCAGCACCGGAGAAATGCGTTGTTCCCTTACTGTCAGTGCAATCTTCATCAGCAGTTCCTTGTATACCTTCTTAGAGCATACACCGTGCCAATGATCAAAATATTTTTAACATACTGATATTAAATGAATTACAGGAGAGCGGGATCGCATTTTCGGCGAGATAAGTCGCATTAATGCGACTATTAGAGATGCAACAGTCGCAATAGTGCGACTTATTTGCGACGCGTCGCAGGAGGGAGCGTCAGGCCCAGAGCACGAACCTTGCGGAACAGCGTGCTCTTATGCATGCCCAGCAGATCAGCCGCTTTCTGCCTGTTTCCATCGCACGCTTTCAGGGCATCGAGAATGGCACGGGCCTCCGCTTCCTGAACCGCATTGTTCAGCGACGGAGCAGTCCCAGCGCCGGAGCGGCGGTAAAAAGCCTGCATCGCTTCAGGCAGACATCCGACATCAATGAGCGGCCTGTCACACAGCACGAAGGCATGTTCAATGCTGTTCTCCAGTTCACGGATATTACCCGGATAGTCGTAGGACATCAGCAGGCGCATTGCCTCCGCAGTGACCCCTTCTACCGTTTTATTCTGCCGGAGATGATTGTTACGACGGATAAACCGGTCCACGAGCAGGGGAATATCTTCCCGGCGCTCCCGGAGCGGCGGCAGTTCCAGCCTGATCACATTGATTCTGTAATAAAGATCCTGCCTGAAAAGTCCTTCCTGAACCAGTGCGCCGAGCGATTTGTTGGTGGCGGCAATGATGCGCACATCTGTGTGAAATGCGCGGGTTGCGCCCAGCGGCTCATACTGCTTTTCCTGGAGCACCCGCAGCAGCCGAACCTGCATGGCAGGGCTGATATCCCCTATTTCATCCAGAAAAAGGCTCCCTTTTTCCGCCAGAGCAAAGCGGCCGGGCTTGTCTTTGTCCGCTCCGGTAAAAGCACCTGCCTGATACCCGAAGAGCTCGGACTCCAGCAGCGTATCAGGCAATGCGCCGCAGTTGATGCCAAGAAAAGGTCCTTTGTGCCGGCCGCTCAGATCATGAATTGCCCGTGCCAGCAGCTCCTTGCCGGTACCTGTTTCTCCTTCTATGACAACAGGCACCTCGCTGGCTGCCACCTGCGGCAGCATCTGAAAGAGTTTTTCCATGGCGGCACTTCTGCTGACCATGTCGCCCAAGTCATAGCGATGTTCAATTTCACGCCGCAGCTCTTCCACAAGACTCAGATCACGAAAGGTTTCCACACCTCCCACAACATTTCCCCTTTCATCCTTCAGCAGTGCAGTTGAAAGACTGATGGGGATGCGCTCTCCTGCCGCATCGACGATATAGACAGATTTGTTAATGATGGGTTCCCCCGAATCCAGCGTGTGACGCAGGGCGCATTCCTCTTCGCAGGTGCTGGCGCGAAAAACTTCGCAGCAGCGCCTGCCCAGTGCTTCTTCCCGGGGAATACCGGTGATCTCTTCGGCGGCGCGGTTGAAGGAGGTAATACGCCATCCATGATCTACCGTGAATACTCCGTCGGAAATACTTTCCAGAATAATCTCCGTGCTCTCCGGCGGCAGCATATCTTTGGAAAAAGGCTGATCCATGGCACCTCATGTTTTCAGAAAAAAGCGCAGCATTGCACAGCCTCAGTGTAGACCCTTGACCGGCAGCGCTTCAACCTGCACAATAAAAAAACCTGAAAAGGAGCGACGTTCCCGTTCTCCTTTTCAGGCATTGCGTCAAAGAAATTTCAAAGGGCTATTTGCCCGTATTCAGCAGCTTCTGCACTTCCGGACTTTCCAGATTTTCCAGCGTCACCACCGTGACTCCCGTGTCAATGATCGGCGGCACCTCTTCCCCTTTGAGCGATGCCACAGCCGCTTTCACGCCTTCATAGCCCATCTTGAAAGGATCCTGCACAATCAGTGCCTGAATCACTCCTTCTTTCAGCGCATTGATCTCTTCTTCGGTCGCATCAAAGCCGACCAGTTTGACCTTTCCGGCTTTTCCTGCCGCCCGGAGTGCCTGAGCTGCACCGATGGCGCCGGGTTCGTTGGTTGCGAAAATACCGCCCAGATCGGGATGTGCCGTCAGCATATCGGAGGTCACATTCATTCCTGTACTGACATCACTCTGGGTATAGTTCGTGGCAACAATTTTCATGCCCGGGAATTCAGTCACCCCTTCCTTGAAACCGCGCTCACGGATTTCAGACGTTGCAGCGCCGGAAATGAAGGGAAGCAGCCCCAGTTCGCCCTGTCCTCCCATGAGATCCGCCAGCACGCGTGCCGCCATTTTGGCGCCTTCGAGATTATCCGTGGCAACGAGACTTTTCGGAATATCCGACTTCACACCCGAATCAACCATGACGACAGGAATGCCCGCCCTGTCCGCCTGTGCGATGACGGCACCCAGCGCATTTTCATCGCACGCCGCCATGACAATGGCACTCACGCCCCGAGTAATCATGTCCTGCACAATATTGATTTGCTGGGCGATCTCGGTTTCCTTGGGAGGACCCTGCCAGACCACAGAGGCACCGCACTCGGCTGCAGCCGCTTCCGCTCCCGCCTTCACACCCAGCCAGAACTGATGAGACAAACCTTTGGGGATCACAGCAATTTCCAGAGCACCGCTCTTCGCCCCGCCGGAACCGGAACTGCCGCTTCCACTGCCGCCGCAGCCGGCAAGACAAATCAGCGACAACAGAACTGCGCCTGTCGTTATGTATCTCATCGAAAATTCTCCTTGTAATTGCGAATCCTAGCGTGGGATCCGGAATTGTTTGTTGCTGCCTTCCACTTCTATCTCGATGCCGATGCCGGAGGAGGCAACACCGATAAGGCGCGCCCGTGTACCCGGAATGGTTTCACCGACATATACTTTCTTCAGATTGATAATTGCAAGCGCATCAGGCTGATCTTTATCAGCAGGACGCAGCACATTCACGCGCAGCCCGTCCAGACCGAAGCGCGCACGCTCCTGGGAAGACAGACGCGGGAGATTGTCCACACTTACCGCACCGCCGGACGAACGCGCCGACGGAACACGCGGCACTGTCCCGGCAGAGGCGGAGGGGTATTCTGACGGCGTCTGGGCAATCACACTTCGCTCAGCAGGCGCAGAAACAGGCGCAGGAACAGGTGCAGGAACGGGAACAACCACGGGCTCCTGGACGGGTACAGGTGCCGGAGGTGGCGCTGGAGCAACAGGTTCAGGCGCAGGCACGGACGCAGGAGGCGGCACCGGGGCAACAGGCTCAGGCACTGGCACTGGTGCAGGCTCCGAGACGGGTGCAGGCGCAGGAGGCGGCACCGGGGCAACAGGCTCAGGTACAGGTGCAGGCTCAGGAACGGGCGGCGGCAAATCCGCCACTTTGACCACAGGCGGAGGCGCCGATGTTTCCTGTGGAAAGCGATCGGGCAGCGGGATGGATTCCGGCAGCGGGGGCCGGGTCGTTTCTTTTTTTTCCGGCACTGCCGCCGGGGCAGATTTTGGGGGTGCAGGCGGAGGTGTCGGCGGCGTTTCTCCGGCAGGTTCTGCTTTCGAAGCAGCCTTTTTCTCTTCCGGTACAGGTGCAGCCACAGGCGGAGGCGCCGTCACAGGCATCTGATAGCTGTGCGTATCAGCTGCCGGTGCGCCAGCGACCTGTTCGGGCGGTGTTGCCCCGCCTTTGACGGCAAGAAAATACCCTACAGGAACCAACGCCAGTACAAAACCGCCGCACAGCGCCAGCACAACAGGCAACCAGACCGGCATCCGCTTTTCACGTTCAGGCACAGAGGATTCGCCAAGGAGGACAGATGCCGCCTCTTCAGGGGAGAGGGTCGGCTCATAATCGCCGGGCTGCGACTGCTTCGCCGCTTTTTCCTGCTCCAGTTTATTCAGGGCATCCAGAATGGAACTCATGCACTGGTGCCTTTCACATTCCTGAAGTCGCTGCAGCTGATCATTGATATGCACTTTCCCGGGCGGCGGGCACCAGTGGCGAACTGCCCGTTACAGGCATCGTGGCAGAGGAGGGCAAACCCTCCGGGGCATATCCGGGTGCGATAAAAGGAACACCCGGTTCAGGCAATTCGCGTTCCTCTATCAGTTTTTCTCCGCCGACTGACAGCACAGAAGGGGCCGAGACTTTTTCCTCCTCTTCCCGCACGCCGTCCGCAGGCGCACCCAATAGGCGCAGCAGACTGCTTTCCTGGCCCGGCGCTGCAGCATCACGCTCTTCGCTCAGGGATGAGTCCGTGTTGCTTTCAGATGCAGCAGAAGGTTCAGCAGCGGTAAAAATAATTTCTTTTTCGGCTGCAGGCGCCGCCGTTTTCTGTGCAGGAGTTTCCCCGGAAGGCTTCCGGACAGGTGCCGTTTTTTCAGCGACGACGGCTTTTTTCAAGGGATCCTGTTTTGCAGGTGCCGGGACTTTGCTGACCGTTTCCGCCGCCGTAATGGCTGCCGCATCTGCCGGAGCACCGCCTTCGCTTTCGGCCGCATTTCCCGCCGCCGGGCGTTCCTGCAGGGTCGGCACATCAGCGCTGAAACTTGCCAGAGCAAGCCGCACCTGACGCCCCGCTTTTCCGTCCGCCTTCAAGCCCGCCAGCTCCTGAATGCGCATCACCGCTTTTTCAGTGGCTTTATCGAAAGTGTCGCCTGTATTGCCTGCATCCAGCAGGCCCGCCCGACGCAGTTTTTCCTTCAATGCTTCAATCTGTGGGCCCTTCTGACCCAGCACCAGGACGGGTCCCGAGAAACCGGCATCATTCCAGGAGAACACTGCCTCTTTGGCGTAATAGAGGGAAAACTCTTTTAAAGGAACGATAATACGCTTATTCACTGCCGGAAGGAGTGTCACCGTTTCCTGATCCATCCGCACCAGCCCCAGCCAGCAGGTGATCTCTCCGGCATGAAGCCGTACAAGGCCGGGCAGATTGATGGCGGCCAGATGCTCCGCCGACGGGCGGATATGCTCGCTGGCAAGACCCTGGGCTTCCAAAAAGCGAACCAGTGTGTCCGCATCACCTTTTGCCGGATACTCTGACGGCGACGGCCGGTTCCACAGAGACAGGAGCGTTTCCAGCCCGCCCTGAAGGGCTTTTTCCGCATCCAGCTCCGCAAGCACAGGCGCCAGCTGCTGTGCATTTTTGCCGGCTCCTGCCGCATTCAGCCGGTTCAGCACCTGGCGCAGCGGCTCTTCCGTCGCTGGCTGCACAGGCACCGCCGGGGAAGTCGCATCGCTCGCCGCTTCTGCCGCTGTCCGCGCTGCCCCGCTTTCGGGCGTGCCCGGCACCGCTTCGGTGCTACCCGTTAAGATCCGGTTGAAGTGGTTGAGCTCCTGCGCAAAACGATCGAGGGGCGACACAAGATAATGTATCAGCACGATCGCAACAGCCAGAATCAGCAGCAGGGCAGGCGAAGGGATCAGCCGCCTCCACCGGGTGCGGGGTTCTTTGGGTGCCGTAATTTTTTCACCCCGGATTTCTTTCTCCGCCTGCTTCACCAGTTTTGCGGAAATAACATGCTGCTCTTTCGTGTAGCCGATGAGCAGCGTCCGGTCGCATAAGGCGTTAATCATGCGCGGCACGCCACCAGCAAGTTTGTAGACCTGGGTCACCGCCGCCTTGGTAAAATTGATGCGTTTGCGCCCGCCTGCAACATGAATTCTGTAGGCGATATACTGGAGCGTTTCGCTGGCGCTCAGCGATTTCAGATGATAGCGTGCCGTAATCCGTTGATTCAGCTGGCGCAGTTCACGCAGTGCCAGTTTTTCCGCCAGCTCCGGCTGACCGATCAGAATGATCTGAAGGAGTTTTTCCGTATCCGTTTCAAGATTCGAGAGAAGGCGGATCTGTTCGAGCACCTGAGGCGAAAGGTTTTGTGCTTCATCAATGACGAGCACGCAGTCTTTTCCCATGGCACTGGAATGGAGCAGATGCACATTCAGCTCTTCGGTCAGCTCCAGCACTGTATCCGCATCCGATTCAATTCCGAATTCCTGATTGATCTTTTTCATCAGCTCGATGGCACTCAGGAAAGGATTGAAAATAAAGGCGACTTCCGTATTGGAATCAAGCTGGTTGAGCAGGTTGCGGCACAGCGTAGTCTTCCCCGTTCCGATTTCGCCGGTGATCATCACGAATCCGCTACGGTTCTTGATGCCGTAGAGCAAATGAGCGAAAGCCTCTTTGTGCTTTTCGCTCAGATAGAGAAATTTGGGATCGGGCGTCAGATTGAAAGGACGCTCACGAAGCCCGTAAAAGGATTCATACATGGGAGATCATCCGGCCGCTGTTATTTTTCCGGGACTGCGGCGCTGCAGCCGCCGTAAAAGCCACCAAAGACACTTTTTAATAGACTACCAAATATTACCTGTAATATCAAGATTTATTTGTCCTGTCAACAGTTTAATCTTCCTTTTTGATCCTCTTTTCCGAAACGCTTCCGTCCTATTTCTTTGCGGGGATATGCCGGGAATGGTATACTATGAATCTTCTATGACACTTTTACCTGTCACCTGAGGTGACGCCAGTACCTACAAGTACGGAGGAGAATTCCAAATGTCCGGTCATTCCAAGTGGAGTACAATCAAACGTAAAAAAGGTGCAGCAGATGCCAAGCGCGGGAAAATCTTCTCCAAGCTGGCGAAAGAAATCACCGTTGCCGCCCGTCTGGGCGGTGGCGATCCGGCTGCTAACCCTCGATTACGTTCCGTGCTTCTGGCTGCCCGTACACAGAACATGCCCGGCGATAATGTGGATCGCGCCATCAAAAAAGGCACCGGCGAACTTCCCGGCGTCACCTATGATGAAGTCCGGTATGAAGCCTATGCACCGGGCGGCGTGGCACTGATCATCGACGTGCTTACAGACAACAAAAACCGTACCGTGTCAGAGATTCGCCATCTGGTCAGCAAGTTGGGCGGCAATATGGCGGAAGCCGGAGCCGTTGCCTGGAACTTTGAGCCCCAGGGTCTCCTGACCATTCCCAAGGAAGGCATTTCCGAAGAAGAAATGTTCGATAAGGCGATTGAGGCGGGTGCCGAAGATGTCAGCGGCGACGGGGATGCCTATGAAATCCGGACCGCTCCCACGCAGCTGCATGCGGTCGCCGGAGCGCTTGAAGCGGCAGGAACCAAAGCAGAAGAAGTCAAACTGACCATGATGCCCAAGACCACCATGGAGCTGACAGGCAAACAACTGCTCTCATGCCTGCGGATGATCGAAGAACTCGAAGATCATGATGACGTGCAGGACGTTTTTTCCAATCTGAACATTACCGACGAGGCTATGGCTGAAGTCATGGACGAATAAATGCTGGTGATCGGCTTTGATCCGGGCAGCGCCCTTACCGGTTTCGGTGTGGTCAGCAGGCAGGGCAACCGCCTGCACCACCGTGAACACGGCACTATCCGGACTCCGGCAAAACAGCACAGCGCACAACGGCTGCAGACTCTGTTTCAGGAAGCGGAGGCACTCATAGCCCGCATTCAGCCCGATGCCGTTGCCATTGAACGCCTGTTCTTCAAGCAGAATGTGACCACAGGCATTCAGGTGGCGCAGGCACGCGGTGTGCTGCTCCTTGCCGCCGCACAGGCAGGCTGTCCCATAGGCGAGTTCAGTCCCACGGAAATGAAGATCGCCGTGACCGGCTACGGCAGAGCAGACAAAAAGCAGCTGCAGGAAATGGTGCGGCGGCTGCTGAATCTGCCCGAAGTGCCACGGCCCGACGATGCCGCCGATGCGCTGGCGCTGGCAATCTGCCAGATTCAGTTCGGCGCAACACAGGAACGTCTGCAGGCGGAGCCGTGACGGCTGGCGTTTGCTGCACATAATAATCCGGTTTAATCAGTGCCCGGGCAGAAAGTCCGGGCAAAAACATACAGGGAGACTGTAGTTATGACAATGAAAATCAAAATCAGAGGCATCATGGCTGCCATGGTTACGCCTTTTACAAAGGGCGGCGAAAATGTGGACTACGACAAGATCGGTCCGCTGGCAAACCGCCTGCTCAGTCAGGGAGCTCATGGGCTGTTTCCCTGCGGCACCACGAGCGAAGGCATGCTCATGTCTGCCGAAGAACGTAAGGAAACACTGGAAGAAGTGCTCCGTACGGCGCCGAAAAAGACACCCGTCATTGCGCATACCGGCTGTCTGGACTATGCCACCACGCTGGAACTGACACGCCATGCCCGTGATGCGGGCGCCACAGCGGCCTCCATTGTCGCACCAGGCTATTACGCCTATGACGATGCCGGACTCTTTCAGTATTACAGAAATCTTGCCCGTGCCGTGGACGGCTTCCCCATTCTGCTCTATAACATTCCCGCCTGCGCCCGGAACGTACTCAGCCCTGAACTTGTGCTGAAACTGGCGGAATCGGAAGAAAATATTGTAGGCATCAAAGACAGTTCCGGTGTTATGACCGCACTCACCCGCATGATCGGCAATGCGCCCGACGGCTTTCATGTTATCTGCGGCACTGATGATTACGGTTTCCAGGCCATTCTCGCCGGCTGCCCCGCTCTGGTATCCGGGCTCTCCAATGTGGTCTGCGAAATCTATGCGGCGGTCTACGAGAATATCCAGAAGAAAAACCTGAAAAAAGCCTGGCAGGAGCAGATCCGGCTTGAGCGGGCAGCCCGCATTTTCAAGTACGGTCAGAACCTCGCCTCTTTCAAAGAAGGGCTACGGCTCCGCGGCTTCGATGCGGGGTATGTGCGTCCGCCGCAGCGTGACCTCACCGCTGCAGAGAAAAAACAGCTGGAAAAAGACATGCAGGAACTCGGCGTGATCTGAGGCTGACACAGCCACTCCGTCCGCAACTCCCTGCGCTGCAGAAAGAAACAGGCGTGGAAGTTACAATCCGACCTTCAACACTTCGGGGCAGGATACAAATCCCTGCCTCGAAGTCCCATACCATCCGGGCTGTAGTGATTGCCGCACTGGCACCGGGGGAAAGCTGCATCCTTAATCCTCTGGAATCGGAGGATGCCCGATCCGCCCGCAACGTCTACAATGCCTTCGGCGCACAGATCACCGAAGAACCGGAGATGTGGCGCATCGTCGGCACAAACGGAAGGCCGCAGGCGCCCGACAATATCGTAGACACAGGCAACTCCGGCACCACCATGCGCATGGCGCTCGGCAGCGCAGCGCTGATTCCGAAAGGACTGACCGTACTCACCGGCGATGATCAGGTGCGAAGGCGGCCGGGCGGCCCGCTGGCGCAGGCGTTGAATGCTCTGGGCGCACAGGTGCAGTCCACCCGCGGCAACGGATGCCCGCCCTGGGTCGTCGGCGGCATGCTCCGCGGCGGCGAAACGGAAATGGAAGCCGTCACCAGCCAGTATGTCAGCTCACTGCTGCTCAATGCACCGCTGGCGGAAGGCGATACACGGCTGCATGTACCTCTGCTCAACGAAAAGCCTTATGTTGTCATGACCCTTGACTGGCTGAAAAATCAGGGGATTGCCGTGCAGTACAGCGATGACCTGAGCGAATATCATATACCCGGAGGGCAGCAGTACCTGCCTGTCAACCGGCCCATTCCCGGTGATTTCAGTTCCGCCACCTTCTTTCTCGCTGCCGGTGCGCTCCCCGGCAACCGCGTCGCCTGCGCCGGACTGGATATGAACGACAGCCAGGGCGACAAGGCGGTTGTCGGTTTCATCAAAGAAATGGGTGCAGTACTTCGCTGTGAAAAAGACGAAGTGACCGTAGCGGCCAAAAAGCTGCGGGGCTGTGAATTCGATCTCAACGCCACGCCCGATGCACTGCCCATGATGGCAGCCCTCGCCTGTCTGGCGGAAGGCACCACACGTCTGGTCAATGTGCCGCAGGCACGACTTAAAGAAACAGACCGTATCCGGGTCATGCGGATGGAGCTGGAAAAACTCGGCGCCGCCATCGAGGAACTGGAAGACGGAATGATTATTCAGGGCGGCGTGTTGCATGAAGGAGTGGTGGACGGACACGGCGACCACCGTATTATCATGGCACTGGCAACAGCCGCCACAGCGGCAACGGGACCGGTGACCATCCGGGGCACAGAAGCTGTTACAGTAACCTACCCCGAATTTTTCCGGCACCTGCAGGCTCTCGGAGGCAGTCTCTCTGGATCCGGCATCGAAGCGTCGTGACAAAGGATTGCGCATGAACATCGTCATTATGGGCGCCAAAGGCGCCGGCAAAACCACGCTGGGAACAAAACTCGCAAAGCAGCTGGGACTCCCCTGGGTGGATACGGACAGAACCATTGAAGCACTGGACGGACAGAACCGCAGCTGCCGTGAAATCTTTACTGCAGAAGGCGAAGCGCGCTTCAGGGAACTGGAATTGCAGGCAGCGGCGGAAGTGGCAAAGCATGATTATCATGTCATCATCACCGGCGGCGGCATGATGATGTCCCCCGATGCACGAAGACTGCTGCGACCGGGTAATATCCTTGTCCTTTTCTGCGCCGAGCCGGAAATCCTCTGGGAACGGGCAACGCGTCGCGGCATACCGCCCGCCTTTGCCGGAGATGACGGCTTCGAACGATTCGCCGAACAATGCCGTTTCCGCCGTGAAGTACTGACCCCCTTTGCAGACATCCTTTTCGATACCACCGATACCGATCCGGATAAAAAAGCCGCCGCCCTCGCCAACGATATCGAATCCGAACTGGCGCTGCGCCGCCATCTCGCCAACACCTATGGCGAAGTGATTCGTGCCACAACCTTCGGCGAAAGCCATGGCAGAGCCATCGGCGTGGTGCTCGACGGCGTGCGCCCCGGCATCCCCTTTGACGAGGAAGACATCCAGAAAGAACTCGACCGGCGCAGACCCGGGCAGAGCAAAGTCGTAACGCAACGCCGCGAAGCCGATACCGTCGAAATACTCTCCGGCGTTTTTGAAGGGCAGACCACCGGGGCGCCGCTGGCAATGGTTATCCGCAACGAAGACCAACGCTCAAAAAGCTATGATAACCTCAAAGATCTGTTCCGGCCCGGACACGGCGATTTCACCTTCTATAAAAAATACGGAGTCCGTGATCATCGCGGCGGCGGCCGCCAATCAGGGCGTGAAACAGCGTGCCGTGTTGCGGCAGGCGCCTTTGCCCGATCCGTCCTCGAATCCATGAACATCCGCATCGTTGCCCATTCCATCGAAATCGGCGGCATCCAGGCTTCCAAATGCGACCTTTCGATCATTGAAACCAACCCCGTCCGCTGCGCCGATCCCGATGCCGCACCGCTCATGGAAGAAGCAATTCTGAAAGCGCGGAGCGAAAAAGACTCCCTCGGCGGCATCATCCAGCTTGAAGTACATAACCTGCCGCCCGGCCTCGGCGATCCCGTCTTCGGGAAACTGGATGCGCGCCTCTGCAGTGCCATCATGACCATCGGTGCCATCAAAGGCGTGGAAGTGGGCGATGGTTTCGCCATCACCCGGCTGCGCGGTTCGCAGGCGAACGATCCCATGGGCGAGCAGGGATTTCTCAGCAACCATCATGGCGGTATTCTGGGCGGCATCTCCAGCGGTGCGCCCCTGATTATGCGCATCGCCGTCAAGCCGACCGCTTCCATTGCATCACGCCAGCGTTCGATACGCATCTCCGGTGAACCCTGCGATGTGGAAGTCAAAGGGCGCCATGATCCCTGCATCGTCGTCCGTGCCGTGCCTGTCGTCGAAAACATGGCGGCGTGGGTGCTGCTCGATGCTTTCGAAGTGCAGGCACGCATCAATCCGGAATGGGCGGAAAAATATTATCCCCCTGCCGCACCCTGAACCAGAAGAATCAGCGGCGCCACGCCCGAAGCAGCACACGGTAAATGCGGAAAGAATCGCGGATCTTCCGGAAATGGCTGCTCCGGTTACCGGGCTCGTACACGGTGGCGACCGGCGCCGATGCGAGAACACAGCCCTCACGCAGGGCAAAGAGGATCATCTCCATTTCCGTCTCGTAGCGACCGCCACGGCTCTGCGCAAGAAATGACTCCGCAAAGGCACGGGACAGCACTCTGAAACCGCATTGCGTATCGGACAGCGGGCAGCGGAAAACATGGGCGCTGATCCAGGCGGTCAGTACATTGCCGAACCGGCTGCGCAGCGGCATCAGCCTGCGGTCGATCTGACGGGCACCCACCACCAATGCCGCCCCCGTCGACCTGCTCGCTGAAAGCAGAGCATCCACTTCGCCCGGATCGTGCTGACCGTCCGCATCCATCAGAACAATGCGCTGCACAGCTTCATGCTGAAGCGCCTCGCGAATCCCTGCAAGAAGCGCATGACCCTTGCCGCGGTTCTCCGGAAAACGAAGTGCCTGCACAGTCCTCTCCGACAGGCAGTCCGTCCCCCCGTCCGTGGAACCATCATCCACAACAATCACCGGGCCCTCAAAGGAAGTCAGCCCGTTCAGTACCGATTCAAGACGGTTTCCCGCATTGTAACAGGGAATGACAATAGCTGTATTCTGGGGCATTCAGAGATCCCGTCGGTCTTAACATAAAAAAGATCATTTCAAAACGCCCTCTATCTTATCACGGCGTAAAGAAAGAAACACAGCCCCGGAGAAAGGGTGCGGGTTCTCTTATGAAACGCAGGAATTCGGGATAAAAAAGAGACAGCGTCTTCGACGCCATATACATCTGCATTATTAATATTCTGGAAAAGCCCGTACGCGCTCCCGGGGTGTACTGATGCCGCATTTTTTCACATCTGCCCCGGATTGTGAATACTTTCCCGGTAAATGGTATTATATATGTGTACTGATGCTTCTTTTTTGAGCATGAAGGAGTATATCCATGCCTGTGTATGAGTATCATGCGATTCGCGCCGAAGGAGACGAAGAGAAATCCTTTATCGGCGGGATCGTCGTGGCAAAGGATCGGCGCGAAGCAAAAGGCAAGCTGCGGGAACACGGTCTGAAAGCGACGCAGCTGAAGCGCGCCCGGGGCATTATGGCTGTAATTAAATGGCTGGATGCCGATATTCGCTGAGTTCGGCGCCGTCTTCACAGCGCATCTTTTGTCGTCTGAAGCATAAACTGGCTTCCCGTCTGTTTTTTTTCTGCCCGACAAGGGCTTCTATCCAACTGAAATCTCTCAACCAACCCTTTACCTGCAGGAGGTTTTTATCCTATGTCTTCAGTGCTTGCCGCCATTCCCGAACTGACCGACACGCTTCCCTTTAAAGTTGCCGATATGGGCCTTGCCGAATGGGGACGCAAAGAAATAGAAATTGCGGAACAGGAAATGCCCGGTCTCATGGCGGTTCGCCGCCAGTATGCGGAGGCGCAGCCGCTCAAGGGCGCACGTATCATGGGCTCACTGCACATGACGATTCAGACGGCAGTGCTCATTGAAACGCTTGTGGCGCTGGGTGCCGAAGTGCGCTGGGCAAGCTGCAATATTTTTTCGACGCAGGATCATGCCGCCGCCGCCATTGCGGCAACGGGCGTACCTGTTTTCGCCTGGAAAGGGGAAACGCTGGAAGAGTACTGGTGGTGCACCTGGCAGGCGATGAATTATCCTGACGGCAAGACGCTGAACATGATTGTGGATGACGGCGGCGATGCCACGCTGCTGATTCACCGGGGCTGCGACTTTGAAAAAAGTTTCGAGGAAACCGGTGCGCTGCCGCCTGTCTGCCGGGACAACAAAGAAATCGAAGTGGTCGATTCGCTGCTCTACAAAGTGCACGAAATGGATCCGGGCTACTGGCGCCGCATCGCGAAAAACTGGATCGGCGTTTCCGAGGAGACGACGACAGGTGTGCACCGTCTGTATCACATGATGCGGGAAGGAACACTGCTCACCCGCGCCATGAACGTGAACGACAGTGTAACCAAATCCAAATTTGACAATCTCTACGGCTGCCGTGAATCCCTCGCCGACGGCATCAAACGTGCCACCGATGTCATGGTGGCGGGCAAAGTGGTTGTCGTGGCGGGCTACGGCGACGTGGGCAAAGGCTGCGCTGACGCCATGCGCGGACTCGGTGCCCGGGTGATCATTACGGAAATCGATCCGATCTGTGCGCTGCAGGCCGCCATGGAAGGCTATCAGGTGCTTACCATGGACGAAGCGGCACCGCTGGGCGACATCTTTGTTACCGCCACGGGCTGCTGCGATGTGATCGCCGGGCGACATATGGAGCAGATGAAGGATCAGGCGATTATCTGCAATATCGGTCACTTTGATTCGGAAATTGAAGTATCCTGGCTCGAATCGAATCCTTCCATCTCCGAAGAGAATATCAAGCCGCAGGTGGACAAATTCATTTTCCCCGACGGGCGTGCGATTTTCCTGCTTGCCCGAGGCAGGCTCGTGAATCTCGGCTGCGCCACCGGTCACCCGTCCTTTGTCATGTCCAATTCCTTCACCAACCAGACGCTGGCGCAGATTGCCTTTTTCACCGAGCCTGACAAATACGAAGCGGGCAAAGTGTATACGCTGCCAAAGAAACTGGACGAGGAAGTGGCACGCCTGCATCTGGGCAAGCTCGGCGTGAAGCTGGAAGTACTGACAGCGCGCCAGGCGTCCTATCTGGGCGTTCCTGTGGACGGTCCCTACAAACCGGACACGTACCGGTACTAAGGACTGCCGCCTCTTTTAGTTTATATTTCGAGCCTGCGCTGCACGCCGTCACGCTGTCCGGACAGCTCCGGACTGCGGTTCTTCTTTCTTTTAAACAAGGGTTCTGTTCATGAGCAAAAAATATGTAATCCATGTGATTTCCAACACGCACTGGGATCGGGAATGGCTGAATAATTTTCAGGAAACCCGAATGATGCTGGTCGAGTTTTTCGACCTGCTGCTGGAAGTGATGGAAGGCGACGATTCCTATACTTCCTATGTGCTCGACTCGCAAACCGTACCGCTGGAAGACTATCTGGAATTCCGACCGGAAAACAGGGAACGTCTCGCAGCGCTGATTGAGGCGGAGCGGCTTCTGGTCGGCCCCTGGTACACCTGCCCTGAAGGCTTTGAAGTCAACGGCGAATCACTCGTCCGCAACCTGCTCATGGGTCATCGTGTTGCTTCCGGGTTCGGTCATGTCATGAAAGTGGGGCACACCCCTTTTTCCTACGGGCAGAATTCACAGATGCCTCAGATCTATTCCGGGTTCGGCATTGACACCATGCTCTTCTACCACGGCGTCAGCCATCAGGAAGTTTCCAACGAATGGATTTTTGAAGGCGCCGACGGCACCCGCATCCTCGGGTCGCAGATGAGCAGCGGCGCACGCTACAACTTCTATCACGGCGTATACCGTCCCGCCGTCATCGGCAGAACCGTTGCGGAAAGAGAACACGAGTGGAAAGAGGGCGGTATGCCTTTCCACAGAGCATCACCGGAACTTTCACTGACGCACCATCTGCTCCTGCAGCCCCGGCGCACGATTGACAAAACACGGCTGGAGCAAGCTGTGCGCGCCCTGAAAGAGGCGGAGACCGGTGTGTCCGTTACCCGGCATCTCTGCTTCATGATGGGCCACGACAGCAGTGTGCCCGACCCGCTGGAGCCGGAACTGATCCGGCTGACCCGGGAAGCACTGCCTGATGATGAAGTGGTGCACAGCAATTATGAAAGCATGCTCCGTGCCGTTCGTGAAGAAATCGACTGGAACAAGCTCACTGTTCTGAAAGGCGAGCGGCGGGTACCCAAGCCCATGCCCATTATTCTGCATCTCTACAGTGACGTACTTTCGAGCCGCACCAGAATGAAAAAACGCAGCTCCCGCGCCGAATATAAACTGCAGCGCACGGTCGAGCCTTTCCTGATGGCTGCGGCGCTGATGGGAGCGCCCTGGCCTGCCGCCATGCTCGAGTACGCCTGGAAGACCATGCTGCGCTGTCATGCCCACGACAGCATCAGCGGCAGCGGTGTTGATGCCATTGAAGAAGATATGATGAATCGTCTCCGGCAGGTGCTCGATCTCAGTGACAGCCTCGGCTCCCGGGCGCTTGCCCATATGCAGGAACAGATCGACACCTCTGCGCTTCCGTCGGATGCGGTCGTGCTGACGGTGTACAATCCCGCACCGAGAGAGCGGAGTGAAGTGGTTACGGCTGTTGTCGATCTGCCGTGGCAGGGACCACGTCCCCGGGGTCAGTTTACCTTGCGCGATGCGGAAAGCGGCAAAGCCATTCCCGTGCAGTGTGCGGCGCGCAAGCCCCACTGGGCAGTCATGAATCATGCCTTTGACGCACCAAACCTTATGAAGAGCGAGCGGTTCACCATTCATTTTGAAGCGACACAGCTGCCCGGCCTCGGCTATGCGACTTTTGTCGCCGACCTCTCCGGCAGCTTCGATACAGGCACACTGGTCACCGCCGCCAACACGCTGGAAAACGAGCATCTCCGTGCCGAAATCCGGCCGGACGGCACGATTACGCTCCTCGACAAACATACCGGCGTTTCCTATCCCGATCTGCATTACTTTGTGGATGACGGGGAAGGCGGCCATGCCTGGATGCACGTGCGGCCCGCCTATGACCGACCTGTCGACAGCCGGGGTTTTCCTGTCGTGATTTCCCTTGAAGAAGACGGACCGCTCCTCGCACGGTACCGTATTGAATACCGCATGTCTGTTCCTTCGGGCATTGACGACAACGGCGGCGATCCCTGGCAGCGGCTGGACGGTGTGGGCAATCATGCATCGCGCGGCACAATGGAAGAAGAAATGACCATTGTTTCCCGCATCACGCTGCGCAGAAACAGCCGGAGCCTCGAAGTGCAGACTTCTTTCGACAACCGGGCACAATGCCACCGGCTCCGGGTCATGCTGCCCACGCACCGCAAAGGAAAATACTGCCATGCAGAAAGTGCTTTCGATGTAGTGGAGCGGGAAACGGCCTTCGATGAAAACAGCGTCTGGCATGGCGCCAAAGGTGTCACCTTCCCCATGCAACGTTTTGCGGACGTGAGCGACGGCACCGCCGGCATTGCTTTTATCAGCGAAAGCCTCCGGGAATATGAAGTTACCGACACGGAAGACCGTGCGATTGCGGTGACGCTGCTCCGTGCCTATGAAATCAATCTTGCCACCGTAAGCTGCCGCTGGGAAACGCATCCTGAAATGATTCTTTCCCAGAGTCCGGGGCATCATGAATTCACTTACCGGATTCATCCCCATGCGGGAAATTATGCGGAGGGTGCCGTACTCGAGGAAGCGGATGATCTGGTGGCGCCTCTTGAACCGGTGCAGGCAGGCGTATGCAAAGGCCGTGAGCCCCTGCGCCAGGGATTCCTTACCGTATCCCCTGCCTCGCTGCTTCTTTCCGCTGTCAAGCAGGCGGAAGACGGTGCAGGCTGGGTCATACGGCTTTTTAACCCGACTGAAAGAACAATCGAAGGAAGTGTCACGCCGCCGCCTTCCGTTACCGGTGCCGCTCTCCTGACACTGGAAGAAAAACGGCAGGAGACCCTTTCGCTTGAGGCAGGACAACTGCACCTGTCGGTGGCGCCTAAAAAAATCGTGACACTGCTGCTGGAAAACTGAGCAGAAGAAACAATGAAATAAGCCTCTCCGGGAATCTGTTCCTGATCATGATATAATTTCCGGGCGGCATGCTGCTTTGTTTGTGGACGGGCTGCTGCCAACTGTCCCCACTGACCTGTCAGCTGTGCCGCCTGCTGAATAGAACGCTTTGCACTGAGAGGATTATGCAGACCATGAAAACTTCCGTTCTGAAAATAACAGGCCTTCTTTTTGTATGCGTGCTTGCCGCAGCCGCAGCAGACAGTAACGAAAACGCAGGGAAAGGATTTGAATCTATGGGGGGACCCTATCCCGACGATCCCAGGCATGTGCATCATTACCGACTTGATAACGGGCTGGAAGTCTTTCTTTCCGCCTGTGTCGATGAACCCCGTTTCTATGCGGAGATTGCAGTGCGTGCAGGCAGCAAAAACGATCCGCCCGACGCCACCGGTCTCGCCCATTATATGGAGCATCTTCTGTTCAAAGGCTCTGAAAAGCTGGGCACCCTGGATTATGAGAAAGAAAAGCCCCATCTGGAGCGTGTTTCCGAATTATACGAACAGCATTTCAACGCCACCGATCCGGCGGAACGGAAAGCCATCTATCAGCAGATCACAGAAGAATCTACCCGTGCAGCTGCCTATTCCGTTCCTAACGAACTTGACCGCACCTACTCCGCTCTCGGCGCCCGGAACCTCAATGCTCATACCTGGGTGGAGGAAGTTGTATATAAAGTCGATCTTCCGAAAAATTGTCTGGAACAGTGGGCAATGATCGAGTCAGACCGTTTCCTTCATCCTGTTTTCCGCCTGTTCCAGACGGAACTGGAAACGGTGTATGAAGAAATGAACAGGGCGCAGGACAACAAAAACCGTATCATTTCGGAAGCAGTCGCCGCCTGTGCATTCAAAAATCATCCTTACGGGCAGCAGACCACACTGGGCAAAGTGGAGCATCTGAAATCACCGTCCATCCGCAAGCTCGAAGAATTCTACCGGACCTGGTACGTGCCCAATAACATGGCCATTTTCATAGCCGGTGACATCGATCCGGACGAGACGATGGAAATTATAAACCGCTATTTTTCCTCCTGGGAACCCCGCCCCATTCCCGAACAGAAACAGTGGCAGGAAGATCCGCTTCGCGGAAGAGAACAGGTGACCGTTTCCTATGAAGGAGAGGAATTTGTGCTCCTCGGCTTCCGGACGGTTCCTTTCCTGCATCCCGACAGGCTGCCTCTGCTTATGCTCGATATGATGCTTGACAACTCCGAAGCGGGGTTGATCAATCTCAATCTGAACAAAAACCAGCGCGTGCAGAGTGCAGGCGCCTACCCGATGATCTTCAATGACTACGGCATGCAGTATCTCTACGGCACACCCAAAGAAGGGCAGAGCAAAGAAGAAGTGGAGGCACTGCTCCTCGAACAACTGCGCATCATCAGGGCTGGCGAATTCGATGACTGGCTCATTCCTGCCATCAACAATTATTTTCAGAAATCAGAAAAAGCAAAACTGGAAAAATACAGTTCCTGTGTTCCTCTGATGCGCGATGCCTGGCTCGCTTACGAGCCCTGGGAGGATGCTTACCGTTTTCTTGACCAAATGGCAGCGGTGACCCGGGAGGATGTGATCCGCGTCGCCAATGAATATTTCGGTGAGAACTATGTGGCGGGCTACCGTGAAGATGGGTCACACAACCCGCCACTGGTGGAAAAACCGCCTCTGCCGGATATTAATATAGATGCCGCTGCCCAATCTGATCTTGCAAAAGCCGTACTGGCACTGCCTCAGCCCGATGTCGCACCGGTCTTTCTTCAGGAAAACCGTGACTACAGGAAGCTGCAGGACGAACGCGGCATCACGCTTTACCATACGCCGAATCCCTATAACGACCTCTTTTCATTAACCTTTAGCTTTCCTCTCGGTACCCGGCAGGATAAACGTCTGGCGGCAGCGACAAATCTTTTCTCAAAAACAGGTACAGAAACAAAAAGCCCCGACGAACTGCAGATTGAGTGGTTCAAGCGGGGTTCTTCTTTCAATATCTCCGCCTCTGCCAACGATGTGGTTCTGATAATTCTCGGGCTGGATGACCAGCTGCCGGCAACCTTGGCACTGCTGCAGGAAATGCTTGAGCATCCGGCAGTAACGGAAGAAAGCCTGGAGACTATGAAAGCCGTAACCCTGAAGATTCAGGCGGATCTTCGCAAAGACCCCGGCGGACTGATGACGGCGCTTTCCAGCTACATGGCTTATGGCGAAGAATCCGCTGCCCGCCAGTGGCTTCCTGCCGACCAGCTGAAAGCACTGACTGCCGCCGAGCTGCAGGAACTGCTGCGAAGTCTTTTTACTTACAAATATCATGTGTTGTATTCCGGCACGATGACACCCGAAGAGGCACTGCGTCTTACCGGGTCGCTGTGCAGAAGTGATGCGCCCCTGACGGATCGACTGCCTTATTATCAGCCCACCATGCGCACGCCCGAAAAAAATGAGATCTTCTTCACTCAGCGCGAAATGGGGCAGGCACACATTGCCATACGGTATCCCGGCGTAAACTATGATCCCGAGCTCATGGCACAGGTCAATCTCTTCAATGAGTATTTTTCAGGGGGCATGTCCGGTCTTGTTTTTCAGGAGCTGCGGGAAGTGCGAGCCCTTGCGTACGCCGCCTATGCCGCCTATCAGCCGGGAGCACGCCGAACGGAGCAGAACACCATGGAGGGCATGATTCAGACCCAGGCGGATAAAGCGCCTGAAGCCATTAACGCCTTTATCGATCTGCTCGACAACATGCCACTTTCAGCGGAACGCTTCAAACAGGCAAGAGAAACCCTTCTCAAGGATTTTGCGTTCACCCGAACTTCGTTCCGGGAAATTCCGGCACTGGCGCTCTCCTGGGAGCGCAAGCAGATCGAACCGGACCCCAGAGAAAAGGTGTATCAGAAGATTCAGCAGATGACCAGTATCGACATCCTCGCAACATTTCATAAAGAACATATTGCCGGAAAAGCAAAACTTATTTCTGTGCTGGGCGATACAGCACGCCTCGATTTCAATGCTCTCGGCGGTATCGCCGAAGTGCGGACGCTGACGCCGGACGAACTGTTTATCAACTGATGCCTGCCGGCAGGAGGGTTAAGTGTCCGGAGCAATCCGGTCCGGGAGAAGCCTGTGTCTGAAAAAAGCAGCGACGACATGAAGACACCTCAGGCCGCTACATTGCAGGAGCGCCCCGCTTTCCTCCCGCCACTGGAAAGAATGCGTCGGGAGCGACGGCTGACACTGCTCTTTTTCACCGGATTTATGCTCCTTGCCGCCCTCTTTCATCTGCTTGCTTCAGAGCATTCCCCTGCCGAAGCACCGGCTGTGCCCCACGCTGTAACGGAGGAACATCTTCCGTGAAAAGGGACCAGAGACAGCAGAAGCACGACGAAGTCTTTTCAGAACACACCACTTTTTTCCCGGAGGATGCCACAGAAACAGGTCTGTGCCTGCTGGCACTCACACTGCCTCTGGGTATCGGCGCACGTGTCGCCGGTCCTCTTTATCTGCATCATCCGGCGCTGCTCCTTCTCCTCTTCCTCCTCGGCAGAGATTGGCAGCGCATCAAAAGGCTGACCGTTCCTTTCGAACTGATCTTCCCTGCGACGCTGCTGTGTCTCCTGTCACTGCTCCTGATCCCTGGAGGCTCCGCCGCTGTAGCCGGAAAAATAATTGCCTTTTCTCTTTTCTTTCTGCTTATTTATCACAGCACCCGAAGGAGTGCTGTGGTCTGGCGGGCGCTTCAACTCTCTCTGTGGTCGAGCAGTCTGGTGATCCTGCTCAGTCTGCCGGCACAGCACGGGCTTCTCTTCCCCACTGCATTTCAGCCCGGAAACTCCTTTGTCTGGCTGGGACCTTCCAATTTCCGCTCCGGTCCCTTTCACCTCATCGCTGTGCTGCTGCTTCCTTTTCTGCTGCTGACTGCACGGATGACAGGTATGCACCGTTCCAGGCATTCTGTTGCTCTGCTGGAAACACTGCCGGTGCTGCTGCCGGGTATTGTTCTGTATCAGTCAGGCACTTTTCCCGCTTCCGGGACCGATTCCGGAACCGCTTTTCTTTTCCCCGCATTACCGCTGACCCTGACGGCACTCTGGCTCGCCGCACGCACCGCCGCAAAACTGCAGGTCGCACGGAGCCACATGCCTCAGGCGCTTGCTGCACTCCTTGCTCTTTCTGTATTGACAGGAACGGTATTTTTTCTCCTGACCGACAATATGCCCGACGGCTACGCTGTTTTTCTCTTTGCGCTTCTTGCCGCCTGCGCCAAACCCCGCCTGAAATGGAATGAGGCCGCACCGAACGGCACTGTGCTTCTGATACTGCCTGCCGCACTCCTGCTTATTTTTAATCTGACTTTCATCCGCAGCGGTGATCCCCGCCATTACGGACATACGGCGGAACAGGCGCTCCACAGCCGGGATTATGCCGCACTTCAGGCACAGCTGGACTTTGTGCAGAACCGGTGTCCCGGCGAAAGATATGCCGATTTCTGCGAAGCGAGACTTCATCTGGCACTGGGCAATCTGGATACTGCCCGTCACTGCTTTGCACAGTCGCTCCTGCCCGGCAGAAACAGGCTCCTGCCGCCGCCGGGAACACAGGAAATTACCCGCTTTCTCGATGACATGCGAGATGCCAGTTCCGCTCTCCCTGAATCGCTCCGCGGTATCGCCTATGAACAGGCACTGCTGGCGGCAGGGCGGGAACGGCATGCCCTTTCGCTGCTCGAAATTCGCAATCCTGTCGAGACGCACACAACACTGAATCCCCTCCCCGCGGCTGCCGCACTGGCGCAGCTTCTCGAAAGGCCGGAGCTCGAAGAGAAATTCCGCCGATGGGACGGAGCGTTGCTCGCAGCGATTCTGAAATCGGCGCATCCCCTCAACGAACTCAGAGTAGCGCCGCCGGGCTTTCCCGAAAACAGGCTGCCGCTGATCGCCTGTGCCCGCATTGAGGGGAATCGGGTGGAACTGTCCCTTTTCTCTCCTGCCAGGGAGGAAGGCGCGTCTTATATCAACCCGGCAGCAACAGAGATCTTTTCTCCGGAGCATTCTTTTCCTGATTTCTGGGGAGAGCTGTATCAGAACGGATCCGGCGCATGGCGGCTGCCTTTTTCCGTTTCCGCGGAGCTGGCGCCCCTCGACGAAGCGCCTTTCTCTTTCTATCCTGATGCCATGCCATCCGATCCGGAAACCGAAGGTATCACACAACTGGTCATTTATATACCCGGCAGCGGAGAAACGCCATGACCCTTAGCTCCATCGAATCAAAACTGATGACATCAATACGTGCGGTGCTGGCGGAGGCAGGCGCTTTATCAAAAAATCGCCTCATCCTCGCCGCTGTGTCAGGCGGACAGGACTCCATGGTACTGCTTCATCTCTTGAACCGCCTCGGCGTGCCTCTTATCGCCGCCCACTTTGATCACGGCACCCGTTCAGGGGAAAGTGCGCTGGACGCAAAGCTGGTCGAAGATTTTTGCGTAGAAAAAGGGATCCCTTTCCGCTCCGCCCGGGAAAGCCTGGAAGAAGATGCCCGCCGTACAGGCGAGAACTTTGAGGCACTGGCACGGCGGAAACGCTATGCCTATCTTACGGACACGGCGCACCGGGAAGGTTGCGAAGTCATCGCTACAGGCCATCATCTCAATGACCAGGTGGAAACGATTTTAATGGGATCGCTGGGTCTGGCGAGCAGTTTCGGCGGAAGCGGCATGGAGCCTGTATGCAGAAAAAACGGGTTCCTTCTGGTCAGGCCCATGCTCCACATCCGCAAAGAGGATATTGACGCCTGTGCCCGGAGTGCAGGCGTGCCCTGGCGTGAAGACAGCAGCAATCCCGATCAGCGCTATGCACGAAATCGTATCCGCAGCATCCTTCTGCCGGTCATCGACTCGCTGGGCAGCCACTGCAAAGCTCAGCTGGCGGAACGGGCGGCACTTCAACGGGAAGCATTGCACTACCTCGATGAAGAAGGCGGAAGGGTACTGAAACAATGCGGCCGGGCCGGGCATCAGCGGAACATCCTTCTTTATCTCGAATATGAAAAATTGTGCAGCTATCCGCCCCTGCTTGTCCGTCATGCCTTGCGTGTCCTTGCCCGGCTTCTCAAAGTTGTCTTCAGCCGGGCGGATATCAACCGGATCCATCGTCTTCTCATGGACAGCAAACCCGGAAAAGAATATGATCTCGTGGAGGGACTGATCCTTTACAAGCGCGGCAAGGAATGCATGATCTTTCGGAATCTCCCTGCTTTAGAAGACGAGTGGCCTACCGTGCCCACACCCGGCGAAATCATTTACAGCCATTTTTCTGTGCAGACTTCATTTCCCGAACCGCTGCATGTTATGCATCTCATTGAGTATGCCGCTTCACAAGGCATCTTTTATTTCTATGAGTGGCAAGTTGAGTACCCTCTTTATATCCGTACGTGGGACGGCATAGGATGGATGGTCCCTTTTGGCTCTTCCAAAGCAAAGCCCATTAATAAAATACTGCGAGAAAGAGGAATCCCTCCCACACTGCGAAGACTGGAATGTATCATTTGTGATGAACTGCAGAGAGATCTGCTTTTCTCTTCAGGTCATAGAACCGATATGGCTGTTCTCTCAGAGCACCATTCGAATTCCATTCTGGCAATTAAAATTACGCCCCTTGACACTTCCGACCCGGATATAGTTGCATACTTTGACAGCAGCGACTAGAATAGCTGTGCAAGCGATGGTCGCTCCCGCAGGATTCAATTTTCTTCTGGTATAAAGGATTTTATGATGACCTTTGTCCGCTGTTCTTTGGCTCTTCTGCTCTTTGCACTTCTGTTCGGTCTGGCCGCTGAGGCGGAAGGTCCCGACCGCACCTGCTTTCAGGAAGCCGGGCACTGGCAGCCTGCCATTGACCTCGGTGCCGATATGGCGATTGTTTACGGCGTTAACGACAGCTTCGCCGACCGGGTTCGGCAGTGGCGTGAAAAGGGCTATTCCATCGGCATGATGACGGGCATCGCCTGGGGCGGCTATGATGATTATTACCGCACGGCGGACGGCTTCAAAAAAGATGAAGTGCAGACCCGTAAATCAGGAAAATTGTATATGCACGGCGACAGCACCACCGTCGGCTATAACGTGCCTACCGATGCCTACATCGACTATATCAAGCAGGTGGTGAATCCTGCCGTGGATCTCGGTGCACAGGCAATTTTTCTGGAAGAACCCGAATACTGGGCGGAAGCCGGTTGGAGCGAAGCCTTCAAAGAAGAATGGCTGCGCTTCTACGGAGAGCCGTGGCAGGAGCCCGATTCAAGCCCCGATGCGCAATACCGTGCCTCCAAACTTAAATATGAACTCTATTTCAAAGCGCTTCGCGAAGTTTTCCGCCATATCAAAGAACGGGCGGCAGCACAGGGCAGAGAAGTGGAATGCCATGTGCCCACCCACAGCCTCAACAGTTATGCGCAGTGGCGGATTGTAAGCCCCATGTCACACCTCATGGATCTCGAGGAAATGGACGGGTATATCGCCCAGGTCTGGACAGGCACTGCCCGTACGCCCAATCTGTACCGGGGCGTGCAGAAAGAACGTACTTTCGAATCGGGCTTCCTCGAATACAGCCAGATGGTCGCCATGGTCCGGCCCACAGGAAGAAAACTCTGGTTCCTCGCCGACCCCATCGAAGACAACCCGAATTACAGCTGGCGCAACTACAAGGAGAATTATGAATGCACCGTCATCTCCTCGCTGCTCTGGCCGGAAAACTACCGATACGAAATCATGCCCTGGCCGACACGCATCTTCAAGGGGAGCTATCCCAAAGTGGATCTTGACACAAAATCGGATGACCGCGAAGGGATCCCGGCAGACTACGCCGCCGAACTCATGGCCGTCACCAATGCCCTCAACCATATGGATCAGGATAAAGTCGAATACGATACAGGAACACAGGGGATCGGCGTGCTCGTTTCGGATACTCTCATGTTTCAGCGGGCTGCACCCCGGGGCAGCGATGCCCTGCTCAGCAATCTCTACGGCATTGCCATGCCCCTCGTCAAACACGGTATCCCCGCCCGCTTCGTCCAGATGGAAACCCTCACACAACCGGGCGCCCTCGACGGCATCCATCTGCTGCTCATGACCTATGACGGACAGAAACCGCTCAAACCCGATTATCATGAAGTGCTGGATCAGTGGGTACGCGGAGGCGGTGCGCTCCTCTTTGTCGATGACGGTTCCGATCCCTACAACCGGGTGCGTGAATGGTGGAATGATGAAGGCAAAAACGATGCCCTCCCGCAGGATGACCTTTTCAGACGGCTCGGCATCAGCTCTGAACAGGCGGACACGCCTGTGGCGGTGGACGGGGGCCGGGTCTATGTCATGAACATCTCGCCGACCCGCCTCGCTAAACAGACAGAAGGCGCCGAACGGCTCATGCAAGCGGTGGCGCTTATGCTGCAGCAGAAAGGGATCACCCTGCAGACCCGGAACTATATGAAACTGCGGCGCGGTCCGTTCCTGATTGCTTCGGTGATGGATGAATCGATTTCTGAACAGCCGCTGTCGCTGCAGGGTTCCTTTATCGATCTGCTGGATGCCGCCTTGCCTGTCGTGAAAGAAAAAACGCTGGAGCCCGGTCAGCGCTGCCTCCTCTTTGATCTTGACTGGGCGGCAGCACATCATGCCACGGCTGAAGTGGCAGCCGCCTCCTGCCGTGTCCGCGAAGAAAGCATGAACGGAAGCATCTTCTCCTTTGTAACCAGAGGCCCCGAAAATGTCCGGGCGCGCATGCGCATACGCCTGCCGAAAGCACCGGAAACAATCACCGTCGCCCCCGATGATACCGAGTTCCTCTCGGCATGGGACAGTAGCAGCGGCACACTTATGCTCGAATGCGACAATCAGGCAAAGGACATCCGTTTCTCCTTGCAGCTGCAATAAAAACAGTTTTGACTTTGCCCTCCTGTCTCGCCATACTTTTTATATAGAACAACTGCTTAAAGGAGACGGTTATGCGTTTTTTCAGCGTGATTTTTTGTCTTTCTCTGGCGTTAACTGCCACAGCTGCCGATTTCAGCGTACTGCCTGCCAATCCGGATGGCACGCCGCATGCCGCCATGATGTACAAATACCTCCTGCATGAGGCAGAAGGGTGTCTCAACGCGCGCATGGAAGCCTATGAAGCACTGAAGACGGAAGCAGACATTCTCGCCTGGCAGGAGAACTTGCGCAGCCGTTTTACTGAGAGTCTTGGCGGTTTTCCGGAACGCTGTCCCCTGAATGCACGTATTACCGGACAGGGCGAAAAAGAGCACTTCCGTTATGAGAAAGTCATTTTTGAAAGTCAGCCAGGATTGCTGGTGACCGCTATTCTATATCTCCCCAAAGGACAGGGACCCTGGCCGGGCGTCATTGTTCCCTGCGGGCATGCAGCCGAGGGAAAAGGTATGGATGCCTATCAGCGTGCTTCCATGCTTCTGGCTGCCAACGGCATGGCGGCGCTCTGCTACGATCCCATCGGTCAGGGTGAACGCTGCACATTTCTCAAAGAAGACGGTTCGGTCGAACTGGGCTCTGTTATTGACCATACCCTTGTGGGTGCCAAGGCGATTCTGACCGGCATGAACACCGCTTCCTTCCGTGTCTGGGACGGCATGCGCGCCATCGATTATCTTCAGAGCCGAGACGACATCATTGCTGACAAAATCGGCTGCACCGGGAACTCAGGCGGCGGCACGCTAACCAGTTATCTCATGGCACTGGATCCGCGTATTGTCTGCGCTGCCCCTTCCTGCTATCTGACCAGCTTCGACCGGCTGCTCAACACCATCGGGCCCCAGGACGCCGAGCAGAATGTTTTCGGGCAGATCAGCTACGGGTTTGACCATGCCGACTATCTGCATCTGCATATGCCGAACCCCGTCCTTATGTGCGTGGCAACCAGAGACTTCTTCGACATTAACGGCACCTGGTCCACTTTCCGGCAGGCGAAAAGACTCTATACCCGTCTGGGTGTGGCAGAACGGATTGATCTTATCGAAAACGACGAAGAACACGGATTTCACAAAGCACAGCGGGAAGGGATGGTCCGCTGGATGAGCCGCTGGCTGCTGCAGCAGGATCGCTTTATTACCGAGCCGGATTTTGATATTTTTACGGAGAAAGAATTCCTGTGCACTGACAGGGGTCAAGTCATTTACGAAGCAGGCGCCCGATCCGTCCTCGACCTGCTTTCAGAACGAGAAAAGATGCTGGCACAGAAACGCACCGCCTTCAACCGTTCTGCTGACCCCTCTGCTATCCGGGAGAAAATAAAAGAGCTGATCGCATTGCGCACGAGTGATACAGCTGCGCCCGAAGCGCTTGTGCTGAAAGAAGACACTTATAAGGGAATCCCCCTCCAGTATCTGGCTCTGAACCCTGAGCCCGGTATTGTACTCCCGGCATTGCTTGCCATGCCCGAGGCTTTTACCGGAAGCTGGATACTCATCTGTGCGGCAGAAGGCAAAGCATCTCTTTTTGATAACCCGGAAAGAATGCAGGCCCTTCTGAAAGAAGGCAACGCTGTCCTCGCTCTTGATCTGCGCGGTCTTGGCGAAAGCGCCAATCATGAGGGCGGACTCGGCTGGCACAAAACCGTAGGTCCTGACTGGCAGGACTTTTTCCTGGCTTTTCTGCTCGGGCGCAGCTATGTCGGCATGCGCACCGAAGACATACTCACCGCCGCGCATTGGCTGAAAGCCAGAGAAGACAAGGCGATCCGGCTGGTAGCGACAGGCGAGGCAACCGTTCCGGCGCGGCACGCCGCAGCTCTGGAACCGGATCTGTTCGAAACGCTTCGTCTGGAGGGCGGCATCCCCTCCTGGGCGGAGGTGGTACATACGACCCGGGCAAAGCATCAGCTGATCAATACCGTTCACAATGCCCTTGCCTGGTATGACCTGCCTGACCTTACAGCGCTGACTCAGGCGCAGGTGGAAGAAATCAGCAGCACTGTGCCGGAATTCTAGACCGCAGCGGCTTTTATTTTTCTTTATGCAGCGATCCGGCTGAAAGCGGGAACGCGCGACCTCTACCGGTTTCAGTGCAATGCCGGAGCTGTCATTTCTTTCCACTGGTCTTTATAGACGAAAAAGTTCACACCGTCCGCACCGGCTGCACGGACACCCGCGGCTGTTTCCGCCATGAGCGGATCGTCAATATAAATAATGGGAGCCAGTTCTTTTTCGTCGCCGATAAGTGCACGGGCACGACGGGTCTCCAGTGCCACCGCTTGCGGAGGCAGCGCTTTTTTGACTGCTTCGACAGAGGGCGCATCCATAAGTCCGGCAAAACCTGTCAGGTTCAGAACAGCTTCCATCACCGCCTTTTCACCCGCCGTTCCGGAAACACCGAGCACATCAGGCAGCTCGGCGAGTTCCCAGTTCAGACAGGCAGGGCCGGGATGATCCGGATAGTTTCTGTAGATCATGGGCGCAAAAACATCCACAAAAGATTTCAGATCTTCGTAGGATTGTCCCACCAGCGGTGCGAGGCAGGGTGTAAAAATGTACACACCCATACGAAGCCCGGCGCCATGGATAATCTCCGACAGCGCACGAAAATGCGCAGTCGTGCAGACACGCCGGAACCGCAGCCATTCAAGAAGTCCCGGCAGTCTGCCGAGCTCCTCCAGCAAGGCGGTCGGCGCTGCAGATCCGAAACGAACGGCAGCATCCGCCAGCCCGGAGTCCGTCAGCAGGTCATGGAGCTTTGTCACATCCCGCTTCATCAATGCAAAATCCATATCCAGTTCACGGGCACGCCTCTCCGCATGCCCGGAAAAGTCGGTCAGAAACGGAAGGAGCCCGCTTGCCGGAGAAGCAAAGCGTACGCCGTCGACCAGAATCCCTTTGACCCCGGGTGTTTGTGCCATTTTCCGGTAGCTCTCGAGCGAGGCTTCTCTGATTTCATCGCAGCAGGGTGATCCGGAGCCGAACCAGTCCTGAGGCTGTCCGAAAATATCCCGGGAACGCAAGGCGTCCTCATTCCGGATCAGCGAAAACCCGCCGCCGCACATCCAGGCCTCCATCCCGGCACCATTGATCGCTTCAATAGCAGCCTCGCCATTGGCGACCACACGCTCAAAACCGCATGCTTTCATTTCTGCTGCCGTGGCTGCCGGGTCGTCGCCGCCCAGACCATGGATCCACCGGTGATACGCATTTTTTGCGGATGCACTTTCTGCCTGAGACGCCGCACCCTGTAAAGCCGCCGCCAGACCGACACCCGCCGCCGCACTGTAAAGAAAATGCCGTCTGTCCATACCCGGATATGTCATTACTGTTATTCCTTCCATTTAATGCCGCTGCATTTTCGGGTGATCAAGAATATCAAGGACGCCCCGCAGATCCGGAAAAGGTGAAATGTAATCCGCCACTTCCTTCAACGCCGGAACCGCATTTGACGGGCAGGCAAAAAATCCGACTGATTCCCGGATGGACAGATCGCCCAGTGTATCACCGATGCCCGCCATCTCTTCCCGGCGGAGGCCGAATTCTTCCGCCAGCGTCCGGATCGCCGATCCTTTGGTCACCCCTTCAAGATCAATATTCAGATAAAACTGGCTCGGCGAAATTTTGAGCCGAAGCCCCGGCACGGTATCAGCAAAGGCGTGGATTTTCGGTATCACCGCCGCAAAGCAGGAAGGATCCTCAGAAAAAAGCGACATCTGCGCTTCTTTGCCGAACTGATAGAGCAGCCCGGGAACGGCAGGCAGAATCTCGGCCGTGATATAATCCCGCACCCGGTGAAGCCCCTGAATCATTTCTGTTGTGATGGATGAGGCGAAACTGGAGAGATTGCTGTCCAGCCGGTAGATTACCGCGCCCGACTCGCAGATAGCCGGGAAACATATGTCCAGCAGTTTCATCAACACTTCCACATAAGGCTGCGGTCTGCCGGTACACAGGGTGAGCGGCGCCAGCGTGCTTTCTCCTGAAGAAGCACGACGGCAGCGCTCCGCAAAAGTGTGGAAAAGTTCGCCGTCCCAGGCACACGACTCTTCGGAAGAAATACACCCGTCTACATCAGACACTATCAGTCGGACGCTCATAAATACAGGTCTCCGTAATAAGAATGGATAGGAAGAAGGCAGCGGCAAAATGGCAGAAAAGGATCCTGCCGCACCGCACACAGTCCTCAAAGTATATCATGGTACGCTTTCATTCACAGAGCCCGAATCAAGCCCTCTATAATGTTACCGGAAGCAGATACGTCAAGCCATATAAAATCTTAACAGGATTTCAGTAACCCTGGAGATAGTAATATGGCTGGAGAACGCTTAAAAAATGCATTGAAGAAGTACCGAGTC